>NZ_JBIAWF010000044.1:0-33754 GCF_042895325.1 Streptomyces sp. NPDC001407
AACGTTCTGTGGGCGATGATCCGAGACGGAGAGTGCTTTCACTCTTCACCCCCCGTCACGGGAGCAGCTTGACAACACGATTGGGAAGTTCCTTCTCGGGCGCCGGTTGTGCGGCGGCCGGGAAACGGGCCGCGGCACAACCGGGTGAAGGCGGGGAGAGGGGTGGTCAGGCTGCGAGCGCGGCCTCTTCGCGCAGGCGTTGGAGGATCAGACCGAGGCGCTGGTTGCTGACCTGGATCTGGTGCTCGCGCAGGCCGCTGCGGACGACAGTCCGGTTGATACGGCCGTGGCTCTGGACCGCGGCGCGGGCGATCGGCAGGAGCTCTTCGATGTCCTGCTCTTCGGATTCGCTACCGGTCGCGGACCGGTCCCCGCTCTGCCCGTCCACGGCGCCAGCGTTCCGCTGGTCCGCGCCGTCCTGCGGACCGGTCCGCAGGACGGCGACCGCGTCCGAGGATGTGGTCCGCTGGTCCGCAGCGGACCGGTCCGTAACCTTCGCCGACGGCCGGGGGACCGTCGTGTCCGCAGCCCGGAGGCCGGGTGCCGGGACTGTTGCGTGTGCGGACCGGCCCGCAAGTCCGGTCAGGGATACCGAACCCGATGCTTCCGTCTCCAGTTCCTGCGGGTGCGACCGTGTCCGCTCGCGGTCGGCGGCGAGGTCTTCGTGTGATGCTGGCGCCTGCGGGAGCGGACTGCCGGGAGCCTCGGTGCGTGGTCCGCTGAGGGGGCGGACCGTCTTCGCGGCCCGGTCCGCAGCTGTTGCCAGGGGCGTGCGGCCCGGTCCGCTGGCCTGTCCGGAACCCTCGCCTTGGTGCGGACCGGTCCGTACCCTCTCCTGCGGACCGTCGGCCGTGCGGCCCTGGTCGGCGCACCGGTCCGCGTCGGCGGTCCTCCGCTGGTCCGTGCACACAGTCGTCTCGTTGCGGACCAGTCCGTTGGTGAGGGCTGCCTCGGGCGTGCGGACCGTTTCTGCGGACCGGTCCCCGGGTGCGGGCTGCTCCGCGCGGACCAGCCCGTGCGTTGCGTCGCTGAGGGCGGGCTGGTGGCGGGTGATCAGGATGTACAGGTGGACGGCGCCGGCGAGAGCGAGCGGGGCCAGAGTGGAGAGGATGCCGACGGTGATGTCGCCGAGCCGCAGCCCAGAGCCGGACGCGTGGTTCAGCGCGTTGAGGCGGACGGCGTGCAACGCGTTGGCCCAGATGCTCGCCGTGGTCGCGGTGCCGAAGAGTGACCAGACGTAGAGGCGGGCGCGCCACGGTGCGGTCCGGGTGAGGATCAGCGCCCTGACGCCGTAGCCGATGAACCCGTCGATCACCAGCGGATACAGGTAGGTCAGCAGGCCGCGGATGTGGATGGCGACGGCCATCTGCTGCAGGGCGTCGTAGGAGAGGGCGCAGCCGGCGGCGCCGAGGGTGAGGATGGCGGCGCGGTCCCAGCCGCCGACCGGAGTGGTGGTGTGGTTCACGCGGCCTCGCCGAGGCTGTTGCGGTCGATGGCCTGTCCCAGGTGCCCGGACACCGTCGTGGTGCCGCAGGCAGCATCGTCCGTCGGCTGGTCCTGGCCGTGGGTCTCGTCCCAGTAGCGGTCGCGGTCCTCGATCTCGAGATGCGCGTTGCGCAGCAGGTCGGTGGCCCAGTCCTCACTGACCTTCAGAGTCCAGGCGAGTTGTTCGGCGGTAAAGCCGTGGAGGTAGGCGAGGCGGGCGACGGCGGCGCGCTCGGCGCCGCTGAGGTGGACGTCCATGCCGCGCAGTGCGGCGTCGACGCGGTCGCCGTCGAGGCGGCGGTCGAGCTGGTGGTGCAGGGGGCGGCGTTCGGTTTCCGTCAGGCCGCCGCGGATGCCGTAGAGGCTCTCGCTCTCCAGGGCGGCATCCAGGCAGATTCGGCGGACGGGGCACTGGGTGCACAGGACTTTGGCTTGGGCGATGTCCCTACGGGCCCGGGGGGTGGGGAAGAACAACTGGTCGGCGACGTCGGGGTCGAGGCCGATGCAGGCGGCCTTGTCGTGCCAGGTGTTGTCGCCGAGCCGCCGGAAGGCGGGTGCGGGCAGGGCGGTGGTGCGGGTGTGCATGGGTGGGTGCTCCGTTCGCCCCCGGGGCGCGTGCGGGCAGCGCTCATCGCGGGGGTTCGGGTGAAAGGGCGTGCTGGAAGCGGCGAGATCTGGGAAGTCAGGCGGCGGGGTCCTGGCGGCGGCGGTCGGGGCCGGTGAAGACCACCTGTTCGCACATGCCGGTCAGGCGGGAGGCGACGCGGTCGCCGATCTGCGCCCGCAGGTCACGGATGGGCAGGTTGCTGGTGACCAGGGTGGGCAGCTGGTGGATGCTGCGCTGGTTGATCAGCCGGTAGGTCAGTTCCTCGGTCCACTCCGAGGACTTCGCCGCTCCGAGGTCGTCGAGGATCAGGACCGGGACGCGGATGATGCGCCGCAGCATCCACTCCGGATCGGCGCCTTGACGGGGGCGCATCTCGGCGTAGAGGTCGGCGGCGGTCGTGGCGTGCCAGCGCACGTCGATGCCGGCACCGAGCAGGCTGCGGATCGCGCCGAACGCGGCGTGGGTCTTGCCCCGCCCGGTCCGTCCAACCAGCAGCAGTGAGGGACCGTACGTCACCTGCCGACGGGCCCGGACGTTCGGGGCCTCGGCGCTGTCGGCGATGGCGCGTACCCAGGCGGCCACCTGCGGATGGTCGGCGACCGCACTGCGGTACAGGCGCGGGATCCGTGCCTGCGCGGTCTCGAGCGCGGGGATCGGCTCGGGGGTGTCGCTGACCGGCATGCCACCCGGGGGCATGCCGCGTTCGGCGAAGATCCGCTGGAAGCGGGCCATGTTCGAGGCGGCCGAGAGGCGTTCGGGGTCGCGGTGGGTGCGCATCAGAGCACCTCCTCGTAGGCCGAGTCGTCCGCCGGGTTCATCCACGGCGTGTACCCGCCGCCCGTCTGCGGGGCGGGCCAGCTGACCGCAGTGGGGGCCGCGTTCATGACCTCGTTGACCAGGCTGGCCAGCACGCTCGGGTTCAGGCCCTTGTTCCGCAGCCGCTCCAGGGCGGCGCGCAGGTGCTCGGGGGCGATGCCCTCGGCGATCAGCTGGTTCAGCTCCCGCCCCAGATGCCCCAGCACCCGCTCCGGCGGCCGGTGCGAGCAGGCGGCGACGTACTCGCCGACCAGGGTCTTGGCCGAGACGGACGAGGGCGCGGGCGCTGTGCGCCCCGTAGGTATAGATCCAGGATCCAAGATCCTAGATCCAGACGTCGAGGGCTCGGCGAGTCCTCGACGAGCATTCGGTGAATCCTCGTCGAATGTGTCCTGACCTGCGACTTTGTGCCCTCTTGTGGGAGCGGAGGGCTTCGGCCGCCCAGGGGAGGGCGCGGAGGGTTCCGTCGGTGCGGGGGAGGGGGCGCTCACCGGCGGCGAGGGCTGCGCGGGGCTCGCGAGGACTCGTCGAGTGTTCGTCGAAGGCTCGTCGAGCCCTCGCGGAGCGTTCTCCGAGTCCTCGATGACGCGGACCGACGGCTTCGGCGTGTGATCGGGGTGAGGGGTCTGGCCGCAGGTGGTCTTGCAGGCACCGCACCGCTGTTCATGGTCGTGTGTGGAGCACAGGGGCAGGCGCGAGGCGCTGGGCCGGTCGATCTTCTGGTGCTTCGCCCAGGCCGCGATGTGCAGGTACCCGCGCCCGTCGCACCCGGTGTACCGGCAGATCAGTCCGGCGCTGGCGAGCTGCTGGAGATCGTCCTCGACGTCCAGTGGGGTGTGCTCGGGGCGCAGCGGCCACAGCGTGCCCGCGATGATCGCGGGGTGGTCCCGGTGACGCCCGTGGTCGTCGGCCTGGGTGAGCAGCCCGAAGAACGTCCGCTCGGCGGTGACCGCGCAGGCGGCGAGGGACTCGGAGACGAACGCCTCCGGCTTGATCGTGCGGATGCGAGCCATCAGGCGTCACCCCCGCTACGCCGCCCTGGCCGTCGGCAGGGTGCTGGCCACCAACAGACGGCAGGGGAGGGGAGACGGGTCGCCGCACGAGCCGTAGTGTCCAGTCTTTTGCACAGGGCAGTCGGCATGCAACACTCTCCTTTGAAGTGAAGCCGCTCCGGTACGCCCCGTAGAAAGGGCCGGTGCGGTGAAGGTGGGTAAATCTCCGGCCCTTGCGGGCGGGAGTGCCATTTAGCGTTCGGCGTCTTGGAGTTGCACCTCTTGGACGCCGTCGCTGTTTCTGGGGGCGGCCCAGCTTGTCCGGACTGCGTGTCCCGCATCCTGCTCCGTTCGTCATCTGCCCCAGGGCGAGGTGCCCAGCGGGCGGACGACGAACATATGCGGGAACCGCTTCAAGATCCAGACTTGGCTAAGGAACTCTCCATAATCCGCCTTGGCGATCGATAACCCCTTGTACCTGTGTCGAGAGAAGGCTGGCCGATACGCGGACAGTGGGGGAGATCACCCGGAGTGTTCCGGATGTGATCCCCAAGATGGGCTCCTGTCTGGCGTCACGGCGCCCCCGTTGAACCGGTTGGTCAGAAGGATTTAAGCCAAGGGTTAAGAAGCAGTCAATCGGGCAAATTTGACCGTTTTATCCGTATCGTGCACCTGTGTGGTGCGTGCTGATCGACCCGCCGACAGCTTGTAAGTCGCTTGCGCTGCAAGGGGAATGAAGTGTTCCGGCGGCCTGAGGGGGAACCCTGATCACCCGGCCTGGACCGGCCGGGGCGGATGCAAACGGAAATCGGCAAGGATTTGCCGATTTCACAGTCCGACCGGAACGGGGGGATGTTCGTTTCCGGCTGATCGATGGCGGCGTCGCGGTGAATTGATCAACTTTGGGGCGGGCCTTTCTGTCGGCTGTGGCCCGCGCCACAGATGGCCAAGATCGTTTAATTCTTGCGTATCGTCTACGGGGACATGGCGGGGTGGGGGCCGGTGATTACGCTGCCCCCTTTTTCTTGCCCGAAATCGGGTTTCTCCCACCAGGTCGACGATATGAGAGCGAGGGCTGATGGTCGCGCAGCGGCGGAGCGATAGCAGTAACGACGCTGTTGGGAAGGAGGTTCTCGCCTCGCGGCCCGTCGGAGTCGCCGGCCAGTACATGGGCTTCGGTGCGATGCTCAAACGGTGGCGCAAGGCCGCCGGCCTCACGCAGCCGCCCGCCGCCCGGGCCCTGGGCGTCAGCGTCAGGACCTACCGCAACATCGAGCGGGGAGCAACGCCCAGATTTTCGCAGGCTCAGTGCGATTCCCTGGCCGAGGTGCTGAAGCTCGATCGAGAAGAACGCCACGCCCTGCTGCTTCACAACATCGGCACCTACCTTCGGACACCGTCGGACGGCCGTCGCGAGGTCCAGCCCGCGTTGAGGCTGCTCATCGACCGCCAGATGCCCAGCCCCACGTACCTGTCCGACCGTAATTGGAACATTCTCGCCTACAACGCCGCCATGGCCGAGCTGTGGCCGTGGGTGATGGAGCCCCGGGCCAATCTGATCCGCTGGGCTCTCACGACCGCCGAGGGACGCGCCACCTATCACGACTGGCACAAGCACGCCACGGTCTTCGTGCGGATGCTCCGCTTCGCGCTCTCCACCCACGGCGAGGACGCGGACCTCCAGGAATTGATCGCGGACGTCCGGAAGAACCCCGACGTCCAGCACATCTGGGAATCGGATGACGACCTCGTCGAACACCGCGACGGACACGTCTTCCTCGCCACCGTGCCGACGCTGGGCTGGAAAACGATCGAGATCGTCAGTCACGTGGCATACCCCGCGATCATGCCCGACTGCCGGTTCGTCGTCATGACCTGGGTCGAGGCCGAACCGGACAGCCAGCGGGATGCGTTGGGCGGCACCCGTAACGCCTGGGTGAACGAAACCCACAACACCTCACACGAGCGCGACCGGGCCCAGGAGCGGATCGCCGAGGCCGAGCGGCTCCGTGCGGCCGATGTCCACACCGCCCGCCTCGTGGTGGAGAGTGCGGACAAGGCCGCAGCGCAGGCCGGGCAGGGAGGCATCCCCCTGCCTGCCCTCAGCCGCCTCGTGGCGTCCGACTGCCAGCTGACCCTCTCGCCGTCCCGGCGCAACGTGGTCTGGGCCGTCGAGGAAGCACTCGGAGAATGGGGCGTCACGCAGATCTCTCCCGACACGGTGATCGCGCGCGTACCGCGCGGAGCCCTGCCGGCAGAGGCCCGAGCCGAGATGAAGACGTTGACCCGGATCGCGCTGCCCAGTCCCCGAGAGGCCGCCGCCTCGCGTATCGAGCAGATCCTCGGCGAACTCGACGAGGAGCAGCGCTTGCTCCGTGAAATCCAGGAAGACCTCTCTCGGTGCGGCACCGTGCCCGGCCTCCGAAGCGCGACTGGACAGGTCTGAGCCGGTGCGTGGCCTGGTGCCGCGCGGCACCAGGCCACTCGTAGAGATGGCATGGCAAACTTCCCGCTGCCGCCTGCCCCTGGTAGATCTTCTTGTGAAAAGAGCTCCTGTGAACAGGTACACCTACCCCTGCCCACTGCGATGGTCCGACGCCGACGCCAACGGGCACATCAATAACACCCTCTTCCTCCGGTACATGGAGGAAGCACGTACGAGGATGTTCCGGGAAGTGCTTGCCACTGACGAAGAGGGCCGCCGCCAGAATGCGTTCGTCGTAGCCCGTTCCGTCGTCGACTACCGAGCCCCCCTGAACTACCAGGAGGAACCGGTCGACGTGCACGTCTGGGTCACCAAGGGCGCCGCAGCCACCTTCGAACTCGCCTACGAGATTCGCGACGCCAATCGCCTGTATGCCGAAGCGACGACCACGATCGTTGCCTACAACCTCAACACCGACCGGCCCCGCCGTCTCTCCGATGCCGAACGCGCCTTCGTGTCTCGATACACCCAGCCGATCAGTTGACGCCCCTCGGAGTACTCGCAGAGCCGTCCCGCCTGCTCAGTCCGGCGTGTGCCGAACAGAACGGGCTTTGAGTTGCAGACAGGCGCAGCCCAGTTTGGGACAGGTGTGCGGTTTCGTGCGAGCGGTGGACCTTGGGGAGGGTGGCCAGCCAGGTTGCGGCTGCGGTGAAGGCCACCAGCCTGGGGGCTACGTCGCCGCTCGTGGGGTCGAACTCGGCGTCGCTGCGGCCAGCGCGTTTGGCGCTGGATCAGCTCGCCGGCGCCGGTTGCCACGGTCCGGTTGGAGACGTGGGTGCCGTGGATTTCTGCGAGGTAGAAGCAGGCGTTCGCCAGGGCGAGGGCCTGCTGGGAGGCGAACTGGAAGCGCGGCACCAGGTAGTTGGGACGCCGGGATCGTCCCAGGTGGCGATCCGGTCGACGACGGCAGCCAGCGCGGGCGCGTCGCCGTCGATGGAGGCGAGGGCTGTCATGCCGCCGCGACGGCCCACCGGACCCCCGGCTCGCCCGCGGACTTGCGGTGCGCTCGCTCTTGCTCCAGCAGTTCCTCCAGCCCCCCGGCCAGGCGCAGGAACTCCCTGATCTGATGGCCCCAGTGCTCGACCAGCAGGGCACGCTCGTCCGGCTCCAGCTCGGCAGCGCACCCTCCCGTACCGCATCGGGATCGCCCTCGTAGGCCGCGGCGCCGAAGGCGGTCCCCGCGCGTACCCAGCCTTCGTCCGCCTGGGCGGCCTTCTCGAACAGCGGGGCGCAGGTGCCGGTTGCCGCCGCGGCGAGTAGGGCAGTGGCGGACGACGGATGCGGATCGTTGACCAGGCTTCCGGCCAGCTGCCGCGCGTCGTTGTCCATGTCGGCCTCGGGCAGGCCGACCGCACGACGCCGCTCGGCCAACCCGGACAGGTCGGCGTATTCCGTCACAGCAGTGCGCGCGCCCTTTCGAGGTCTTCTGGTGTATCGATGGCGATCCCGTTGTCCGATACAGCCAGCATTCGCACTCCGTGACCGTGTTCGATGAGCCGGAGCATCTCTATGCCCTCGGCGCGTTCCACGGGTCCCTGTTCCAGCCGCTGAAACAGTCCGAGCCCGTCACGGGTGAAGCCGTAAAGACCGAGCTGCCGCAAATAGGTGGGACGGTGGCTCTTCGGGTACGGGATCGGCTGCCGGGAGAACAACAGAGCCTTGTCGTTGTCGCCGACGATGACCTTGACGACGTTGTGGTCGAGGACGGCTGCCGCGTCGCTCAGTGTCGCGTAGGCATTGACAGCCAAGACGTCAGTGTCCAGGCGAGCGAGTGCGTCCGATACGGCGTCGATTGCCTCGGGGGCAACGAACGGCTCGTCGCCCTGTACGTTGATGTACGCGTCGGCGTGAAGGTGTTGCGCGCACTCGGCGACTCGGTCGGTGCCAGTGGGGTGCTCGCCGGTCATGATGCAGGGGATGTCGAGCTGGCGGCAGGTGGCTTCAATGCGGTCGTCGTCTGTTGCGACGACGGCATCATCAATGTGGTGCGCCTGCTGGCAGCGTCGGTGGACGTGCCAGAGCAGCGGCATCGTGCCGAGTATGGCGAGTGGCTTTCCCGGGAATCGTGAGGCCCCCCAGCGGCAGGGGATTATAGCTATGTGTCGGCGTGTGGCAACCATGGTCGGCTCCCGTTGATGGAACGTGATGGGTGTGTGCACCGCAGAAGGAATGCGAATGATCAGCTGTCGAAGTGGTCAAACCAGACTTGCGCGATGGTCTGACGGATGGTCGAGGGCACTTCGTGCAGTCCGGGGTCGTACCCGCCGCGGCTGAGCTCGGCGGTAGCGGCGAGGATCTCGGCCTGGACGAGGTGGATGTACGTACCGACCGCCGCGCCGTGGACGAAGTTGACGGCTCCTCCTTCGGCGAGCACATAGAAGTAGTGCCCGGTCACCTCGTAGCGGGTCAGGTGATCGCCGACGGGGGTCCGCTGATAGAGGCCGTCGAGCGCGTCGAGTTCGAGTTCGTCTTCGGAGGAGGTCACCGAGGCGACGTAGGCGCCGTTGCGGAGCGCTTCGAAGTGCCTTTGCCTCAGCGCCAGGTTGCCGGTGGCGCACAGAACGAGTTCGGCGTCGTGGATTGCCTCGATGCGGGATGGCGGAGTGCGGAAGCCTTGGGAGTGTGCCTGTACGCGTTTGACGGGGTCGCTGTCGAAGACGGTGACGCGGAGGTCATGGGCGCGCAGGGTGTGGGCGATGGTGCGGCCGACCTTGCCGAAGCCGATGACGCAGGCGCCGCGGCTGGTGAGGATGTCGCCTCGGGTGCGGACCAGTGCGTCGGTGGAGAAGACGATGGAGCGGCCGACCAGGTGGTCTTCGCAGTGCTTCAGGGGCGAGCGGGCTACAGAGAAGGCCGGGCAGGGGAGTTCGTCCAGTGCCTCGTACCGCTGGTGGCCGTTCTCCGTGTCCTCGACGACGCCCAGGATGTGGCCGGAGAACTTGTCGGTCAGGGTGGTGAGGGCAGGGGCGAAGTAGCCGCCGATGTCGAGCAGGACGACGTCGTGGTTCGAGGCGGTTTTCTCCAGGTACTCCAGGGCTCTGGCGGGGTCGGCGAACAGGTCGCGGCTGAGGTCGTGCACGGCGTAGGTGCGGCGGACCGCCTGGAGGGTCTGCGGGTTGATGGACTTGGGCTTGGGCAGTACGGCTGCGATGGTCGACGTGCGGGCCAGTGCATACAGGAAGGCCGGTCGTTCGGGGAGCAGGTGGGTGATGATCAGCAAGCTGATCGGACCGCTGACAGGGAACTGCGCGGCGATCCGGCGGAAGTAGGCGTCGATCCGGGCCTTTTCGGGGTCTTCCACGGCATCTCCTTCTCCGCACCGGGGGTCAGGCCGCGGCGCTGTAGGCGGTCTGGGCGAGCGTCTCCATCTGGGTGCGCATGCCGCTGTGCAGGTCGGCCGTGGCCCGCCAGCCGAGGGCGGCTTCGGCCCGCCGGGTGTCGGCTCGGGTGCTCAGGACGTCTCCGCTGCGTGCCGTGTCGGCACGAACGTCGATCTCCCGGCCGGTGAGGCTTTGGGCGATGTTGATCACGTCGATCAGGGAGGCATTGGCTCCGCCGCCAACGTTGACGATGCCTGTGTCGTTCGGGGCGGTGCCGGCCGCGATGGTGGCGGTGATCGCGTCGTCGATGAAGGTGAAGTCCCGGCGTTGGTGCCCGTCTCCGTACAAGCGCAGGGGGTGCCCGGTCAACGCGGCGTGGAGGGCGCGGCGGATGAACATGTCCGGGCGCTGGCGGGGTCCGTAGACCGTGAAGTATCGGAGGGCGACGACGGACGTCGGGCATTCGGCGCGGGCGGCATGGGCCAGGCACAGCTGTTCCTCGGCGAGCTTGGTGACCGCGTAGGGAGAGGCTGGACGGGGGCGGTCGCTTTCGATGCTGGGGCCGCCACTGGTGACCCCGTAGACGCTGGAGGACGAGGCCACCACCAGGCGGGGGACGCGCATGCGGGTGGCGGCGTCCATCACCCGCTGGGTGGCGAGGATGTTGGAGTGGACGTACTCGCTGAACTGCGGTCCCCACGAGGGTCGTACGCCCGGGATACCGGCAAGGTGGAAGAGGGCGTCCGCGTCGACGAGTAGTGGGTCGATCGCGCAGTCGAGAAGGTCGGCGGTGACAGGGATGTAGCCCTGGAGCTGGTGCAGCACGTTGAGGTTGGCGGCTGCGGATTCGTCACTGGCGGGGCCGCGACGATCCACGCCGATCACGGTGGCGCCTGTCTGGAGGAGAGCATGGACGAGGTGGGAGCCGATGAACCCGGCGGCGCCCGTCACGACCGCGCGCCGGATGACCGGCGGGGTGATGGCGGAGTGGGTCCGTGACACGGGAACCTCCAAAGGGGTTGGTGTGGGGAGCGGCTAGCCCAGGCGTGAGAGGACAGTGCGGCCGTGGGCGATGAGGACGGGGTCGTCTTGCTCGTGTCCGCGGACCAGCGCGGTGGCGGCTTCGATGGCGCCGAACTGCTCGAGGAGGCGTTGCTCGGTGGCGGTCGGGTGGGCTCCGTAGCCGTGGAAGAAGGCGTTGCGGAGGTGGGGTGCTGCCTGCCAGCGGCGGAATTCGAGCCGGGCGAAGTCACGCACGCGGGCATCACGCCGCATGTGCTCCATATCGATGACCCAGAACTCGTCTCCGGTGATCCAGTTCCGGGGCTGGTAGTCGAGGTGGCAGACAGCGCTGTCCATGGGGGTAGCGGCCAGTTCGTCGGCGATCCGGGCGAGGAGTCGGGGCTCGGCTCTCGAGAGAAGTCCGGCTTGCTCGGCCTTGGCGATCCAGTTCCGTAGACGAGTGGCCAGTTCGGTGCCCAGGGCGCCAGCGCTGTGTCCTTGCGTGCCCCGGTGCAGAGACTGGAGCACGAGTCCGGCGTCGTGGTGCGCTTGCTCTTCCTCGGGGGACCCGGGCGGAAGGCTTTGGCCTCCCTGTCCGTGGACGGCGGTGAGCAGCAGCGTGCGCGTGGAGTCTTGTCGGGCGACCAGTTCCGGTGCGTGACCGTGCAGGTGGTGGGCCCATGTGGTGTAGGCCCGAACCTCCTGGGCGTACCGGGTGGGTCGTCCGTGCTGCTTGGCGAAGTAGGTGTTCCCCTGGCTGTCGACGAGGTGCAGTACATGGGGCGGGAGTGCTGGGTCAGCGATGGCGGTGACGGCGCCGACGGTCCGGCGGGCGAGTTGGATGCGCGGGTCGTCGGAGGCGGCGTTCATGGCGTGGGCTCCGCCGCTGGTCCTGCGAGATGCGCGGTGTCGTTGTGGCAGTCGAGCAGCCAGCGGTGCTGGCCGAGCCGATTACGGTGGTGCTGCCACCGGCTGATGGATGCGTGGGAGGTGGTGAAGCTGGCATGGGTACCCGGCCCGAGGCCGAGTAGCAGGGTGTGGGCGGCGATCACGGTCTCGCCGTGGGCAGCGAACAGCAGGCGGTCGCCCTGGTGCCGGGTGATGAGATCGCGGAGGAAGGAGCTGGCCCGTTGCAGGTAGCCGTTCCAGGTATCGGAGCCCTCCGCCCAGGGCTGGTCGGGGTGGGCGTGTGGTCCGCCTCCGGCAGCGGTTTTCACCTCTGTCCAGGGTTTGCCGTCGGCTGCGCCGTGGACGGGACCATCGAGGCCGGTGTTGGTGCGAAGGGGCAGGCCGAGGGCCTGGCTGAGGATCTCGCCGGTCTGCTGAAGCCTGATTCGGGGACCCGCGTAGATCGCAGTGAAGGGCGCGATACGGTGATCGGCAGTCAACCGGGCAGCCGCCAGGGTGACTTGGGCGCGGCCGCGGCCGGTGAGTCCAGTGCACGTGGTGGGTCCGCCGACGATGCCGTCAACGTTGCACTGGGCCTCTCCGTGCCGGACGAAGACGAGTTCCGTCGTGATCATGTGGGGCCTCCGAGTCGGGGACGCAGAAGCGGTAGCCGTTGCGTCCGGCGTACGGGGCAGTCAGGGGAATGTGGAGCGTGACGAAGGCGTAGAGGCGCTGGAGGTCCGTGGTGCCGAGCCGAGCGTTGTGACGGGCGGCGGCCTCGTTGTAGAGGTCCAGCGCCTGGGCGATGCCGGGCTGCTCGATTGGTCCGTACGTCATGATCAGCGTTGTGATCAGCTTGGCCAGGTCGTATCCGAAGGGGGCGAGTGTGAGGTCGTCGGTGTCGATCGTGAAGATGGTGCCGTCGGTGGTGATCAGGAAGTTCCGCGGGTTGCTGTCCTTGTAGAAGGCGGCAGGCCCCTCCGCGATCTCCTTCACGAGCGCGAGCAGCACGTCCAGGACCGACGCGTTCGGCAGGTGTCCTTGCTCCAGCCGCTTGCGCAGGGCGGCCTCGCGGCAGGAGACGTAGTCGGGGAACCAGGTGCCGTCGTGGGAGGAATGCGGTGTCCTGAGAGAGGCTTGGTGCAGATCGCGGGTCCAGGCGGCGCCGTGGGCATCACCGAGCATGCCGGCCAGCCGCGGCAGGTCCTGCGGCTCGGCGTGCCGACCTTCGATGCGCTCGAATGTCAGGCTGGCCGGGTCGGCCGCTATGAGCGCCGGCTGCAGGAGCGGCCGGGCGTGGGCGGCCAGCCAGTGGTAGTGCCGCGCGGCTTCAGCCGCCTGCCCGGGGTCGCCATAGTCCTTGGTGAAGTGCGCGGTCGTCACGGTCGGCCTCCTGGGGGCCGGGCCACGACGTAGGTGATGACAGAATTGGTGGTGACCTGTCGGTCGGAGACCGATTCGCGGAGGGCAGCGGCCAATGCACTCGGGTTGCCGTACAGGCCAGGGGCGAGGCGGTACTTGGGGTTCGTGGCGAGGTATTCCGCTGCGTGATCAAGGCCGTCGAACGTGAAGAGGTGCTCCTCGTGGTGGGTCGCGATCACCTCCAGGGACGTCTTCGCCAAGTCCGCCAGGTTGCCGCTGTGCGCGGCGGTGTAGAGGCTCTCGCGCTGCTGGGCGCGCGGGTCGAGTCCGGCCGTGGCGACCAGGGCGTCCAACTCGCGGTAGCTGTCGAGCGACTTGGTGACCAGTACCGCGAGCCCGTCGCCCGCCAGGACTCGGGCGATCTCGACGAGGGCCCGCTCGGGCCGCGGTGAGTGGTACAGGCAGAACGCGGCCACCACGGCCCCGGCTGTTCCGTCGGTCAGCGGCATCTGGTGGAAGTCGGCCTGGATGAACTCCACCCGAACGCGGGGAACCCTTCCCGCGCGCTCACGGGCATCGGCCAGGAGCGCCGGGGCGAGGTCGATGCCGAGCAGCCGCGTCGGTCGCAGCTGCTCGGCCAGGACCCGGCTGGTGGTACCGCGCCCGCAGCCGATGTCCACCACCAGCTCAGGCCGCGGTGCGCCAGTGCCGCGATGGTTCCTGAGCCTGTGGACGATGGTGTCGGGTACCGGTCGGCCGGTGGTCTTGGCGCGCATGAGAGCGCTGGTCCGGCGGGCCAGCCGGGAAGCATGGCCGTAAAGATCGCGATGCCGCTCGGCCTCGAGGAACGGATTGCTGATCATGCGCCGCACCCCCGCTGGGGGTACGAGCGGCTCAGCTGTGCTCGGCGGCGACTTGTCGTAGCCAGCGCCGCGTGTGGCGGCGGCTGGTCAGCAGCACCACGTTGGCGCGCCCGGCGGCAAACTGCTCGATCTTGGTCAGGACGCGGGGCCGCATCTTGCGCCGGTACGTCGCGACGTACTTGATCACGCCCCAGTGGATCCGGTTGTGCACCCCGTTGCCCTTGTGGCCGGCGCCGTGCCGGATCTGCCGGGAGAAGATCCCCCACAGGGCGGCCGGGGTGGAGACGTCCATCAGGACGACCGTGTCGCAGGCTTCCAGCCGGATCGGCAGGGTGGAGTTGTAGTTGCCGTCGATCACCCAGGTCGGCTCGGCGACCAGATTTCGCTGCACCTCGGCGAACTTCTCCATGGAAAGCTCGTTCCACTCTTCGTCGTAGAACGCGGCATCCAGGTGCGTCACCGGTGCGCCGAGGAGCGCGCCCAGCTTGCGGGCGAGGTGCGACTTGCCGCTGCCTCCGCAGCCGACGACGGCGACTTTCTTCATGGTGCTCCAGCCTAGGGGTACGCCGGTGGCCAGATGGCCGGGCTGCCGAGAAACATCCGGGGGATCCGGGCAGACCTGCCCGGGGGCGCGGGTTCATCGGGTGGCTCCAGCAGTGCTCGTGATCGAGTCGAGGACGGTTTCCAGCGTGTCCACCTGGCGGCTCAGGCGGAAGAGCTCGAGGCGGTCGAGGCAGGCGGAGATCAGGTCCGCGTGTTGGCGCGTGCCGACGATCTTCTTCAGTTCGGTGATCCGCCGGATTACGTGGCCGCCGGAGCGGGCCACCAGCTCTTCGGGGACGAAGTGCTCGACGTGCCGGATGCTGGACGGGGCCAGTGGCAGGCACCCGGCGAGGACGGCCTCGAAGATCCGCTGTGTCATCTGGCCCGCCGCGGCGTACCGCTCGGGCAGCAGCAGGACCGTGGCCAGGGCACTGCCGTAGAGGCGGGCGACGTCCGCGAAGGGGATACGCCCGAGGAAGGTGACGTGCGGCCAGCGGCCGGTCTGGGGCCATTTACCGCCGACGCGGTGCTCGAAGCAGGAGGCAGCCGGGGCGAAGAAGCGGTCGAAGGCGTCGTCGCGGTCGTACTGGTTGCCCACATAGGCAAGCGGCACCTCGCGGGGCCTCCTCGCCAGGGCGTTCGGGTCGGCCTGGGCGAGCAGCCGGTCGTCGACGGGGAAGAGCAGGGTACGGGCACCCGGGCTGGGTTCCAGGGCGGCCTCGCACACCGCGACGGCGGGGTTGCGTCGCCAGATGCTGTCTGCCCGCAGCTGACGGTCCTTGTCCCAGATCACGGTGGGCACGCGCCGATAGGCGGTGTAGTGAAGGAGGAGCTCGGACTGGCGGTGCAGGTCGCAGGTGTGGCCCGGGGTGTGGCAGGGGGTGGTGTTGCGTCCTTCGATGGGCCAGCGCCATTCGAGGAACAGTACGTCGATGTCGGGGAGGCCGGTGTTGAAGGCGTAGGGGCTGGTGACGGTGTCACCGGCTTCGAGCCGGTCGCGGTCGGCTTGCAGGAAGACGATGTCGTGGCCACGGGCGAGGAGGGCGTCGATCCAGGGCTGACGGTGGCTGCGGCCTCCGTCGGGGGTGTCGGTGATGCCGTTGCCGAGGAATCCCCAGAAGCTGTATCCGATCTTCATTTGGTGATCCACCGGCCTTCCAACAGCAGCGCGTCGAGCCCGGATGTAGCGAGGCATTCGAGGGCCATGTCCGGGGTGCCGCAGATGGGCTTTCCCTTGACGTTGAGCGAGGTGTTGATCAGCACGGGGACGCCGGTCCGGTGTGCAAATGCCCGGAGGACGTCGTGCATGAAGGGGTTCTGCCAGGCGGTGACGGTCTGGAGCCGGGAGGTGCCGTTGGCGTGGACGACGGTGGGGATCTGCTCGCGGGCCTTGTCGGTGACCTGGGAGGCCATGGACATGTACGGGGCGTCCTGGCCGAGGGTGAAGAATTCATCGGCCCTCTCGGCGAGGACCATGGGGGCGAACGGGCGGAACGGCTCACGGAACTTCACCGTGGCATTCAGCCGTTCCACAACGCTGTCCTCCAGAGGGGAAGCGAGGATCGACCGGTTTCCCAGGGCGCGGGGACCGGCTTCGACGCGTCCTTGGAACAGGCCGACTATCATTCCGTGGGCCAGCTGGTCGGCGAGGAAGTCCGCAGTCTCCTCGCCCAGGGTCTTCTCTTCCAGTCCTGGCCACCGGGCGAGGTCCAGATGTGGCTGCGGGTAGGACGGCCCGAGGTAGCAGGTACGGGCGACACCGTCGAGAGGCTGCCGGCTGCCAGTGTCGGTGTGGACGGCGATCGCGGCACCGATCGCGGTGCCGGCGTCGCCCGGCGCGGGCGGGACGAAGACCTCGTCGAAGATGCTTTCCCTGATGATCTTCCCGATGCTGACGCAGTTCGTGGCCACGCCCCCGCCCACGCACACCCTCCGCGACCCGGTGACCTGGTGGGCGCGGCGTGCCAGGTGGAGCATGACCTGCTCGGTATGTTCCTGGAGCGCTGCGGCGAGGTCCTGGTGGACTGGCTGGAGTGGCTCGTCCGGATGCCGCGGCGGGCAGGTGCGGGCGGTGAAGAGAGGGGAGATCCTCGCGTAGCCGGAGTGGAGCACCCGTGGGGGGAAGTAGGCCGGGTCCACGGCGAAGCCGGTGGCGGTGGTGCGGAGTGCGCGGGTGAAGACGGGCCGGAACCTGGTGGCGTCGCCGAGGGCCGCCAACGCCATGACGGTGCCTTCCTCGTCGCCGCGTCGCCAGCCGAGGTGCTCTGTGACCGCCCCGTACACATAGCCGAGCGAAGCGGGGTCGTAGATCGCCTCCAGGGTGCGGGCGCGGGGGAGTTCGGCATGGTGGCCTTGAGCGATGGTGGTGGTCTGGCGTTCGCCGAGGCTGTCCACGACGAGGACTGCCGCCTCGCTCCATCCCGAGGCCGTGAAGGCGGTCAGCTGGTGAGCGCGGTGATGAAGTACGGGGGTGACCCGTGCTCGGGGGAACTGCCGCCGGAGGTATTGGAGTCGTCGCTGCGTGCGCAGGGCGACCTTGGTGAACCCCATGGCGCGAGGGAGGGCCCGGGGGCGGGTCGTGCTGGAGAGAAGCAGGCGCGCGGCGGCGGGAGTCTCGGCGAGGTAGCGGGCGGGCTGGAAGTTGTACGCGACGGCATCGACGTCGGACGGCGTGAGGCCGGCCTGGTCGAGGAGCCAGGCGATGGCGTGGTGAGGGTATTCGCGGGTGTGCTTCTGCTGGGAGAGGCGTTCCTCTTCGACGAAGCCGACCAGTTCGCCGTTCACCAGGAGAGCGGCGGCGGAGTCGTGCGTGAAGGAGCACAGGCCGAGGATGACGGCAGGTACCTGATCCACCGCAGCCTCACCTTTCCCTTGCGGCTGGGGCGGAGGCGTCGGCGCGTCGGGTCAGCTCGTCGTACCAGGCGGTCAGAGCTTCCCCGAGCGGGCCGCCAGCGGTCGCCGCGGTGTGCCGTGCCTGCTCGTGTTCCCCGTCCTTCCACCGGCGGTAGCCGCGCATCGTCGCGGCCATGGCGTCCCAGCCCGGGTGCCCGGTTTCGTCACCGGCTTCGACCCGGACGAGCAGCTTGTCGAAGCTGTCCCACGGCGTTGTGAGGTCGGGCATGATCTTGCTCGCGTTGACGTCGGTCAGGCCGTTGGCCTGGTCGAGGTCGCGTTCGTAGATGTGTAGGGAGCCGACCTGATGGTGGTACTCACCGAGTTCGGCGCCCAGCCAGCCGGCGACCAACTCGTGCAGTGTGGTGTAGAAGAACAGGTCGTACGGCATGCCGATCCATACGTCCTGGCCGCGCATGCTCGTCGTCATGTGCAGGCGGCCGGCCCGCAGCTGGAAGCGGAACCCGAGGGTGCACGGGACGTCCTTGTGCCCGGCGGCGTCCCGCGCCGGGTCGTAGAGCTGGATGAGGGCCCGGCGAGAGTCGGGATCCTCCTTGAGGATCTCGACCACCCTGCGGAGCTGGTCCACTTTCCTCGCCCAGTTCCGCATCCGCGGGCCGTAGGCGCCCTTGAGCACGCCGTCGTCGGTGTAGTGGCGAAGCCGTCCGTTGTACTCGTAGATCCACGGCGCATCGGTGCCGGACAAGTACCAGACGGTCTCGGCCACCGCGAAGGCCGGGTTGATGATCCGCGCGGGCGGCGCGTACAGCAGCCGTGCCCTGGGCTGGATCAGCTGCATGCTGACGTTGAGGACCTCGCGCGTCGCCATGCCACGAGGGCTGGCCTTGTCGCCGTTCTTCGCCAACATCACGGCCCCGGTGAAGAGTTCGGCGATGCTGTCGGCGGTCAGGTGCGTCATTGTTCCCTCTCTCTCGACTTGCGGTACGCCGGGGCCGGTGCCCGCGGCACAGTGGTGGACGTGGTTACGTCGGGCTGGTCTGGGACCGGTCAACGATGAGGTGGGCGATGTCCCTGGCGCTGGTGCCGCGCCAGTGGCACACCGTGTCGGCGGGCACGCGTGCTGGCCGTTCCGGTTTGCTCAGCGTGTCGGCGATGTCGTCGGCTGTATCGCAGCGTTCGGCGAGGCCGTGGTCGGCGAGGCCGAGTGTGCGCCCGGGAAGGGTGAGTTCGAGGACGGGGATGCCCAGGAGCGCGGCCTCGATGCCGCAGGTGGAGTAGGCGCTCACCACTGCGTCGGCGCCGGCCAGGCATCCACGGGCGCCGACCCTCGGTTCGGCGATCGCAGCCAGGGTGCTGCCGGTCTCTTCGAGGACGTGGTCGAAGGCGGTGGGGCTCTGCGCCGGATGCGGCGCGATGACCAGGCCCCAGTCCCCCTCGGTCTTCCGCAGGCCGTCCAGGATGAGGTCTGCTTGAGCGCTGAGAAGGTCGGGGCCGAAGGGCTGGCAGGCCCACACCACGATCTTCTCCGGCTGGTGCCCTGGGCGGGCGGACAGCAACTGGTGGAGGTAACGGCGCTGGCTGCTGTGATCGAGACCGGCGAGGGCGTCGAAGCGCGGTTGCCCCAGGACGTGGATCTCGGCCTCCGGGTGCCGTGCCCAGGCTTTCGCGGGAGCGATGTCTCGTTCGCCCATGACGATGATGTGGCGGCTGTGCAAGGCAGGCCACGCCACCGACTGCGGTGCCCATGCCCCGTGCTGGACGTACACCGTGGTGATGCCGTGGCGTTCGGCGGCGTGAACAGCGAGCGCGCCCAGGGGGCTGGTGTCGTTGCTGACCAGGACAGTGTGCGGCCGGGTGGCGGCGAGCACGCCGTCCAGCCAGGTCTCCGTTCGGATAGTCGAGCGCCAGGACGGCTGGGTGCAGCCGCCATTCGTCTCGAGAACGGCGGCCGCCAGACGCTCGAACCGGTCCAGCCGCACAGCCAGTTCCCGGACACAGACCACTTTGCTGCCGTCGGCGGGATCCTCGCCGGTAAGGCAGAGGCCGGAGATCGTGCCGGAGATGGAGAGGAGACCGGACGGCGCCGGGCACAGGCGGACAGGTGGGACCGCTGGCTCCGGGCATCGCTCCGCGGCGTCCGTGGCCAGATCGACCAGGACACTGCGATGACCGCCGTGAGCCAGTTCCTTCAGCACCGGCAAGAGGGTCTCGGCGTGCCGGGAGGACCACGACAATGCCAACACCTCAGACTGCGGCAGCGTCGAGGGGACCAGGCTCGGTAGAGGCGCGACGTCCGCGTGGGGAGCGGTGAGCTTCCGTAACGGCGCAGCCTGCATCGGATTCCGTGGAGCCGGTGCGCCCAGGAGGTAGGCGATGCCGGACCAGGTGACGGTGTAGAGGTGGTACTCGCGGGAGCTGGTCTCTCGCATCCCGATCAGTGCCTCGTGCGGGTCGGGCGCGATCGGACCAGGGGCCTGTGCGAACGGCTCCCACGAACTGAGCGCCAGCAGCTTGCGGACGACCTGGCCGACGAGACGGCGCACCGGGACGTGCTGTACGTGCAGCCATGAGGCCCCGCCCGGTGTCAGCGCGCGGTGGGAGCTGAATGCCTCCAGCTCGGCCATCACGGCCTGCACGCGGTCGTCCGACTCCTGTGGGTCGAGACCCCGAGCTTCGAGGGCCTCAGTCGCCGTCCGCTCGGTCTGTGCGACCGACGGGGCGGATGCCCTGACGAGTACCCACCGGGGCGGCCCATCGGTGGAAGTCCGGGCGAGGACGAGGGGGCTCCGCACGGTGAGGCTCACAGCAAGCTCCCCTCAATGAACGGCGAAGAGCACTGGTTCTCGTCGAGGAGCCGGAGGAGGTCCTTCGGGACGCGCGCCGTCGGGGGGACCGGGTCACCGGGCGAGCCGTAGCCCCAGGCCGCATGGACGTAGGCGACACCAGCACGGCGCGCGGCTTCGTGATCCACCTCCGTGTCGCCCACGAACGTGGCCTGGGACGGATCAGCGCAGAGATCCACGAGCGCCAGCAGCAGGGGATCGGGGGCCGGCTTGCCCCGGCCAGGACCGCCCGCTGCGCGGACCGAGCCGAAAGGACAACCGAGCTGGGCCAGCAACGGAGCTGCACGGTCCAGCGGCTTGGACGTGACAACGCCGAGCAGCCACCCCCGGGCAACGAAGGTATGGAGCACTTCCTGCACACCCGCGAACGGAAGGGCCAGATGCGCAACAGCCTTCGACATCTCCGTGTACGTCTGATGCACGGCGTTGGCGTCAGCCACACCCAGACACCTCATGATGTCGTTGAACGGGCGCCCCAAGTGCTGCTCGTACTTCTCGAACGGCACATCGATGCCATGGCGCTGCTGGACCGCACGCCATGCCTCTTGCATCACCGGCCGCGTATCGAGCAGGACCCCGTCCAGGTCGAGGAGCAGCAGACGCTGCGTTGCACCGGGGGGTGCCTGCTCGGTTCGCTGGCCCTGTATCGCGGGGCAAGGTGCCGAGGTCATGCTCTTCTCCCTCGAACGCGGTGTGACACTGCTGTGGTCCGAGGAGGCGTGCGGATTTCCCGGGTATGCGCGAGAGCGGTCCACAGGCGATCACTCCTCGGGGGACAGGTCGGGCACGCTGACCGGCGGCAGGTTCGGTGCGGCGGCGTTGTGGTGGTGCTCAAGGTGGACGAGCTGTCCAAGCAGTCCCAGCGTGGCGACGACGCCGACCCCGTAGGCCCACTTGCACACGTCGCCAACAAGGTCGTACCAGACGATTCGGCGTCGAGGCCGTGCATGGCCGCTCATGACGCGACTGCCAGGTGATGCTGCTCGAGTCCTGGCCCGGCGAGCGTGAGAGCGAGCAGTTCGCGGCACACGCGGGCCAGCTCTTGGGCGTACAGGCAGCGCGCGATCACCGGCTCCGCCTTCGGCTCGTCGTTCAGCTTGTCTCTCGCGGCCGTGGCCAGGAGACGGATCGGGTTGTCCTGGCCGTACCGCGCCCAACCCTTGGCCTCGATCTCTGCCAAGAGCAGCTGGATGTGTCCGCGCAGGCGCAGCAGTAGATGCTCGACGGTGTTGGCCAGCGGCATTCTGTCCAGGGTGGCGCGGATCGTGCCCATGATGCCGTCGACGTCGATCGGGTACTCGTGCGCTTTGGTCTGGGCGGTGCTTCGGGGATCGTGACTCCTGCGATTGGTGATCTCGAAGGTCCTCATGACGGGACCGCCTGGCGAGCTGCGGTCGGCCTGGTGACGGATCGTGGCGCGGGGGCGAAGCCGTTGGGGAGGGGGAAGCAGGGTTCGCCGAGGGCCCGCCAGCACAGGCGGCTTCCGGTGAAGGCGTCGCGGGCATGGAGCCATCGCTCGTTGTCGAGCAGGTATCCCTGGCCGGCGGCGAGCGGCAGGCGGATCTGATAGGCGGTGAGCGCGACCCGCAGGTGTGGCAGGTGGGGCTGCACGATGGGGCTGAAGCGGCCGAGGCCGTCGAGGCGGAGGCGTACGGACACCCGGCCATCGGGGTGTTCGGTGAACACCTGCGTGGCGTGGCCGTTTCCGGCGCCGAAGAACGCAGTGCGCGGCTTGCCGAGGGCCACGATGGCTTCGCGTCGTCGTGCCGCGATGTCGGAGTAGACGGCGCGGCCGTCGGTGAGCAGGCACGTGCCGCCGTAGTGGGCGGGGGTGCCGCAGACCAGCAGCATGAGCCGAGGCGGGGTCGGGACACCGGAGCGTTCCGTGTGCGGGGCGAGCTCACCGGTGCCGAAACCCCCGTATCCGGCAAGGTGAGCGTGGCGGCGTGTGTCGCGGATGGTGGTCAGACCGTCGGGGTCGCTGTCGCGGTGCGGGGCGATGTCCATGATCCGGGCGGCGAAGTCGCGGACGGTGCTGCGGGAGGTGAAGCCGTCGAGGGTGATCAACCCGGTGTCGCGTAACCGCTCCTGGACCATCTCTTCGGCCCGCGGCGACTGGATGTCGACGTAGTGGGCCGTGAACGGCTGGGCTTCGCGCATCGGCGTGCTCCTCTCATCAGGGACAGTGCGGCCAGAGTCGGTGGCAGTGGGGAGCGGGGTACAGCGACGGATTGTCGACTCGGACAATCCACCCAAGGGGGTGGCAAGTTGGCCGCCGCGTGCTACGTTCCGAGCGCCCCATGGACCGGTGATGCACTGCGAAGGACAGCGATGACCTACACGCCCCCGACCTGGCCCGTATCCGTCAAAGCCGTCGCCCTCGACATCCGTCAGCGCGTGTTGCTGCTGAAGAACGAGCGGCAGGAGTGGGAGCTGCCCGGGGGCAGACTCGAGCCCGGCGACGACAGCCCCGAGACGACGATCGAGCGGGAGCTGCTGGAGGAATCCGGGTGGGAGGTGAAGGTCGGCCCGCTCATCGACGGGGGCGTGTGGATCTACGAGCCGATCCCCGGCCGACGGGTCCTGATCGTGACCTTCGGCTGCACCGTGCTCACCCCGGACCGGACGCCGGTCGTCAGCCATGAGCACAAGGAAGTCGGGCTGTTCACGGCCGATGAAGTGCCGAGGCTGCATATGCCCGACGGCTACAAGCGTGCCATCGCCGCCTGGTACGGCCAGCGGCAGAGCTGACCCACCACGGGGAGGAACGCCGTGACGCAGCCCGCTGGCCCAGGGCTTCCGTCGCCCCGCCCCGCTGCCCGTCATGTGCTGTGGCACTGGGCGACCCCGCAGGCCGAGGCTGTCCTCGTCACCCGCGACCTGGGGGCGATCCTGCGGTTCCACCGGGTCGTGCACCGGCTCAATCAGACCGAGCTCGGCCAGCTCCTGGGCTACGACAAGACATACGTCTCGGCCCTGGAACTGGGCAAACGCTCGCTGGAGGACGTCGGCTCGCGACGTCGCGTCGCGGAGTGCCTGGGTCTGCCGCCACACGTCCTCGGCGTGACCGACGTCGCCGACACTGATCATCGGGCGATGCTTCAGTTCGGCGAGTCCACGGTCCGACTCGCGGAGATCGCCCGCCAGTCCGGCCACGCCTCCGAGGCCGTCGCCGAGCTGTGGCCGCTGGTCGCCCGTCTCGAAGCCCGTGTCGAAGACGGCCACAGCGAACGTGACGTCGTACGACTCCTTTCCCGTGCCCGCGTCGGCCTGGGCGTCGCTCTCGGCAACGTGCTGCCCGAAGAGCGCCTGGCCACTGCGGCCCGCTGGACCGCCAAGAGCCTGGAAGCGGCCCGCCACCTCGGCGACGACCCCGCTCTGCTCTCCGGCATCCTGCGCATGCACGGCAACGAACTGCGCAAGGCCCGCATCCACGGCGCCGCCGTCGAACGCCTGCGCCACGCGGTTGCCATCGCCCCCACCCTCGACGATCGCGCCGCCGCGCTGCCGCTCCTCGCCCGTGCCGCGGGCGCCCTCGGCGACCGGGAGTTGTTCGACGCGGTGCTGTGCGAGACCGACACCCTCCTCGACCAGGCCGGGCACACCTCGCTGTTCAACCCGTTCTCTTTGCACGAGATCCACTTGCGCGGACTCCTGGCAACCGGCCGTGCACCAGAGGCCATACGGCTTGTGGAGGAGCAGCCGGCGCTGACGACCACGGTGGCGCCGCAGTGGCGAGTGATCGAGCTCGTCACCGGCGCCCAGGTCCGTCTGATCGGCAACGACCGCACCGGGGCGGCCGAAGCCCTCGACGCGGCGGTGGGCGAAGCGGTGGTGCAGCGGCTGCCGCACCAGTTGCAGCGCATTATGCGCGCCGCCGGTCAGCAGCTGCCTGACGTCCGGGCAGCGGCGGGAGATGCGTTGGACCGGATACGGCAGGAGATGGCCGCATAGGACCGGAGCCGCATGCCCGTTCACTGGGTCTCACCGGGGCCAAGGCCGGGGAGAGGGACGGCGCGTGCGAGGTCCCAGTAGACCTCGTAATCGTGGGCGGGCCAGCTCGTCACGCCCCCGTGCGTCTGCCGGTAGCGAGCACCGGCGGGGGATTCGACGGCACGCTCGTGCTGCGGCTCAGAACCTTGCGGGGGCTCCTCGACGAGGTGGCGAACGCTCTGTCGGAGGCGCTGCTGAAGCGTCGGGCGGGGTGCGGGGGTGGTGCTCTGGCTCGTCATCTCGGCCTCGGCGTTGTGAAGTTGAGTGCGGGAGGGCCACGCAGGTGCGCGGGGAAACAGAGTGAGGGGCAGCTGCTGACTCGGCCATCCGGGAAAACCGGGAATTCCGCTAAAACCCCGGGAACTCAGGAAACGTGTGCCTGTACCTTCGGGGAAACCCCGAATCTCAAGCCCAGTTGAAGCTCTTGGAGGCTACGCTCCACCTTCACGGAGGCGAATATCGCGGAGGTGGCGCTCGTGGCCGAACAGCACCGTCCGTCGTGTGCCAAGCGTTGGCGCGACAGTGCCACGACGAATGGGTGGACAAATGAGCGTCTGGTGGATGAAATCCACTCATGCTGCCATGTGAGCCGACTGCGAGCCCATCGCTTGGCACGCGGACTGTCACTTGAAGCTGCTGCGGCCGAGTACAGGCATATGTGCGCCGGTGACTCCACCACGCCCAAGCTGGACGTGGACAAGCTGTCTCAGTACGAGGCAGGCGTGGTCAGCCCGAAGGCCGTCATCGTCGACTTGTTATGCCGCCTGTATCGGACTGACGCCCAGGGGCTTGGCTTTGCTGGCGACTACCGCCCCAAAACCCAACAGGGCCAGCGCGGTGTCGCGGTAAGCGGTGGCCGTGTGCCAGGGCAAAGCGGGGGCGTCTCCCTCATGCCGGCAGTCCCCGGGCATGCGACGAACGCGTTCGACCAACTGCTCGATGACGCACGCCGATCAGTGGACCGAACCCTGGCGTCCGCCAGCGTAAGCCCCGCACAGCTCGACCTTCTCGATGAACGGATCTTGTATTTGCGGCAACAGTACCTGTACACACCCCCCGAACCGATACTGTCCCTGCTGCTCGCCGAGCTGCGGGAAGTCCAGGCCCTGTCGAGCGAGCGCCAGCCGGCCGCCATCCAAGTGCGGCTCTCCGAAATGACCGCCATGCTGGCCACACTCATCGCCGACGCGCTGATGAAACTAGGAGTCCTGCGCCAATCCCGGGCCTGGTATGCCACCGCCCGAGCGGCTGCCGACGACAGCGGAAATATCGAGCTGCGCGCCCGCGTGCGAGCCCAGGCGGCGATGCTCCCCTACTACTACGGCCCGCTGGACGCCGCGATCACCCTCGCGCGCGAGGCCCGGCTGCTGATGCACAACCGCCCACGCGCGACTGGTGCCTTGGCTGCGGCCGCCGAGGCCCGAGCACTCGCCCAGCTCGGCGATATCGAAGGAGCGAACAACGCCATCCACATGGCCCAGAACATCTTCGACCGCGCTACAGACGGAGAGGGCGAAGAAGCATTCGCCTTCCCCGAGCGACGGCTGCTGCTGTACCTGAGCGGCGCCTATACGCACCTGCGCCGCAGCAGCCTGGCCCGTAGCGTGCAGCGCCAGGCGCTCGCTTTGTACCCGGACCGGACCAGCATCGACCCGGCACTGCTCCGGCTCGAAGAGGCCATCTGCTTGGCCCAGGATCACAGCCCCACGGAAGCGTGCGAACTCGCACAGGCAACCTATCTGGGTGTCCCCGAGCCGCATCGGACACCGATCCTGGGAGCGCGGGCCCGTCACGTGATCGCCGCACTGCCACCGGCCATACGCTCGGGGACGGCAGCACATGATCTCGGTGAAATTCTGGCGTTGTCAGCAGGGGCGGTGTGACACCGGTACGTCGTTTCCGACAGCCTTAGCTCTATGACGGCACCAACGACGATCACCTTCGGTGGCTTCGACGAGACTGAGATGCGTGATGTGCTGGAACACGCCTGTGCGAGAGTCGGCCTCGATTGCGCCGGTGCGGTCAGGTTGCGGGGGCACACCAACGCCGTCGTGCGCCTGATCACGGAACCGGTCGTTGTCAAGATCGCCCGGCGTGGATCGGACAAAGTGGCCGTGGCCAGGACAGCAACGTTTGTCCGTTGGCTGATGACGCAGAACTTTCCCACCGTCCCACTGCATGCCGTGGCCGAGCAGCCGGTCGTCGTCGACGGCCATGCGGTGACCTTCTGGAGCTATCTGCCACAGCCAGAGCATTCGGTCGCAGCCTCTCAACTCGCCGGTCCGCTCGCCGAATTGCATCGAATTGCTGACCCTCCGGTACAGCTGGAGCGGCTGGAGGTGGTCGAGGCGATCCGCCGCTCGCTGGCCGCGACGACCTGCCTCCCGCAACAGACTCTGAGATTCCTCACCGAGCGCGTCGAACGCCTGGCCGACGAGCTCGCGCAGGTCGTCTACACGCTGCCGGAGGGCGTTGTACAAGGTGACCCGCAGCACCGTAACGCGCTGCATACCGAGGACGGCCGGGCTGTGCTGTGCGACTGGGACACGATCGCCTACGGTCAGCCCGAATGGGACCTGGTCACGGTCGAAATCCACTGCCGCCGTTTCGGCCACGGCTTGGAGCACTACCAACAGTTCGCTACTGCATACGGAGTCGACGTCGCCCAGTGGCCCGGCTACCGGGTTCTGCGCGACCTGCGGGAACTGCGCATGATCACCACGAATGCCCGTAAGGCCACCCATGCGCTGGGGACGCTCGCGGAAGTGGAACGTCGGATCGCCGGCCTGCGGTGTGAAGACCCCGAACTCCCATGGGCGATCTTGTGAAGGAGTGAATCGGGCATGGGCGGCAACGGCCTTGGCTGCACCCGGCATCCCGGTCCGGGCGACGGCAGACCATCGCGACCTTGGCGGATGTCGAACCGATCCGTCCGGCGACACCTCATCGGGGACCGGTCTCAGTCGCATGACCCAGTGTGAGCGTGCTGGTCTCTCCCGGCTGGATGGTGATGCGCCGGTCGGGCAGCACGATCCTGACCGCGGACTCCTCCGATTCCGGAACGCTGATGGTCAACTGCTCACGTTGCAGGCGTACTCCGATGCCCCAGTGCCCTCGGTAGCGGATGGTGAAGCCGAATTCGGAGAGTTCGGGGAGTTCCACGGGGTCGAGCCAGAGGGCGTCCTCGCGGGTCTCGAGTCCGGTGAGGCCGCGCTGGACCAGGTCCAGGGTGCCGGCGATGGCGCCGAGATGGATGCCTTCGGCGGTGGTGCCTCCCTGGATGTCCGCGACATCTTCTTCGAGTGCTTCGCGGCAGTAGCGCCAGGCGTCGGTGCGGTGGGCGCGGGCGAGGACCCAGCCATGAACGACTTCGCTGAGGGTGGAGCCGTGGCTGGTGCGTCGCAGGTAGTAGTCGACCGTGCGCTGCCACAGTTCGTCGGTGAGCTCGTAGCCCATCCGTCGGAAGATGGCGGAGAGTTCGGCCGGTGAGAAGAGGTAGCCGAGCATCAGGACATCTGCCTGTTTGGACGCCTGGTACCGGTTGACCGAATCCCCTTCGGCCTCCAGGAGACGATCGAGCCGCCGGATGTCGGGGTAACGGGCGCGGTAGGCGGCCCAGTCGAGCTCGGCCAGCTCGCCGTAGCCGTCGAACTGGCTGATGACATCGTGGTGGAAGGGTACTCGGAGGCGTCGCGAGATTTCGTCCCACAGCGGGAGTTCGCCGGTGTCCAGGACGTGGCGCTCGACGAGTTCCTGCCGACGCCGGGCGGGCAGGCTCCCGATGAGGTCCAGAGCGCGGGCGAGCACCCAGGCCGCCGTCACGTTGGTGTACGCGTTGTCGTCGATCCCCGGCCGCGCGGCACCGGGGTAGGCGTCGTGGTACTCGTCCGGACCGACGACCCCACGGATGCGGTAGCGGCCGGTCACCGGTTCGGGCTCTGCGCGGCCCGCCCAGAAGCGGGCGATCTGCAGCAGCATCTCCGCGCCCTTGGTGTGCAGGTACCCCGTGTCGCCCGTGGCCTGGCAGTACTGCCACACGTTGTACGCGACGGCGGAGCCGACGTGATGCTGGAGCACGGAGCGGTCGGGCAGCCAACGGCCGGAGCGCGGGTTCAGATGCAGCGTCTGCGTCTCGTCACGGCCGTCGCTGCCGCTCTGCCACGGATACAGCGCGCCGGTCCGGCCCGTCTCACGGGCGGACCGGACCGCTCGGGGGAGTCGGCGGTGCCGGTAGTCCAACAGCGCCCGGGACACCTCCGGGAAGTGCAGGTTCAGGTACGGCAGCACGAACAGCTCGTCCCAGAAGACGTGGCCTCGGTACGCCTCGCCATGCAGGCCTCTGGCCGGTACACCCACGTCCAGGTCCGCGGTGTGGGGCGAGAGCGTCTGCAGGAGGTGGAAGAGGTGCAGGCGCAGGACCCGGCCCGCCTCGCCGGGCACGTGGATGTCCGCCCGCCGCCACAGCTGTTCCCAGGCGTCGGTGTGCGACCGCAGCAGCGAGGGGAAGTCCGGGGCCGTCCGGGCCAGGTCGACGGCCGCTGTGCAGGGGGCGCTGATGGCACGGTCACGGGAGGTGTGGAGCGCGATGGTCTTGTCCACGGCGGCGGGGCCTTCGTCGGACAGGGTGAAGATCAGGCGGTGGGCCGGCCGGTGGTCGGCGGTGGTCTTGGCCGAGGACTCGGGGGTGCAGCCGGTCACCGTGGTGCGCGCGGCCATGCCGATGCCGATGTCCGACGTTCTGGTGCGGCAGCGCAGCAGGACGGTGTCCGGGCCAGCCTCGCCGACGTGCACCGCCGTGAGGTGTCGGCGCTCCAGGGCGCGGTACCGGTGCACGTTGGCGTTGACGACGTCTCCGTCGAGGGCGGATTCCACCTCGATCCGCCCCGACCAGCCTTCCGACGTGAACACGGTCCGTAGCGCCGCGAGGTGAGGGTCCCCCATGTGGACCAGACGGAACTGCTCGACCCGCAGTACCCGGCCGTCGGGCGCGCGGTGGCGGAACGACCGGGTCAGCGTGCCCTCTCGCAGGTGGAGCGCCTGCCGGTAGTCGGCCACCGCGCACGTGTCCAGGGCGAACCACGGGCCTGCTTCCTCGCCGGAGAGCAGTCGGAAGCGCAGCGGCAGCCAGTTCGGGAGATTGACCATGTCCTCGTTCTCGACCTGGCGCCCGGCCACCGTCGAGACCAGCCGGTCGTAGCACCCGGCCACGTACGTACCGGGGTAGTGCACCGGGCCCGCCCTGCTCTCGGGCGCCGCGCCGCGCGTGGCGAAGTACCCGTTGCCGAGCGTGCACAGCGTTTCCCGCAGCCGTTCGGTAGCCGGGTCGTAGCCTTCGTACTCCCAGGTCCACTCGGTCATCTTGGGCCTCGCTTCCCGCTCTCCGCCGTATCAGGAGACCAGATGCCACCGCAGGCAGCGCTTCCCGTCACTCTTCCGGACCCGCGCTGACCCATCCAGACGCATCACGTGCCCGGCCCCGAGCGGACCCGGCCCGTTGGACAGATGGTGGAAACGGGATCCGATGACAGGGAGTGAGCCATGGAGGTCTCCGCCCGTATCGCGGTCGTCGGCGTCGGCAACGAGTTCCGCCGGGATGACGGCGTGGGCCCCGCCATCATCGCGCGGCTGCGGGAGCGCGCCGTCGGCCGACCACTCCCGGCCGGGACCCGGTTGTCGTCGTGCGACGGCGACCCCGGCCGGCTCATCGAGCTGTGGGAGGAAGCCGAGCTGGCCGTGGTCGTGGACGCCGCGCACGCGCACCCTGGGCACCCCGGGCGGGTCCACCGGGTGGAGCTGGACAAGCACGGCGCCTGGCAGACGGGCACCGCCAGCACTCATGGGCTCGGGCTCGGCGAGGCGGTGGAGCTGTCAAGGGCCCTCCGCAGGATGCCCGGACACCTGGTCGTCTATGCGGTCGAGGGCGCCGACAGCTCACTGGGTACGGGGTTGACACCGGCCGTGGTCGCAGCGGTCGAGCCACTGGCGGAACGTATCGAAGAGGACATCGAGCGGCATCGCGACGCCGTCGCCCGCGGTGAGATCCCGGGCCACAAGAGCCGGCCGTGAAGGAGTCGGGAGACGCGGACGGACGCGTCCGAGTCGCACGCATGATCACGGTGTCCGGCCGAGTGCAGGGGGTCGGCTTCCGCCCCTTCGTCCATCGTGTGGCGACCGGCCTGGGGCTCGACGGCTGGGTGCTCAATGCCGGCGGTCACGTCGAGCTTTCCGTCTCCGGATCACCGGAGGAACTGGGCACACTCATCGAGCGGTTGCGGAATGGCGCGCCATCCCTCGCAGACGTCCGCCGCGTGGGAGTCGGGCCACTCCTTGACCCGCTTCCGGCTCCTGGCTCGGGTTTCACCGTACGTACCAGCACGAGCGGGGGAGCCCCGGTGACGTCCCGGGAGATCCCGCCGGATGCCGCCACGTGCGAGGAGTGCCTGGGTGAGCTTCTCGACGCGTCCGACCGGCGATATCGCTATCCGTTCATCAACTGCACTGGCTGCGGCCCGCGCGCGACCGTCATCGAGGACCTGCCTTACGACCGCGAGCGGACCGTGATGCGGCAGTTCACGCTCTGCGCGCCCTGTGCCGCGGAGTACGGGGACCCCGGCGACCGGCTTTTCCACGCCGAGCCGATCGCCTGCGCCGACTGCGGCCCGCAGTTGTCGTGGGACGGTCTCGCCGGAGAAGCCGCTCTCCATGCGGCGGTGACCGCGGTGGACGGCGGTGCCATCGTCGCGGTGAAGGGCCTGGGCGGCTACCAGCTGGTGTGCGATGCCACGAATGCCGAGGCCGTGGCCCGGCTGCGGCACCGCAAGCGGCGTCCGGCAAAGCCGTTCGCTGTCATGGCCCGCGACGCGGAGACCGTCCGCCGTCTGGCTCATGTGCCGCGCACCGGCCACGCGGCCCTGACGACGCCCGCCCGTCCGGTCGTGCTCCTCACAGCGCGGCGCCGTACCCGCATCGCGACGCTCGTGCACCCGGGCACCGACACGATCGGCCTCTTCCTGCCCACCACGGGCCTCCATCACCTGCTGCTGCACGACCTCGATCGGCCGCTCGTCGTCACCAGCGGCAACGTCTCCGGCGTGCCCATCGCGATCGACGACACGGCGGCGAGAAGCATGCTGGCCGACGTCGCCGACGGTTGCCTCTCCCACGACCGGCCCATTCGCGCTCGCTACGACGATTCGGTGGTGCGCCCGGCCGGCCGTACGGTCCTCACCCTCCGCAGGGCCCGCGGATTCGCTCCCGCGCCGCTTCCCCTGCCCGTCGCCGCCACGTCTCCCATCGCGGCGGCCGGTGCGCAGCTGAAGCACACCTTCGCGCTCGCGGCCGGAGCGCATGCCTTCCTCGGACCCCACGCCGGCGACTTGGAGGACGCCGACACGCTGGCCGCCTTCGAGACGTCGTACGCCGACATGGTGCGCCTGACCGGGATCGAACCGCGTGCGGTCGCCCATGACCTTCACCCGGGCTATCTGTCCACCCAGTGGGCCCGTTCCCAGCCGTCAGGGCGGCGGCTCGCGGTGCAGCATCACCATGCGCACGTTGCGGCCTGCGCCGCCGAGCACGGCGTGCGCGGGCCGTTCACCGGGGTCGCCTACGACGGGCTGGGCCTCGGCAACGACGGCACGCTGTGGGGTGGCGAGATTCTTGTCGCCGACCTGACCCGGTACCGCCGCGTGGGCCGCTTCGCGACAGCGCCGCTGCCCGGAGGCGAGGCAGCCGTGCGCCGGCCCGCGCGCATGGCCCTGGGGTACCTCCACGGAGCCGAGCCACTGGGCGCTCCCCTCCCGCCCCCGACGTTGATCCGGTTGTTCGCGCGGCGCTTCGACCCACGCGAGGCCGACGTCGTCCGGGTGATGGTCGAGCGGGGCGTGAACTGCCCACGTGCGTCCAGCGCGGGCCGACTCTTCGACGCCGCGGCGAGCCTGCTCGGCCTCTGCGACGACGCGACGTACGAGGGCCAGGCCGCCGTGGCTCTCGAGGCAACTGCCGGGACCCTGCGGGCCGACGCTCTGCCCTGGCGGCTGGTGCGGAAGGCCGGACTGTGGGTCTACGACCCGGTCCCCACGCTCGTCGCCCTGCTCGAAGGAGTGGCCGGCGGCGAGCGGGTGAATCAGCTTGCCGCCGCCTTCCAGCGGACGATCGCCGAGGTCACCAGCGGCCTGGTGGAGCGAGCCGTACGAGCGGGCGCGCCGCGCACGGTGTGCCTGTCCGGCGGCTGCTTCCAGAACGCCCGGCTGCTCAGGGAGGTAAAGGCCGTGCTGCGGGCTCAGGGTCTGCGGGTTCTCGTCGGCAGTGCGGTTCCGGTCAACGACGGAGGTATCAGCTACGGGCAGGCCGCGATCGCCGCGGCCCGTCTCCGAGGGGAGTGAGCGCGATGTGTCTGGGCATTCCGGGCAGGGTCCTGGAGATCCACGATCAGGCCGGGCTGCGGGTGGCGACGGTCGACTTCGGCGGGGTGCGCCGAGAGGCGTGCCTGGCCTACACACCCGAGGCGGACGTCGGCACGTATGTCGTGGTCCACGTCGGCTTCGCCATCACGACGGTCGACGAGGCCGAAGCGCAGCGCACCCTGGCCGTGCTGCGGGCCATGGCCGACGCCGTGGAGGGGGAGCTGGGCGAACCGCTTCCTGAAGCCGGTGCCGAGCGTCCTTAGAGGTCGTTTTCACCTGTACTGCGTTGCTATCTCCTAATTTATTCAACCCGGGGATGTGGTGCTGGTGGGGCTGTAAGCGTGGGTGAGGCTTGAGGGTCGGATGGTGTGGCAGACGGGGCGGAATGGGGCTCGCGCCTGTCTCATCCCAACATGCCCGGCGCGCTGGCAGGAGCCGCGCTCCTACTCCCGTGTCCGCGCTCCTGGACCCCGACGTCGGCCGGCGGTACGCCCGGGTCATGACCGAGCGTCGTCCGTATCCGAGTGATCTGTCCGATGCCCGCTGGGAGTTGATCGAACCGGTCCTGACGGCCTGGCGGGCCGAGCGCCGACGGCACGCCCTGGACATCGGGCGTCCGCCCGAGCACGACCTGCGCGAGATCATGAACGCGATCTTGTACATCGACCGGACCGGGGTGCAGTGGCGCTACCTGCCGCACGACTTCCCGCCCTGGGAGACGGTCTACGGGTACTTCGCGAAGTGGCAGAAGGACGGCGTGTTCGCCCAGCTCAACAGCCTGCTCCGGGAGTTGGTGCGGCAGAAGGAGGGGCGGAATGCCGAGCCGTCGGCCTGCGTGATCGACGCCCAGAGTGTCAAGACCTCCACCAGTGTCCCTGCCGCGAGCCAGGGTACGGATGCAGGCAAGAAGATCGTGGGCCGGAAACGCAGCATCGTCACCGACACGCTCGGCCTCCTGCTCGCTGTACTGGTCACCGCAGCCAGCGTCCAGGACTCCGTGGCCGGCACCCAGATGCTCGACCGGGTCGCCGCCGACCACCCCACGATCCGCAAAGTGTGGGTCGACGGCGGCTATCGCAAGCACTTCGTCGAACACGCCGCCACCCTCGGTATCGACATGGAAATCACCCAACGCGCCCCCGGGACCAGGGGATTCACCCCGATTCCGAAACGCTGGGCGGTGGAGCGAACGTACGGATGGCTTAGAGCTCGTAACACGATCTTGTTGATCGTGGCTGGTCGGCCGTGACGTGGGCGGTGTTCCGGCCGTTCGTGATGGCGTGAGGAAGCGGCCGTG
>NZ_JBIAWF010000045.1:0-27830 GCF_042895325.1 Streptomyces sp. NPDC001407
GCCCCCGCACCCAGCGGAAAGCGCACCCACCACACACCCAGCCCGGCCGGCGTTTGAGGCCGCCCGCCGCAGGCGCACACAACCCGCACAAGACATCGGACCCGCACCCAGAACCGCCCCCGCACCCAGCGGAAAGCGCACCCACCACCAACCCAGCCCGGCCGGCGTCTGAGGCCACGCCCGAAGGGCGTCCAAGCCGCACCCGACAACGGCGAACCCCACGAAGGGCGTCCCGCCGCAGGCGCCCACACCCCACACCCCAAAAGACAAACCCCGAGCGGGCTGGACTCCGATCCAGCCCGCTCCTCGCATTGAGGGGATAAAACATTCCTTCCAGGGGGTATCTTTTGCCACAACCACGGGGGCCACGAAGAGAAACGGAGGACCCGGTGATCCAGGAACGCGCCCGGCGGACCAGGGAACATGTACTCAATGCCGCTGCCGAGGAGTTCGCCCTGCGCGGCTACGCCAATACCGCCCTGCAGACGGTCGCCACCCGCATCGGCATGACCAAGGGCGCCCTCTACGCCCACTTCCCGTCCAAGGAGGACCTGGCACACGCGATGCTCCAGCACTTCGCGGACGCCTGGGACGACATCCGCAGGACCTGGGGGGACTTGGAGAGGCCGGCGCCCGCGACGCTGCTCGCGGCGGCGTTGAGCCTGGCCAGGAGGCTGGAGTCGGACGTGCGGATGCGGGCGGCGCTGCGGCTGCTGGCGGACGGCGGGCTCAGTTCGGACCGGGGGGCCAGGACGCTGACGGAGATCAGGGACTGCCTGGCGGTCCTCGCGCGCCGCGGCCAGGAGGAGGGGGCGATCCTCGACTCGTACGCCCCGGACCGCATCGTGCGGCTGCTCCTGGCGGTCGCCTGGGGCGCCCCCTACGCACCCGGCGCCCCGGCGCTCGACGAGCGCCTCTCGCCCCTGGAGGAGGACTGGGCGATGCTCCTGGACCTCCTCAGCCCGCACCCCCAACTCGCCCTCGGCTCCTGGGGAGAGGCCCCGTGACCTGGCATGACGCGCAATCAGCACAGCCGCGGAAAACGGGGGTTGCGCACCGCGCCGCACATGTGTCACGCTTCTTCGCGAGCCACTGTGTCTTCTGGACCCCGACGTTGAACGCGTCCTTCGCTCAATTCCCTTGACCCTCCCCAGCGGATACCCACAAGCTGAAAACATTCCTTCGGGAGGGTATTTAACAGTGGATGAACAGGAGATGGGACTGGTGACCAACCCACAGGCCCCCGTCGCACGGGAATCCCGGCCGGCCCGGTCGGCCCAGGTGTCCGCGTTCGCGGACACCCCGGCCGCCACCGCCGCCACCGCCGCCCCCCTGTGCGCATCGCCCCGGTGCCGCCGGGACCACGACGACCCCCGCCCCCGCACCCGGCGCACCGGCACGGGCTCCCGCCTCTGCGGGCCCTGCCGGGAGCGGCTGGCCGATCAGCTCGCCGAGCTCCCCGGTCTCTACGCCGAGAGCGACGACGAGCTGGGCGGTCCGGGCCGGGCCTGGATGTCACCGCGCGTCTCCGGAAGCCGCACGCTCCGCCTGCCGATCGACCCGCACACCGCGAGCGTCCGCGACCGCGCCCTGTGCACCCTGGTCTCCTGGGCCGAACTCGTCGTCGACGAGCGGGCCCTGGCGACACCCCCCGCACGCACCGTCCCGGCGCTGGCCGCGTTCCTGCGGTCCCAGCTCGCCTGGCTGGCGGGCCACCCGGCCGCCGGCGAGGTGGCCGACGAGATCATGCTGCTCGTCGGCACCATGCGCCGGGTGATCGACCCCGATCCCGTGGAGCCGACCCCCGTCGGCGCCTGCCCCGAGGCGGGCTGCCACGGCACGGTGACGATCTCCTCGATCGGCAGCAGCAAGGCGGCACTGCGCGGCCTGGTCTGCGACGCCGGGCACACGCTTCCCCCGAGCATGTGGCTCCGGCTGGGCGACCTCCGCAAGGAGGTGGCGGCGGTATGACACCCGCGGAGCGCGCACGCCGCGTACCCACCAATGTCGCCGCCCTCGCCCTCGGGGTCACCGAGGGCACCATCCGCCAGTGGGCCCACCGCGGGCGCATCACCCGCTACGGCACCGCCCGGCGCGCCACGTACGACCTCGACGAACTGGCCGAGCTCGTACGCGGATCGCGCCCCTGAGACCCCGGCCGGCCCTCCCCCGCGCCGGCCGGACCCGCCCGGCCCCGGTGCCGCTCCCCCCGTCGGCACCGGGGCCCGCCCCTCGCCCCGTACAACGCCCCGTACACGTACGCCCCCCACGCACGTCATCGGCACAGCACGTCATCGGCACGCACCGCCCCGAAGAACACCGCCCCGAAGAACAACCACCCGAACGGAGAAGCACGTTGCTGGAACACCGCAAGCTCGGCAGCCAGGGCCTCGAGGTCGCGCAGATCGGCCTCGGCTGCATGGGCATGAGCCAGTGGTACGGCGCCACCGACGACAAGGAGTCGATCGCCACGATCCACCGCGCCCTGGAGCTCGGCGTCACCATGCTGGACACCGCCGAGGCGTACGGCCCCTTCGACAACGAGGAGCTGCTCGGCAAGGCCCTGGAGGGCAAGCGCGACCAGGTCGTGATCGCCACCAAGTTCGGCTTCCCGATGAAGATGAAGGACGGCTCCACCGCCTCGGTGAACAGCCGCCCGGAGCACATAGTGGAGGTCGTCGAGGCGTCGCTGCGCCGGCTCCGCACGGACCACATCGACGTGCTCTACCAGCACCGCGTCGACCCCGACGTCCCGATCGAGGACGTCGTCGGCACGATGTCGGAGCTGGTCGCGCAGGGCAAGGTCCGCTATCTGGGCCTGTGCGAGGCCGGTGAGAACACCATCCGCCGCGCCCACGCCGTGCACCCGCTGTCCGTGATCCAGAGCGAGTATTCGGTCTGGGAGCGCAATCTGGAGGACGGCGTGCTGCCGCTGCTCCGCGCCGAGGGCATCGGGCTCGTCGGGTTCTGTCCGCTCGGCCGCGGCTTCCTCACCGGCAGCGTGGACCGCGCCGAGAACTACCCCGAGGACGACTTCCGCAGCCACGACCCGCGGCTCCAGGGCGAGAACTACGACCACAACATGGCCATCGCCGCGAAGATCAAGGACGTGGCCGCCCGGCACGAGCTGACCCCCGCGCAGCTGGCCATCGCGTGGGTGCTGCACCAGGGCGACGACATCGTGCCCATCCCGGGCACCAAGCGCCGCACCTACCTGGAGCAGAACCTCGCCGCCGCCGACGTCCGCCTCGACGCGGAGCTGCTCCGCGAGATCGAGGACGCCGTCGACTCCTCGCAGGTGGCCGGTCCCCGCTACAACGAGCGGATGATGGCCTTCATCGACCGCTGACCCGCCCGGCGCCCCGACGACGTGGCGCCCCGCCCGGCCGTAACTCCCCCTTGAAACGGCCCGGACCAGCGATCCCACCCCGTACCACCGAGCACCGGCGGCCCCCCACCGCCGGTGCTCGGCCTTTCCCTGCCCGGCCGCTGCGACGGCAGGACTTCTGATTCACCCTCCCTCACCCAGTCGACCCATGCGGAGAGAAGTGGACATGTCCATATCGGATTGGCAGAAACACTGGAAGGCGCGCCGGGGCCGCTTCATCGAGGAGTGCCGCCTGGCCCACGAGCAGCTGCTCGCGGACCTCAAGAACCCCCAGGTGGCGCAGGAGCGCGTGCTCGACGACATCATCGGTGTCAGCGCGGCGTCGCTGCACTGGAAGGAGCGGGGCTACGACGCCCTGGCGAAGGACGCGACGTCCTTCCGCAAGACGGTGCCGATCATGCGCTACGACGACTTCGCCGAGGTCATCGAGCGCGAGACCCGCACCAAGGGCGGCACCCTCACGTGCAGCCCGGTCCTGCGCTGGCTCAAGACCAGCGGCACGACCGGCACCCCGAAGCGCGTCCCCTACACGCTGCACTGGCTGCTGACCTACCGCATCCCGGCGATGAAGGCGATGTGGGGCACCTATCTGGAGCACCACCCCGAGCTGCTCGCGCACCCCTACGCCACGCTCGACACGCAGACGGTCCGCGAGGACGTCAGCGACTTCGTGCACGGCGTGGAGCACCAGGCCGTCAGCAACCGCCACCCGCAGATCAACACCCGGGACTGGAACCCGCCGTGGTACGAGGCGCCGTGGTTCGGCCCGGACACGCCGACGACCCACGAGGGCCGGATGTACCACCGCATCCGCCACCTCCTCGGCAAGAACCTGCACTACATCTCGTCGATCAACCCCAGCACCCTGATCTCGCTGCGCGACCTCATCGAGGTGCACGGCAAGAGCCTGGTGCGCGACCTGCGCGAGGGCACGGTGGAGGGCGAGCCGTGGGGCGAGCCCGACGCGGCCGCGGCCGATCACCTCGAAGCGGTGCTGGCGAAGCCCGGCTTCAGCCTCAAGGACGTCTGGCCCTCGCTGACGCTCTACAGCTGCTGGCTCTCGGCCTCCGCCCGGCTCTACCAGAGCAAGCTCGACGCGGTCTTCCCCGGCGTCGCCAAGCTGCCCTTCATGAGCTGCGGCACCGAGGGCGTCACCACGATCCCGGTGGACGACACCCCGCTCAGCCAGCCGCTCGCGATCAACCAGGCGTTCTACGAGTTCGTCCCGGCGAGCGTGCCGCTCGGTGAGCTGGTGGAGCGCGGCGAGTCCGTCGAGACGCTGCTGTTCGACGAGGTCGAGGCGGGTGAGGACTACCACCTGATCATGTCGCAGGGCAACGGCCTCTACCGGCTGTGGACCGGCGACATCTACCACGTCGACCGCGTCGAGGGCAGTGTGCCGTGGATCCACTTCCTCCGCCGTGACGGCGTCTTCCACTCCTTCACGGGCGAGAAGATCACCGAGGCGCAGGTGACGCAGGCCCTGGAGCAGGGCGTCGCGGGTCTCGGCCTCGACATGGGGCTGTACATGTGCGGCCCCAAGTGGGGCGAGCCGCCGAACTACGTCGCCCTCGTCGAGAGCCACGGCAGCGACAAGGGCGTCGACGCCGCGCTGTCCGAGCGGATCGACGAAGAGCTCAAGACGATCAACATCGAGTACGCCTCCAAGCGAGACAGCGGGCGGCTGCGGCCCATCGAGGTCGTCACCGTGCCGCACGACGCGATCAACGCGTACGTCGAGAGCCGCCGGGCCGCCGGCAACGCGACCCAGTACAAGTACAAGCCGTTTCAGCAGGACATCGACTTCGTGGCCGACATCGTCGGCGACTGACACCGGGAAGAGGCACACATGCTGGAGCTGAAGCGCCCGCCGCAGAACAGCCGCAAGGAGATCATCCACGTGCGCCGCGACGGCGCCGACCTCGCGCTGCACTTGTGGCGCCCGAAGAACCTCAAGGGCGCGATCTTCTATTTCCACGGCCTGCAGAGTCATGCGGGCTGGCTGTGGGAAGTCGGCCCGCAGTACGCGAACAACGACATCGCGCTCTTCGTCCTCGACCGCCGCGGCAGCGGCATCAGCGAAGGCGAGCGCAATGACATCCCCGACGTCGAGACCGTGCTCGGCGACTACGCCGCGGCCCTGGCCACGGTGCGCTGCATCATCGGTGACGAGGTGCCCCTCCAGCTCTTCGGGCACTGCCTGGGCGGCTCCTTCCTCGCGGCCCTGATGCACCATCAGGACTTCGACGTCCGCTACGACTCCGCGGTCTTCTGCTCGACCTGGCTCGGCAAGCTGCACGCCACCCTCTCCGAGGAGGAGCGCGAGGCACTGGCGAAGGAGACGAGCACGGAGCTGTGGGACGCGGGGCTGAAGTCCTCGGACTTCACCGACAACGTGAAGTACCAGCACTACATCGACAACGACGACCTCGCCGTCCGGCAGCTGACCAGACGCTCCCGCGCCACGCTCCTCGGCCTGGAGAAGCTCTACATGGAGCCGGCGCGCGAGCTGCCGCCGGTGCCGGTGGGTTACGTCTCCGGGCTGACCGACCCGATCGTCGATCTCGACGACGCCCACAAGACGTTCATCGAGATGACGAACGGCCGCGGCGGGATCATCAAGTTCCCCACCCACCAGCACTATCTCCACTACACCGAGGCCCGCACCAGCCTCGTCAACTGGTCGTCCACCTTCACCCTGATACCGGGCCTGGACCACCATGGATGAGGCACGGCTGTATCACGTGGCGCTGCCGATGCGGGTGGGCTTCGACCACCCGGCGGCGCGCCGCCGCCGGTCCGACAGCCTCGTCCTGCGGCTGTCGGCCGGCGGTGCGGAGGGGCTCGGCGAGTGCGCCCCGCGCCCGTACGTCACCGGCGAGAGTGTCGAGGGCGTACGCGCGGAGCTCCAGCGGGTCCCCATGGGCCGCCTGCTGGAGCGGCTGCGGACGGAGGACAGCGCCGAACTCCTCGGCCTGCTGCGGCGGGACGGCTTCGCGCGGACCTTCCAGATCTCCGGCGGCAACAACCTGATCTGCCTGCTGGAGACCGCGGTGCTCGATCTCCTCGGCCACCGGCTCGGGCTCGGCGTGGGCGAGATGATCCGCCCCGCCGGGCCCGGCCGGGCCGCCGGGGAACCGCTGCCCGTGTCCCAGGTGATCGACCTGGGCACCGGGGTGGAGGAGTTCCTGGCGACCCGCGGCCCGTTCCACTTCGTGAAGGTCAAGGCGTCCGACGACATCGAGCGCGACGCCCGGACCGTCACCGCGCTGCGCGAGGCGCTCGGCCCGGACGTCCCCGTGATGGTCGACGCCAACATGAGCTGGTCCTACGACGACGCGCTGCACCACATCAAGCTGCTCGCCGGGTGCGGCGCGACCCTGATCGAGGAGCCGCTGCGCAAGGGCGCCTGGACGGAGCTGCGCGACCTGCGGCTCGCCACCGGCGTGGAGATCATGCTGGACGAGTCGCTGTGCTCACTGGAGGACGCCCGCACGGCAGTGCGCACCGGCGCGGCGGACGCGTTCAACATCCGCGTCGCCAAGTGCGGCGGCCTGCTGAACTCGGTGGAGATCATCGACTTCGCGCGGCAGCACGGCATCGCGTTCCAGATCGGCGTCCAGGTCGCCGAGACCGGGCCGCTGATCGCCGCGGGCCGGCAGCTCGCCTTCCGGCACCGGGACGCGATCACCGTGGAGGCGGGCCAGTCGGACCGCTTCTTCGAGCGGATGATCGTCACCCCGCCGCCCGTGGTGGACCGCGCCGCCAACACCCTCTCGCCCGTCCACGGCGCCGGGTTCGGGATGGCACTCGACGACAGCGCCCACGAGTGGGCAGTGCTCGGCTACGCCGGGGACACCGACCGATGGCAGCCCCTGGTGGCTGCGACGAAGGCCGAGGCATGAGCAAGTATTTCTCCGACGTGATCGTCGAGTTCCTGCGCCAGCAGGACATCGACTACGTGACCTTCAACCCCGGGGCGTCCTTCCGCGGCGTCCACGACTCGCTCGTCCACGAGGACAACGCCGAGATCGCCCCGGAGATCGTCATGGCCTGCCACGAGGAGATCGCGGTCGCGATCGCCCACGGCTACCACAAGGCGAGCAACCGGCACATGGGCGTCTTCGTGCACGCCAACGTCGGCCTGCTGCACGCCTCGATGGCCATCTTCAACGCCTGGTGCGACCGGGTGCCTTTGTTCGTCCTCGGTGGCAACGGCCCGCTCGACGCGGGCAAGCGCCGGCCGTGGATCGACTGGATCCACACCTCGCAGAACATCGAGTCCGTGGTCAAGGACTATGTGAAGTGGTGCGACCAGCCGACCAGCCAGCGCGCCACCATCGAGTCCCTCTACCGGGGCTTCAAGCTGATGAACACGCCGATGCGGGCCCCGGTCTTCGTGGCGCTGGACTTCGACATCCAGGAGCAGCCGCTCCAGGACGACGTGCGGCTGCTGCCGAAGTCCGCCGCGGCGGCGACGGAGCTGCCGCCGCTGGACGCCCTGTCCGCCGACGGCCTCGCCACCCGCCTGCGGGACGCCGAACTGCCCGTGCTGATCACGGACTTCTCCGGTCAGGACCCGCGCACGGTCGCCCCGCTGACCGCGCTCGCCGAGTCGCTCGGCCTGGCCGTGGTCGACCGCGGGAACCGGCTGAACTTCCCCAGCACCCACGAGCTCAACCTCTCCGGAGCGGACGCCGGCTTCCTGAAGGACGCGGACCTCGTGCTCGCCCTGGAGGTGCAGGACCTCGCCGGCGCGCTCGGCTCGTTCCTGGAGCTCGACGACCACGGCGGGCCCGCGAACGGCGCCCACGTCGTCACCATCGGCGCCAACGACCTGCTGACCAGCAAGTGGGCCGCGGACTACCAGCAGTTCGTGCCGGTCGACCAGGCCGTGGCCGCCGACGCCTTCGGCAGCGTCACCGCGCTGCGCGAGCGCGTCGAGGACGCCTCCTTCGCCACCCCGGCCTTCACGGCCCGCCGGGACGAGCGGATCAAGCGGATCTCCGCGGCCCATGTGCGCGCCCGCACCGAGTGGGCCGACCGGGCCGAGGAGGCCAAGGGCAACGAGATCATCAATGTGGCGGCCGCCGTGGACGAGATCCACCGCGCGGTCCGCGACGAGACCTGGGTGCTGGCCAACACCGGCAGCCTCACCATCGACGGCTGGGTCAAGAAGCTGTGGCCGCTGGAGCGCCCGCAGAGCTATCTCGGCCTCAACGGCGGCGGCGGCCTCGGCTACGGTCTCGGCGCGTCGGTCGGCGCCGCCCTCGCCCACAAGGACGACGGGCAGATCGTCATCGACCTCCAGTCGGACGGCGACTTCCTCTACACCCCGAGCGCCCTGTGGACGCTGTCGGCGTACGAGGTGCCGCTGCTGACGATCGTCATGAACAACCGCCTCTACCTGAACTCGACGCAGCACGCGCAGCGCATCGCGGGCAACCGCGACCGCGACATCGACCGCGCGCACATCGCGACGAGCTTCTACGACAACCCGGTGGACTTCGTGACGCTGGCGCGGTCGTACAACATCCACGCGCTGCCGCGGGTCGAGGCCGTCGCCGGCATCGCGCCGACGGTCCGCGAGGCGGTCGAGTTCATCAAGGCCAACGGCAAGCCCGCGCTCGTGGAGATCCTCATGGAGTGAGCGGCCGCGCGACCCCGGGGCGGGCGCCTCCCCTGCCACCGCCCGCCCCGGCCCCCTTCTCCCCCCTCCTCCCCCCCCGAACCCACAGGCTCCCGACGGGAGTTCACCGACGCCTTGGAGGGCGTTCCGCCGTGACACAGTTCTTCGCATGCACGTACCAGGGCGAGCGGCTCATCGGCTTCGACGAGCCCGCCGACGGAGCACCGCTGCACCTCTACCGGACGGCGGGTGACGACCTCGGCGCGCAGCTGGCGGCCGCCGGTTACGACCCTGCCGCGTTCGCCGCCGCCGTCACCGCCGGGGGCGTGGCCGTCACCGTGCCGGCCGACCGCCGCCACGAGGTCCGCCACCTGCCGCCGCTGCTGACCACGGAACTGGGGAACGCGCTGGTCAGCGGCTTCATGCAGACTCACAACGTCAAGGTGACCGACGAGGCGGGCGAGGACGGGGAGCGCCCCCAGCCCAACTGGTTCTTCAAGGGCCTCGGCACCTCGCTCAAGGTCGCCGGCGACCCGCTGACCGTGCCCGCCGCGGCCGTCGCCGTGTGCGAGGAGGCGGAGGTCGTCCTCCTCTACGTCGACGACGAGGACGGCGTCCCGCGCTACGTCGGCTACACCTTCGGCAACGACCTCACGGACATCGGGAGGTTCAAGCGCAACAACGGCCACCTCTCGTACGCCAAGCTGTGCGACGCGGCCGTCTCCCCCTGGTTCTTCTCCGGTGAGCCGCCGCGCTCGGTCACGGGCAAGGTCTCGGTCGAGCGGGACGGCGTGACGGCGTGGGAGGGCGGCTTCACCACCGGCACCGACGCCCTCGCCTACCGCCTCGACGGCATGATGGAGCACCTCTTCTCCTACCCCCCGCTGCACCACCCCGGCCGCGTCCACTACGTCTTCATCGGCGCGGACCGCAGCAGCTTCCACGCCGGCTTCCGCATCGGCGACGGCGACCGGCTGACCATCGACGTGGCGAGCCACGGCGTGACCCTGACGAACGTGATCACGTGGGACGGCTCCGAAAGGCCGGTGGAGTGACCGTGGAGCTCATCCGCAAGCTCAGCGACGTGGAGGCCGCGTTCGCCTACACCCACGGCCTGCTCAAGGGAAACACGCAGGTCACCACCTGGGTCAGCGTCGACGCCCTGTTCGGCGAGGCCGAACTGGAGGCCGCCGTCCGGCGCTGGGCGCGGCGGCTGCCGCTGCTGCGGGCGCGCATCGAGGAGCGGGACGGTTCGCTGTGGTTCCGCGAGGGCCCGGAACCTGAGCCGGAGCAGCTGCGCCACGGGCAGCTGCCCGCCGGGGCCACGCCCGAGGACCTCCAGGGCGAGGAGCTGAACGACGTCCTGCCCACGGGCGGCGCGCTGTGGCGGCTGCGGGCGGCCGCCGACCGGCGGGCGGGGGTGACGCACCTCTACTTCACCCGCAACCACGCCATATCCGACGGCCACTCCACCGGTGGCACGCTGCGGGTGCTGCTGGAGGAGCTCTTCGGCGCGCCCGAGGACGCCGGTCCGGAGCCCTTCTCCCGCAACGGCGACGAGCTGACGTACCGCACGCCCGCCACGGACACCCCCGAGGCGGCCGCCGTGCCGGAGGCGCCCGCGGACCCGATCCCCTTCGCGGTCCGCGCGCCGTGGCCGGAAAGAGGCGCCGCGTTCGTGCCCGTCGACCTGACGGCGACGGAGTCCGACGCGGTGAAACTGTACTGTCGCCGCCGAGGACTGACGGTCAATCAGTTCTTCGCGACAGCGCTCGCGGAGTCGTTCGCGCTCACCACGGGCCGCGACGAGGTCGACTTCTTCACGGCCGTCTCGCTGCGCCGGCGCTACGCCGAGACGGAGCACCTGACCGACCTGGGCTGCTACATCAGCGTCGTACGGGCGCCGCTGCGGCTCGACGGCGCGGGCTTCAAGGACCACGCCCAGGCGTACCGCGACGGCTTCCGGGCGGCCGACGCCGCCTGGCGGCCGGTGGTCCGCGAGCACCGGGAGATCCGCGCGGCGGTCGAGGCCACGGCCGCGGCCGACAGCTCGCCGGGCATCTGCATCACGAACGTGGGCCCCGTCGACGCCTCGCTGGGGGCGCACGTGGAGCGCGTGACCGGCTTCCGTACGGTGGTCAACCGCACGGGCGCCAACTACGGTGTGGTGCTGCACCTTTCGACGTTCCGGGGCGCTTTCGGCCTGGCACTGTCGTACGGCACGCCGAGCGTCGACCGTGCCGTCGTCGAGGGCACGGCGAAGCTGCTGCGCGAGCGGGTCGCCCTGGCGGCCGGCGCGGCGCCCGGGGAGGACCCGCGGCCGCGCCCGCCGTACGGCAGTGTCGCTAGCCCGGCAGTCCCGGTCGCACGGCAGCGTCCCGCAGGACGAGGTCGAGCAGCCCGGGGAAGCACTCCTCGAACTCGGCCTTACGCAGCCGGTTGATGCGCTTCGCGCCCGCGTCGCGCTGCTCGATCAGCCCGGCCGAGCGCAGCACCGCGAAGTGATGGCTCAGCGCGGCCTTGCGGACGGGCACGTCGAAGCTGCCGCAGGTGCGTTCCCAGTCCTCACTTCCGGCCAACTCCCGCACGAGCGTGAGCCGTACGGGGTCGGAGAGCGCGGCAAGCGCGGTCTCCAAGGCCACGTCCCGGGGATGGACGTGCTCAGGTGGAGTGCGATGCGGCGCGGTCGCCGCGGCGTTTTCCCTGGTCATGACGGCCTTCCTGACGAACGATTGCAAAGTGTTCGATGTTCTGCGTACAGTTTACTTGTTCGCCTCACGTCGAACAGTCTATTCGAGTCGTGCGTCCCCGGCTCCCGCCGACCCCGGGGCGGGTACTCCCCCGGCCCGCCCCGGTCCCGACTTCTCCTTCACCCCTTCCGACCGACCTTAGGAATAGGCATGTCCCAGAGTGAACCCAGTACTGCGAAAAGGAAGCTGTCGCTGCTCGCGGCCTGCCTCGGGTTCGTCGTCGTCATCCTCGATGTCAGCGTGGTCAACGTCGCGACCGACGCGCTGAGCAAGGACTTCGGCGGCAGCCTCTCCGGGCTGGAGTGGGTGATCAACGGCTACACCCTCACCTTCGCCGCGTTCCTGCTGTCCACCGGTTCGCTGGGAGACCGCTTCGACCCGAAGCGGATCTACCAGGTGGGCTTCGCGCTCTTCGCCGTGGCGTCCTTCGCCTGCGGCGCCTCCACCACGCTGGTCGCGCTGATCATCTCCCGGGTGATCCAGGGCCTCGGTGCCGCGATGATCGTCCCGTCCTCGCTGTCGATCGTGAACAAGTCCTTCCCGGACGCCACCGAGCGCGCCAAGGCCGTGAGCCTGTGGGCCGCCGCCGGCGGTCTCGCGCTCGCCCTCGGCCCGGTGGTCGGCGGTGTGCTCATCGACCAGCTCGGCTGGCGCTCGATCTTCTTCGTGAACGTCCCGATCGCGATCGCCGGCATCTGGCTGACCCAGGTCAACGCCCCCGGCACCGTCCGGGACGCCAGTGCCCCGCGCCGCTCCTTCGACCTGCTCGGCCAGGTGCTGGCCGTCGTCGCCCTGGGCACCTTCACCGCGGCCATCATCGAGGCCAACGGCCAGGGCTGGGGCTCCACCTTCGTCATCACCTCCCTGGTGGTCTTCGTCGTCGCGACCATCGCCTTCATCGCCGCGGAGAAGCGCAGCAGCGACCCGATGCTGCCGCTGCACCTCTTCAGCCGTAAGGCGTTCACCTCCACCTCGCTGATCGGCGTCCTGGTCAACTTCGCCTTCTACGGCCTGATCTTCGTCTTCAGCCTCTTCTTCCAGACGGCCTGGAGCTACTCCCCGATCGTCGCCGGCCTCGCGTTCCTCCCGATGACCGCCACGATCATGATCGCCAACCTGGCCTGCGGCCCGCTCGCCAAGCGCTACGGCGCCCGCACGGTCCTGATGACCGGCAGCACCCTGGCCGCCGTCGGCTACCTCGCGACCCTCCCGGCCGTGCACGCCGGCTCCTACCTCGCGATCGTCATCCAGTTCCTGGTGGCGGGCTTCGGCATCGGCCTGGTCGTCCCGGCCATGACCAACGCCATGCTCTCCGCGGTCGACAGCGGCAACATCGGCATCGCCTCCGGCGTCCTCAACGCCTCCCGCCAGCTCGGCGGCCTGATCGGCGTGGCCGTCATGGGCCTGATCGTCGGCCACGCGGACTCCGACACGTTCACCTCCGGCCTCCAGTCGGCTCTGGGCTGGGCGGTGGCGGCACTGATCGCCTGCATCCTGCTCAGCGCGTTCGGTATCCACCGCGTGGTCAAGGCGGCGACGGCTCCCGCCGCGACCCCGGTGAAGGAAGCGGTCGCAGCCGAGTAATCGCCCGCGGGGCGGGGGCCTTTCTTCCCCAGTCCCGCCCCTTCCCGAAACTGGGGCTCCGCCCCAGACCCCGCAACACGCTTCGCGCATTGTCCTCAAACGCCGGACGGGCTGAAATCAGCCCGTCCGGCGTTTGAGGACGCGCACGCAGTGCGCTCCCGCCGCAGGCGGCAACGCACCCGCACATCGGGGTCTGGGGCAGCGCCCCAGTTTCGGGAAGGGGCGGGGCTGGGGAAAAAAGCCCGCCGCAGGCGCAGCCGACCCGCACCCCACAAACCCCAGAGCGGCGCCCCCTGCAAGGGACGCCGCTCTGCCATGCCGGCGTATCCGCCGTCGGTAGATGCCCCAAAGGCAAGCCAGAAGAGGAGGTATACGCCGGCATCACCACCCGCAAGAAAGGAATCCGCATGCCGCACCTCATGCTCGAACACTCGGGCAACATCCGCGAACAGGTCGACGTCGAGGGCCTCTTCAAGGAACTGCATGCCGCGCTCTCGGAAGTCGGCGGCTTCCGTGTCCAGGACTTCAAGAGCAGGGCCGTCCGCCTGAACGCGTTCATCGGGGACGGCACCTACGAGCAGGCCTTCGTCAACCTCGACATCCGCACCTTCGCCGGGAAACCGCCGGAGGCGAAGCGCCGGATCAGCCAGGAAGCACTGCGCGTGCTGGGCCGGCACTTCCACCGGACGATGTCGGAGACCTCCTGCGACATATCGGTTCAGATCACCGAGCTGAACCGCGAGAGCTATTCCCGTTCGCGTTCCGAGGACCTGGAACACCGGGTCCCCTCACTACAGGAGAGCACCGCACCGTGACCGAATACCAAGGAAAGCGCGTCCTCGTCGTCGGAGGGAGCTCGGGCGTCGGCCTGGCGACCGCCCGGCGGTTCGCGGCGCTCGGCGCCGACGTCACCATCGCCTCCCGCTCGAAGGAGAAGATCGACGCGGCACTGGCCACGCTCGGCGAGCGGGCCGGCGGGCAGTCCCTCGACATCACGGACAACGCCTCGGTCGAGGAATTCGCCGCGACGGCAGGGGAATTCGACCACGTCGTCATATCGGCGGCGGAGACCCCCATGGGCCGGGTCGACACCCTCCCGCTGGAGGACGCCTATGCCGCGATGGACAGCAAGTTCTGGGGCGCGTACCGCCTCGCCCGCGCCCTGTCCGTCCGGCCGTCCGGCTCGCTGACGCTCGTCACGGGCTATCTGTCCGTACGCCCCGGAAAGGCGTCGGCGCTCCAGAGCGCGATCAACGCGGCCCTGGAGGCCCTGGTCCGCGGCCTGGCCCTGGAGTACGCGCCGCTGCGCGTCAACGCGGTCTCCCCGGGCCTGATCAAGACCCCGCTGTGGGACACGCTCCCCGAGGAGAAGCGCGAGGCGATGTACGAGGGCGCGACCGGCCGGCTGCCCGTCGCGCGCGTGGGCGAGCCGGAGGACATCGCGGAGGCCGTCGTCTTCGTGGCAGGCAACCCGTACACCACCGGCACGACCCTCTTCGTCGACGGCGGCGGCTCGATCGCCTGACCCGCCCGCGACCCCGCAGCGCCCAGGACGGGCTGGATCGTGCGGATCCAGCCCGTCCGGCGCGCGCGGGCCGCGCAGCCCCGGCACCCCCACACCGCCCGGAGAACCACCTACGGCCCAGAACAACGGCGCCTTTCCCACCACGGAGCAGTCATGATCTACGTCAACCGCCCGGTCGTCGCACTGCCACCCCACGAGGTCACGCTCAAGGAGATCCAGGACGACATCGTCCGCGCGCATCCCGAACACCCCCGGCTCCCGGCCATCCTGCGCGTCCTGGACTCGACCGGGGTCCAGCGCCGTCGTTTCGCCCGTCCGCTCGCCACGGTGGCCGCCGACCGGCCGGCCGCGGAGAGCAACGCGAACGCCTACGCCGATCTGTGCGAGCTCGCCGAGCGGGCCGCGCGCGAGGCCCTCGACACCGGCGGCCTCGGCCCGCTGGACGTCGACTGCCTGATCACCACCCACGCCACCGCGTTCGCCGTCCCGGGCCTGGACGTCCACCTGGTCAACGCCCTGGGGCTGCGCTCCACCGTCAGCCGGATCCCCATGACCCAGCTCGGCTGCGCGGGCGGCGCCCACGCGCTCGTACGCGCAGCCGAGTTCCTCGCCGCCCACCCCGGGCAGCGCGTGCTCGTCGTGGCCGCGGAGATCCTCAGCTCGGTCTACCAGCACAGCGACGACAGCATGGAAGCGATGATCTACAAGGCGCTGTTCGGTGACTCGGCCGGTGCCTGCGTCGTCTCCGACGCCCGGCCGGCGGGCCCGGCGTTCCGGGTGGACGACACCTGGGAGTACGTCGTGCCGGACAGCACCGAGCGCTACGAGATGACGCTGGACGACCGGGGCTTCCACTTCGGCAGCACCCCGGCCGCGCTCAAGGGCGTGGGTGACCTCATGCCGCACCTGCGCGACTGGCTCGGGGCGGACACGGGCGCCTGGAAGCCGCAGTTCACGGTCGCCCACACGGGCGGCCCGCGCATCCTGACGGACCTCGCCACCGGCCTCGAATGCCTGCCCGAGGTCACCCGCCACTCCTGGGAGAGCCTCCAGGAGCGCGGCAACCTCGGCGCCGTGGCCGTGCTCGACGTCCTGGCCCGCACGTACGACGAACCGCCCGCCACCGGGGACACCGGCGTCCTCATCGGCTTCGGCCCCGGCTTCACGGCCGCGGCGTGCCGGGCGACGTGGTGCGGGCCCACGGAAAAGGGGGAGCGGTCATGAGCGGAGCACCCGTGGTGCTGGACCTGGTCGGTCCGGGCGCGGTCGACATGACCGGGCTGCTGTCCGGGGCGATCCGCGGCCTGGAGCTGGTGGACGTCCCGGCGGCGGAACGGAGCGGCTCGTACGCCCCGTTCACGGAACTGGTCGTCCACGTGGACGCCGACCCCGCGTGCCCGGCGCCGGACATCCCGATCCCGACCGGCGCGCACACGCTCTTCACGCTGCGCGATCCGGACCGGTGCATCCCGGTCACCCTGGACGTCACGAGCAGGAGGCCCGAAAAGTGATCCTCGCCCCCGCCACCGGCTCCGCCACGGCGATCCTGGAACGCATGGTCCCGTCCGGCGTCCTGCACGCCGAGTGCGACGACGCCCAGCACTGGCAACTCTGCGAAGCGGAACGCTTCCGCCTCACCCCACCCCCGGACACGGAGACGACCTTGATCGTCCTGGAGGGCGACATCACCCTCTCCCTGGAGGAAACCCCTCCGGTGAACGCCCACGCGGGCCAGGTGGTCCTCATCCCCCAGAACGCGAGGGGCGAACTCCACACCCAGGCAAGACGGGTCCGCTTGCTGGGCCTGACGACGAGGGGCGGCTGAACGAGCGCCGGACGGGCTGAAGATCTATGGACTACGGTCCGCGAATTCCAGCCCGTCCGGCGCTTGAGGACACCGCGCGAAGCGCGGTCAAGGGGTCCGGGGCGAAGCCCGGTTTCCGGGGACGCATTCAGCCCGTCCGGCGTTTGAGGACGCGCACGCTGGGGGCACCTCCCAGCGGTAGCTGGGGGAGCTCCCGCCGCTGGGGGCACCTCTGGGGGCACCCCCGGACGGAGTCTGGGGGAGGTAGCTGGGGGAGGCAACGCACCCGCAGCCGGGGGTCTGGGGCACGCGCCCCAGTTTCGGGAAGGGGCGGGGCTGGGGAAAAAGCCCGCCGCAGGCGCAGCCGACCCGCACCCGCCCCCCTAAGCCGGCACACTCCCATCCTCCGCCCCAGCGCCATCCTCCGCCCCCGCCGGAAACGAATCCACCACAGCGAACACCCCCTCCACCCCAGCGAGCCGAAGAACCCGCACAACCCGAGGCACCCCCCGGACAAGCCGAAGCCGCCCACCCCGTTCAAGCATCCGCCGCCGCGCCCGGAGCAACAGCCGCAATCCGCTCGCGTCCAGAAAAGTGACCCGGCGAAGATCGATGACGACGTCCGCCCGGAACCGCTCGGTGAGCGCGTCCATGCGCGGCCCGAGCACCTGCTCCGCCAAGATGTCGATTTCCCCGTGCAGTTCAATGATGATGGCGCCGTACGCCACGCGCTCCCGCATGGCGAAGACGGGTTCGTCCGCGCCCATGTCGCCCCTCACCGACCTCCCTCGGCCCGCATATGCCGTATGCCTTTCTGGTGCCCCGGCAGTACGTACTTCTCACCTTCGCCGCAAGGGTGAGAGCTCTTGGTGCATTGAGGGGCACAGGCGCGTGCGGGAACGAACAGAAGTGCGCGGCGCGCCACAAGAGGCGCGCGGGGCATCGCGGTGGCCCGCCGGTGAACGGGCGAGGAAAAGGACGGGGGGAAGCGGGCACCAGGTCACGGCGCCCGCTTCCCCCCGATGAGGACACGGTCCTCCAAGTACGGGCCGCGGTCGGGGGGAAGCGCGGCCCGGACCCCGCAGTGAGGCCCATGTCCCTGGCCCGCCGGATTCCTGCCAGATCCAGCGCGCTTGCTCCCATCCTCCCGCCACGGCCCGACCCGCCCGGCGGCCGAAGGACCCCCCTTGGCGGGCCTTTGGTCCTTAAAGGTGCCGTGAGGAACCGTCTCCGCCGGGGCCACCGGTCCAGCCTTTCGCCCATACGTGCGGTTAGACTCTCGCGTCCATAGGGGCACCGGGGACAGCAGGGGAGGCTGTGGGGTCGTGGCACAGGCGAAGAAGATCGCGCTCTACGCCGTCATCATTTTTGTGGCGTACACGATCATCCACTCCCCGGCGCGGTCGGCGGAACTCGTGCAGATAGGGTTCGAGGGCATCTCGGACGCCGCCAAGAGCGTCGGCGAGTTTATGACCCAGCTGATCAACTGAGGGCAGAACCGTGATCCGTCACCTCGTCCTGTTCAAGCTCAACGAGGGCGTCGAGCGCGACGACCCCCGCGTCGCCGCCGGCGTGCAGGCGTTCGAGGAGCTCGGCAAGGAGATCCCCGAGCTCCGGTTCTGGGAGTGCGGCTGGAACGTCTCGGACCGGCCGATCGCGTACGACTTCGCCATCAACTCCGCCGTCGACGACGCGGACGCGCTCCAGCGCTACCTCGGGCACCCCGCGCACCAGGCGGGCGTGGCGCAGTGGCGCGAATTCGCCACATGGGTGATCGCCGACTACCCGTTCTGAGGGAACCCCGGCCGACCTGCCGGGATGCCCGTCTCCGCACGACGCAGAGGGCCCTTCGCCGACCCCGGCGAAGGGCCCTTTTTCGCCACCCAACACGACGCTTTGCGGTGCTTGCACACAGTGCACATGTCTTGTGATGCTATGACCGCTTTTGCCGGATGAGTTGACCGTGAAGGGTGGCGTGACCGTGTCGGCCCGTACCGTCCCCGAAGCCCCCCTCCAGCGCGACCAGCCCCCCGCCTCCGCCGAGGCCCACAAGCCCGCCCCCGAGGCGCCGCCGGCCCCCGCCGCCGGCCCCGCCCGCGACGACTCCGGCGACGAGTCCGAGGACCACCCCAGGAGCCGGGGCGCGGACGCCAGGGCGCTGACCCAGGTGCTCTTCAAGGAGTTCGTGACCCTCCAGCCCGGCACGCCCGAACACACACGCGTACGGGCCGCCCTGATCGAGGCGAACCTCCCCCTGGTGCGCTACGCCGCCGCCCGCTTCCGCAGCCGCAACGAGCCCATGGAGGACGTCGTCCAGGTCGGCACGATCGGCCTGATCAACGCCATCGACCGGTTCGACCCCGACCGCGGGGTGCAGTTCCCGACCTTCGCGATGCCGACCGTCGTCGGCGAGATCAAGCGCTACTTCCGCGACAACGTGCGCACCGTGCACGTCCCCCGCCGGCTGCACGAGCTGTGGGTGCAGGTCAACGGCGCGAGCGAGGATCTGACGGTGCTGCACGGGCGGACGCCCACCACCGCCGAGATCGCCGAGCGGCTGCGGATCCCCGAGGACGAGGTGCTGGCCTGCATCGAGGCCGGCCGCTCGTACCACGCCACCTCCCTGGAGGCGGCCCAGGAGGGCGACGGCCTGCCCGGCCTGCTGGACCGGCTGGGCTACGAGGATCCGGCGCTCGCCGGGGTCGAACACCGGGACCTCGTGCGCCACCTGCTCGTACAACTGCCGGAGCGCGAACAGCGCATCCTGCTGCTGCGCTACTACAGCAATCTGACGCAGTCCCAGATCAGTGCCGAACTGGGCGTATCCCAGATGCACGTGTCCCGGCTGCTCTCCCGGAGCTTCGCCCGGCTGCGTTCCGCAAATCGAATCGACGCGTAACCCTCACGGGTGACAGCCCTTGAGGCCAGCGGGCAGATATGTCGACTTGACGCTACAGCGTGTTGCCGACATGTGACATTCTGCTGGAACTGCGTTTGCCACAGCCCGGCCTCCGGTATTCAGGTGGAGGCTGAACCCTCGTACGAGGGAAGTTGCTGTGACCCGTCCGCGACCTCAAGGGGGTGGCATGTCCGTAGACCTGGGCAGCGCGAAGGTGCTCGCCAACGACGCACCGCACGCCGTGCTCGACGACTGCGAAGCCATCGACACCCGCACCCTCTCCCGCTCGCTGTTCCTGCGGCTGGCCACGCTCGACCGGGACAGTGCGGAGCGTACGTACGTCCGCGACACCCTCATCGAGCTCAATCTCCCGCTGGTGCGCTATGCCGCTGCCCGCTTCCGCAGCCGCAACGAGCCGATGGAGGACATCGTCCAGGTCGGCACGATCGGCCTGATCAAGGCAATCGATCGTTTCGACTGCGAACGGGGGGTGGAATTCCCGACCTTCGCGATGCCGACCGTCGTCGGCGAGATCAAACGGTTTTTCCGGGACACCAGTTGGTCGGTGCGCGTGCCACGCCGGCTCCAGGAGCTGCGCCTGGCCCTCACCAAGGCCAGCGACGAGCTCGCCCAGAAGCTCGACCGCTCCCCCACCGTCCCCGAACTGGCTCTGTGCCTCGGCGTGTCCGAGGACGACGTGGTCGACGGCCTCGCCGTCGGCAACGCCTATACGGCCAGCTCGCTGGACTCGCCGTCCCCCGAGGACGACGGCGGCGAGGGCTCCCTCGCCGACCGGCTGGGTTATGAGGACAGCGCGCTGGAGGGCGTCGAATACCGCGAGTCCCTCAAGCCCCTGCTGGCCAAGCTGCCGCCGCGGGAACGGCAGATCATCATGCTGCGCTTCTTCGCCAATATGACGCAGTCGCAGATCGGCGAGGAGGTCGGCATCTCCCAGATGCACGTCTCCCGCCTCCTCACGCGCACGCTCTCGCAGCTGCGCGAAGGGCTCATCGCGGACTGAGGACGGGTTCAACGGGGGACCGTTCACCTCACCGATGTGTACACCTGACGTTGCGTCAGCCACACTGGGCCGATGCGACGGAAGGCGCCGGTCTTCGCGATCTCTGTCCTGGCCGCCCTGCTCTCGGGCTGCGCCGGCAGCGACCGGGACCCCTATGTCGCAACTGCGGCCGACCCCGCGGAAGGCACGATTCCGCCACTGGGCGGCGTGGAACTGATCCCGCTCCCGCCCTCACCTTCGGCCTCACCCTCGGCCTCATCCTTGGCCTCACCGCCGGCCTCGCCCTCGGCCTCACCCTCGCCGAGCCCGGGCCCCGCCCTGCGCGTAGGCCCCCTCCACCGCGCCCCGGACCCCGCCGGACGCCGCTGGTGCGACAAGGTCACGCTGACCTTCACGAACACGGGCCCCCGACCCATCACGACCGGCACGGTCACCTTCGCCACGCATGTCTTCGACGCGACCGGCGCCGAGCGGGCTACGCTCCCGTCCTCTTCCGCGCTCCCCACGATCGGGGTGGGGCGGTGGGTGGAGGGGGCGTGGAGTGTGTGCGCGGATGAGGGGCGGGTGGGGGTGGGGATGCGGGTGGAGACGCGGGTGGTTTCGGCTACACCTTGAGTGCGGCTCGGCGCCGGCCGGGCTTGTGCGCTTTCCGCTGGGTGCGGGGGCGGTTTTTGGGTGCGGGTCCGTTGTCTTGTGCGGGTTGTGTGCGCCTGCGGCGGGCGGCCTCAAACGCCGGCCGGGCTGGGTTTGTGGTGGGTGCGCTTTCCGCTGGGTGCGGGGGCGGTTTTTGGGTGCGGGTCCGTTGCGCCTGCGGCGAGCGGCCTCAAACGCCGGCCGGGCTGTGGTTGTGGGTGCCGGGGGCGGGGCCTCCGGGCTGGGGACCTGGAACGCGGTGCGGGCACCGTAAGACGTATTGAGTGCCGTCAAGACGCACCGCGTTCCAGAACCCCACCCTCCGACCCCACCCCCTCCCGCCGGAGAGCGAGTGCGGGCTGTGGGGTGCGCCATTCTTTTTCTTTTCAGCCCGTTGGGGGCACCTCTGGGGGCACCCCCGGACGGAGTCTGGGGGAGGTAGCTGGGGGAGGCAACGGGCCCGCAGCTCGGGGTCCGGGGCAGCGCCCCCCCACGCGGCGGAGCCGCACATGAGATGCAGCCGGGAAAGGGCGGGGTAGGGGAACAAAGCGCCGCAGGCGCCCACCCACCCGCACCCGGCAACGGGCCCCGCCCCCCGCGGAAACCGCCCTTCAGGAAAGCGCCAGCCAAGCCACCGCCGCCACAACCACCACGATCGCCACGATCACAGCGGCCGTGACCCCGACCCGAGACCCGGAAGCCGGAGCCGAAGCCGCAGGCGCAGCCGCACGCCGCCCACCCCCCGGCGCCTCGTCCACGAACGCGCGGAACATCTGAGTGCTCCCCGCCGGGTCGTAACCCTCGGGGTTCTGCTGGGAGTGCTGATGGGGGTTGGCCATAGGCCAGGACCCTAGCGAAGGCACCCCGCGTTTCGCGCGCCGGGCCACGTAAAAACCGCACCCACCCCACCCCCACCTGCTGCTTTACACAGCACCAAGTAGAGCTTGAAGGTTCCTTTACCAGATAAGCCCCCATTTCGTTTGCCTTTAGCAACCAAGTTCTGGTCTTATGGTTGCCCTGAGCAACTGAAGTGGAGGCGTGCGTCGAGTGGCCGCACAGGAGCAGTACGAGGAACTCAGCCGTCAGCTCGGGGCCGTCGCCACCGTGCGGCGCGACCTGGGTCGCGTGCTCCCCCCGGAGTGCCCGCCCTCGTCGGCGATGATGCTCGCGCTGCTCAAGCAGTGCGGCGAGGTCCGGATGAGCCGGCTCGCCGAACTGCTGGGCATCGACATGTCGGTGACCAGCCGCCATGTCGCATACGCGGCCGAGCGCGGCTGGCTGGACCGGCACCCGGACCCGCTCGACAAGCGCTCCCGGCTGCTCAGCATCAGCCCTCGGGGGGAGGAGTTGCTGGAGCAGGTGTCCGCCCGCTACACCCGGGCGCTCGCCGCCTGCCTCAGCGACTGGCCCGACGAGGACGTCGTCCGGCTCACCGAGTTGCTGGGCCGGCTCCGCGAGAGCTTCGGCGGCTGCCGGGTGCGCGCCGCGCAGCCCTAGCCGTCTCCGCGGACCGCGCGAAACCCCACACACGTACTGATCGGCAGTAAAGGAATTCCATGGCCAAGACCACACCCGCCGGTGTGGGGGGCGGACAGACCACGCACGGAGGCCACTCCGGCTCCGACGCCGCCCCCATGACGCACCGCCAGATCATGGAGGCGCTGTCCGGGCTGCTGCTCGGCATGTTCGTCGCGATCCTGTCGTCGACGATCGTCTCCAACGCGCTGCCGGAGATCATCCACGATCTGCACGGCAGCCAGTCCTCCCTGACCTGGGTGGTCACGGCCTCGCTGCTGGCGATGACCGCGTCCACCCCGCTCTGGGGCAAGCTCTCGGACCTCTTCAGCAAGAAGCTGCTGGTCCAGATAGCCCTGATCGTCTACGTCGGTGGTTCCGTCGTGGCCGGTCTCTCCCAGAACACGGGCACGCTGATCGCCTGCCGAGTCGTCCAGGGCATCGGCGTCGGCGGTCTCTCGGCCCTCGCCCAGATCGTCATGGCCGCGATGATCTCCCCGCGTGAGCGCGGGCGTTACAGCGGCTACCTCGGCGCCACCTTCGCCGTCGCGACCGTCGGCGGCCCGCTGCTCGGCGGCGTCATCACCGACACCGACTGGCTCGGCTGGCGCTGGTGCTTCTACGTCGGTGTGCCCTTCGCGATCATCGCGCTGATCGTGCTCCAGAAGACCCTGAAGCTCCCCGTCGTGAAGCGGGACGTCAAGGTCGACTGGCTGGGCGCGTTCTTCATCAGCGCCTCCGTCACCCTGCTGCTGATCTGGGTGACCCTGGCCGGCAAGAACTACGACTGGATCTCCTGGCAGACCTACGTCATGGTCGGCGGCTCGATCGTGCTCGGCGCGCTCTTCGTGTTCGTCGAGTCCAAGGCGTCGGAGCCGATCATCCCGCTGCGGCTGTTCCGCAACAAGACGATCTCCCTCGCCTCGATCGCGAGCCTCTTCGTCGGTGTCGCGATGTTCAGCGGCACGGTGTTCTTCTCGCAGTACTTCCAGCTCGCCCGCGGCAAGACGCCGACGATGTCCGGCGTGATGACGATCCCGATGATCGGCGGCCTGTTCATCTCGTCGACCGTCTCGGGCCAGATCATCACCAAGACGGGCCGCTGGAAGGCGTGGCTGGTCTCCGGTGGCGTGCTGCTGACCGCGGGCCTGGGCCTGCTGGGCACGATGCGCTACGACACGCCGTACTGGCACCTGGCGATCTACATGGCGCTGGTCGGCCTCGGCATGGGCATGATGATGCAGAACCTCGTGCTCGCCGCGCAGAACCAGGTCGCCCCGCAGGACCTCGGCGCCGCCAGCTCCGTCGTCACCTTCTTCCGCTCCCTCGGCGGTGCGGTCGGTGTCTCGGCGCTCGGCGCGGTCTTCGCCAACCGGGTCCCGGACTACGTCAAGGACGGCATCACCGCGCTCGGCCCGAAGGCCGCGGCGGCGCTCGGCAAGGGCGGCTCCGGCGGTGGCATCCCCAAGCTGTCCGACATGCCCGCCCCGATCCGCGAGGTCTTCGAAAGCGCCTACGGGCACGGCGTCGGCGACGTCTTCCTCTACGCGGCGCCCTGCGCGCTGCTGGCCTTCATCGTGACCCTCTTCATCAAGGAGGTCGCGCTGAAGAGCAAGTCCGGTACGCAGGCGGCGGCCTCCGGGTCCGCGCAGGCGGACACCGAGCCGGCCCGGCAGGGCTGACACAAGAACCCCGGCGGCAGGGGCACGGCACGAGCGGAGGCGTGCCCCTGCCGCCGGAAGCCGGGACCGGAACGGCATGAACGGTCCCGGGCGATGAGCCCCGGTGGGCGGCGCGCGCTAATGGCAGGGGACGGCCTGCGCGCCACCACCGGGGCTTTGCCGTACGTGCGGCAAAGCCCCGGTTTTCAGCAGCGGTCGCGCATGGCCTCGATGCCCGCGATCACCGTCTCCAGGGCGTAGGCGAAGTCCTCCTCGCGACGCTGCTCCCGGCTCATGGGGGTCTGCGAGTCCATCAGGTCGACGGCGTCCTTGAACGACTTCTCGTAGTCGTCGCGCTCCGCGACCTCGGTCATCAGCCGCTCGAAATACTCGTCCTCGGACAGGCCCGCGGCGTTGCAGCGCTCCTTGAACAGCCCCTCGGCCGTGCAGAACCCGTAGACGAACTGGAAGACCGCCGACAGCGCCCCGGTGATCCGCTCCTCCTCCACGCCGCTGCGCCGGATCACGGCCAGGCAGGCGTTGGTGTACGCCATCGACTGCGGACCGATGTTGAGATAGCGGCCCAGCAGCTGGGTCACCCAGGTGTGGCCGGAGAGCATCTTGCGGTACTCCAGGGCGAGCAGGCGCAGCTGGTCACGCCAGTCCTCGTCCTCCCGGGAGACGTCGGGCACCACCATCGAGCCGTTGATCCCGTCGAGGACGATCTCCAGGAGGTCGTCCTTCGTGTCGACGTACCAATAGACGGACATGGCCGTCACCCCGAGCTCGGCCGCCAGCCGCCGCATCGAGAACTTCGCGAGCCCCTCGGCGTCCAGCAGCCGCACCGTCGCCGCCACGATCCGCTCCAGATCGAGCCCGCCCTCCCCGTCCCCCTTCCGCTTGGGAACCGCCTTCCGTGACAACCAAACACTGGCCCGGGGGCTCTCGGCTCGACTGCTCGCCATTGCGATTCTCTTTCTTTTACGGGGCGGTACGTACGGAATGCTAGGCGCTGGGTGCGGGTCCGTTGCCGGGTGCGGGTTGTGTGCGCCTGCGGCGGGCGGCCTCAATCGCCGGCCGGGCTTGGGTGGTGGTGGGTGCGCTTTCCGCTGGGTGCGGGGGCGCTTTTTGGGTGCGGGTGCGTTGCCGCCTGCGGCGGGTGGCCTCAATCGCCGGCCGGGCTTGGGTGTGTGGTGGGTGCCGGGGGTGGGGCCTCCGGGCTGGGGACCTGGAACGCGGTGCGGTTGCTGTGAGGCGTGTTGAGTGCTGTGAAGTCGCACCGCGTTCCAGAACCCCACCCTCCGACCCCACCCCCTCCCACCGGAGAGCGAGTGCGGCTTGTGGGGTGCGCCAGGCTCTTCTTTTTCAGCCCGTCCGGCGATTGAGGACGCGCCCGCAGGGCGCTCCCGCCGCAGGCAGCCGCGGACCCGAGGTTCGGGGTCTGGGGCAACGCCCCCCACGCGGCGGAGCCGCACATCAGACGCAGCCGGGAAGGAGCGGGGTAGGGGAACAGGCCCGCCGCAGGCGCCCACCGACCCGCAGCCGGGGGCCTGGGGCGCGTGCCCCCACGCGGCGGAGCCGCACATCAGACGCAGCCGGGAAGGGGCGGGGCTGGGGAACAAGCCCGCCGCAGGCGCCGCGGACCCGCCCCCAGAGACCGGTCAAACCTTCCGCTCAGCCCTCCGCAGCAGCACCGCCGCCACAACCCCACCGGCCAACACCGCCGCCGCCCCCACCAACTGACTCGCCTGCACCCCAGAGGCAAACGCGTCACCGATGGAAACCCGATCCGCCTCACTCCGCGCACGCGAGAGCGCGGCCGGCAAAGACCCCGCCCCCGCCGCCACCGCAGGTACAAGCGCCGCGAACCGCGAGTTGAGGACGGCGCCGAGCACCGCGACACCCAGCCCGTTGCCGCACTCCTGGAGCGTGCCGTTCACGCCGGCCCCCACGCCCGCCTTCTCCGGCGGGATCGCGGACATGATCGCGTTGGCCATGGCCGGCATGGAGAGGGCGATGCCGACACCCATCAGCACCAGGCCCAGGAACATCCCGCCGTAACCGTGCGCACCGAGCACCGCGATCGACGCGAGCCCCGCGGCGAGCAGTCCCATGCCGCCGGCGATGGCGACGGGCGTGCCCACCTTGGGCAGCAGCCGGGCGCCCACGCCCGTGAGGTTGAGGACGACGATCACGAGCGCGAGCGGCGTCATCCGCAGGCCCGTCTCCAGCGGGTCGTAGCCGAGGACGAGCTGGAGGTGCTGGGTGAGCAGGAAGAACGAGCCGCCCATGCCGAAGGCCACGAGGATGCCGCCCGCGACGGCGCCCACGAAGCGGCTGTTGCGGAAGAAGCTCATGTCCAGCATGGGGAACGGGATGCGCCGCTCCCACACGGCGAAGGCGGCGAGCGCGACCGCACCGATGAGGGCCGCGCTCACCACCCGTCCGGAGGTCCAGCCGTGCACGGGACCGGAGATGATCGCGAAGGTGATGCCGGTCATGCCGATGGTGGAGAGGAGCGCGCCGAGGAGGTCCGGCCGGTCGCCCGAGGGATTCTTCGACTCGGGTACGAGCTTCAGCACGGCCACCAGGCCGACGAGCGCGACCGGCAGGTTGATCAGGAAGATCGAGCCCCACCAGAAGTGGTTGAGCAGCGCGCCGCCGATGAGCGGCCCGGCGGCGAAGCCGAGCGAGCTCACGCCGCCCCACAGGCCGATCGCCTTGGTGCGCTCCTCGTCGTCGAAGACCTGGACGACGACGGCGAGCGTCGTGGTCATCAGCAGCGCCCCGCCTATGCCCATGCCGGCGCGGGCGGCGATCAGCTGCCCGGTGGAAGAGGCGAGCCCGGCGACGAGCGAGCCGATCCCGAACAGGGCGAGGCCGGTGGCCAGCATCTTCTTGCGGCCGTAGCGGTCGGCGGCGTTACCCGCGGCGAGCAGCAGGCCGGCCTGCACGAGCGAGTAGGCGTTCATCATCCACTGCACGTCCGCGGTGGAGGCGTGCAGCTCCTCGGTGAGGGAGGGGATCGCCACGTTCAGGATCGTGTTGTCCAGGAGGACCGTGAGCTGCGCGAGGCAGATGACGCCGAGGATGAGCCAACGCGCGGGATTGCGTTCGGGATGTTTCCCGGTGGCGTCGGTGGTGTTCATGGTCGTGGCGGTCACACGGCCCCCCTTGTACGGTGTACGACTGATGGTCGTCGGACACCGTACAAGACGCCCTCTACGCCGTACAACGACTTTTCACCGGGCCTACGCGAGGAGCCGCAGCCTGCGGCGGGCTTTGTTCCCCACCCCGCCCCTTCCCGAAACCGGGGAGACCCCGGACCCCCTTGACCGCGCTCCGCGCGGTGTCCTCAAACTCCCCCAGCTACCTCCCCCAGACTCCGTCCGGGGGTGCCCCCAGAGGTGCCCCCAACGGG
>NZ_JBIAWF010000046.1:0-26294 GCF_042895325.1 Streptomyces sp. NPDC001407
TGGGCGTTGTTGGCGTTGGTGACGTCGTTGGGTCCGTTGTGTTTTTGGTGGGTGGGGCGGCGTGGTGAGGGTGGTTCGGGTGGTGGGGTGTCGGTTGTGGCGCCGGGTGGGTCGGAGGCGGCGGGTGTGACGGGCCGGGTCGGAGAACGCAGCCCGGCATAGGGCGAGGCTTTTCCCGCCTCTCCTACGCTTCTCTGTGCAGCATTCGCTCCGCAGCCCTCGGGTCCCTTTCCCACTCGGCCCGCAGTTGCAGGGAAAACGCGTCGGGGAAGATGTCCTCGTCCCCGGAGGCGAGGGCGTCGAGCGTCGCCCGCGCCACCTCTCCCGCCGTCGCGGGCGGGAATTCGCCGAACGCCGGGTCGTAGTCGGTGACTTTGTCGAACATGTCGGTGCCGACCGGACCCGGGAACACCCCGTGCACGGTGATGGAGCGCGGCGCCAGATCGTGCCGGATCGCCTGGGTCAGGGAATTCAGGGCCGCCTTGGACGGGGGATAGCCGCCCAGCGACGGCGTGCCGCCGAAGGCCCCGACGCTGATGACATTGACGATCGCCCCGCCCTCATTGCGCTCCAGGACCGGCACGAAGGCCCGGATCATCCGCAGCGTGCCCAGGTAGTTGGTGCGCATCACGCGCTCGACGTCGTCCAGGTCCATGTCGAGCAGATGGCCGACCCCGAGCAGGCCGGCATTGTTGACGAGCAGGGTGACATCGGTGGCGGTCCGCGCCGCGGCGGCGATCGTGCCGGGCTCGGTGAGGTCCACCCGGAGCGGCACCACCCGGCCCTCCCCCTGCCCCGCCGCCGGATTCCGCGCGGCCGCGTAGACGCGCTTCGCACCACGCGCGAGGAATTCCGCCACAAGGGCCTTTCCGATACCGCGGTTGGCGCCGGTGACGAGCACGGTCGCGCATTCGATCCGCACCATGGCCGGTCCTCTCTTCCCGAGCTTCCCGAGGTTTCCCGATCTCCCGAGCTTTCCGATCTTCCGGATCTTTCCGCTCTTCTGCCGGAAGCCGGCCCTTCCGCCGGATTCCGTGTTCCCCAGCCATCCCTACCCGGATCCGTACGGCCCGGTGGGGGTGCGGAGCGGGTGCGGAGAGCGGACGCTGGATGCGGGATCACCAAGAGGAGGGCCCGTATGGCCACCGACGCTTCGCCCCCGCCGATGGACGTGCTCGTCCTCGGCGCCTCACTGCGGGGCGGCTCGCTCAACGCCCGCCTGGCCGCGCTGGTGGCCCGGCTGGTCCAGGAGGCCGGAGCCACCGCGGATCTCGCCCATATGGGGGAGTTCGCCATGCCGGTCTACGACGGCGACACCGAGGTCGCCGAGGGACTGCCGCCGGGCGCGCTGGCGTTGAGCGAGCGGTTGTCGCGCAGCGACGCACTCGTGATCGCGTCCCCGGAGTACAACGCCTCCGTCCCCGGCGGGATCAAGAACGCCATCGACTGGGTGTCCCGGATCAAGCCACAGCCGTTCAAGGACAAGCACGCGCTGCTCGTCTCCGCGTCACCGTCCCTCGTCGGCGGGAACCGCGGCCTGTGGGCCCTGCGCGTGCCGCTCGAACACCTCGGCACCCGCGTCTACCCCGACATGTTCAGCCTCGCCCGCGCGCACGAGGGCTTCACCGACAGCGGGGACCTCGCGGACACCGGACTTCACGAGCGGTTGGTGGAGGCGGTCGCCGCGTTCCTCCAGCTGGTGGAGGCGGACACCCGCTACGTATGCCTCCGGCGCCGCTGGTACGAGTTCCTCGGCGACCGCACCGACGCCGAGGTCACCCAGCGCGCCCAGGACTGACCCGCCGGCCCGTACGGCCCCGGGGTCAGCCCCCGAGGACGTCGGCGAGGTCGAAGCCGGGCGTCTCCTCCAGCTGGGCGTACGTGCACTGTTCGGGCTCCCGGTCGGGGCGCCAGCGGCGGAACTGGGTGGTGTGGCGGAAGCGGTCGCCCTGGAGGTGGTCGTAGGCGACCTCGCAGACCCGCTCCGGGCGCAGGGGCAGCCAGGAGAGGTCCTTGGTCCCCGTCCACCGCGACGGGCCGCCCGGCAGCCGGCCCGTGGCCTGCGCCTGGGGGTCCGCCCACTGCTGCCAGGGGTGGCCTGCCACGGTCTCCATGCGCAGCGGCGCGAGCTCGGTCATCAGCTCCTGGCGGCGGCGCATGGGGAACGACGCGCACACGCCGACGTGCTGGAGCCGGCCCGCCGTGTCGTACAGCCCCAGCAGCAGGGAGCCGACGACGGGGCCGCTCTTGTGCAGCCGCAGGCCCGCGACCACACAGTCGGCGGTCCGCTCGTGCTTGACCTTGATCATGGCGCGCTCGCCCGGCCGGTAGGGGAGGCCGGGCGGCTTGGCGATCACACCGTCCAGGCCGGCCCCCTCGAACTGCTCGAACCACGCCTGGGCCGTGGCCCGGTCGTGGGTCACCGGCGTGAGGTGCAGTGGCGGTGAGGCGTCGCGGAGCGCGTTCTCGAGCGCCTCGCGGCGGGCGCTCTGCGGGGTGTCGAGCAGCGAGTCGTCGCCGAGGGCGAGCAGGTCGAAGGCGACGAAGCTCGCCGGCGTGACCTGGGCCAGGTGGGTGACGCGGGAGGCGGCCGGGTGAATGCGTTCGAGCAGGGCGTCGAAGTCCAGGCGGCCCTCCCGGGCGATGACGATCTCGCCGTCCAATACGCAGCGCGGCGGCAGCTGGTCGAGCAGGGCGCGGACGACCTCGGGGAAATACCGGGTCAGCGGCTTGGTGGTGCGGCTGCCCAGTTCGATGGAATCGCCGTCGCGGAAGACGACGGCCCGGAAGCCGTCCCATTTCGCTTCGTACTGCATGCCGGGCGGAATGGCCGGTGCGGTCTTCGCCAGCATCGGCCGCAGCGGTGGCATGACGGGGAGTTCCATGACCGTGATTGTGCGGGCGTACGGATCCGCGCGCCCGTCGGCTCCCGCGCGGTGTGTTGTGGCAGGTGGAGGGCGCGCTTAGCGTGAGCGCATGGGCGAGGCAATGGAACTCACCGTCGGTGACCGGGTCGTGCGGATCTCCCACCCGGACAAGGTGTATTTCCCCGAGCGTGGTTTCACCAAATACGACGTGGTCCGCTATTACCTCGCCGTCGGGGACGGAATCGTCCGCGCGCTGCGGGACCGGCCGACGACGCTGGAGCGCTATCCGGACGGGGTCGGCGGTGAGTCGTTCTTCCAGAAACGCGCGCCGCACAACCTCCCCGACTGGATCCCCACCGGCCGGATCGCCTTCCCCAGCGGCCGCTACGCCGACGAGCTGTGTCCCCGCGAGGTCGCGGCCGTGGTGTGGGCGGCGAACCTCGGGTGCCTCACCTTCCACCCCTGGCCGGTGCGCCGCGACGACACCGAGCACCCCGACGAGCTGCGCATCGATCTGGACCCGCAGCCCGGCACCTCGTACGCCGACGCGGTGCGGGCCGCCCTGGAACTGCGCGGTGTGCTGGAGGGACTGGGACTCGTCGGCTGGCCGAAGACCTCCGGCGGGCGCGGTCTGCACGTGTTCGTGCCGATCCTGCCCCGGTGGACGTTCGTCCAGGTGCGGCGCGCCGCCATCGCGGTGGCCCGCGAGCTGGAACGGCGCATGCCGGGGAGCGTCACCACGAAGTGGTGGAAGGAGGAGCGCGGGGAGAAGGTGTTCGTCGACTACAACCAGACCGCGCGTGACCGCACCATCGCCAGCGCCTACTCCGTGCGCCCCCGCCCGCACGCCCCCGTGTCCGCACCCCTGTTGTGGGAGGAGGTGCCGACCGCAGTACCGGAGGACTTCGACCTCGCCAGCATGCCGGACCGCTACGCGGACGTGGGGGACGTGCACGCGGGCATGGAGGAGAAGCCCTGCGGCCTGGACGCGGCCCTGGAGCTCGCGGACCGCGACGAACGCGAGCACGGGCTGGGTGATCTGCCCTATCCGCCCGAACACCCCAAGATGAAGGGCGAGCCGAAGCGGGTCCAGCCCAGCCGCGCCCGCAAGAAGGCGGCGCCTAACGAGCCCGGCGACTGACGGCGGGCACCCGGCGGGGTGACCGGTGTGGAGAGGTTCACCCTGGCCCCATGAGTCTGGATGGGTGTGTCTCGGTTTATTCCGGTTTACCCCTGGTTGAGGGGTGGGAAATTGGGCAGTGCGTTATCCACTCCGGACAACAGGGAGCTGTTTATGACCCAGACACTCGTGGCCCGTGGCGTGGCATTCTCGGTGGCCGTGCTGGCCGGGGGGATGCTGGCAGCCACGCCCGCACACGCGTCGGCCCCGGTACCGGTACCGGGCAAGCCGTTCGGCACGATCAGCAGCACGACCGGTCTCAACGAGCGTGCCTACCCCAGCACCGACGCCCCGGTGCGGGCCACGCTCGCCCGCGGTACCAAGACCGCGCTGCGCTGCAAGGTCCGCGCGCAGGACGTCGGCGGCAACAACGTGTGGTACCAGCTGCGGGACAGGCCGACGTGGGTGAGCGGGGTGTACGTCACCAGCACCGGCAACGTCCCGCTCTGCCGGGAGGTCTCCCACACCGCGCTGGACGACAGCCCGACCGTCCGGGCCGCGATGGGCTGACGCGGAACGGCAGGGGCGGCGGCGCGAGGCGCCGCCGCCCCTCCTGACTGCGGTCACCGCGCCCGGATCGCACCGATTCCGGTAGCAGGGGCCGGATTTCGGCGTGCCCCTGGCGCGGTGGCCGTGGGGCATCCCGCCCCCGATGAGGGCCATGGCATCTACAGTTGCTGTTGCCTCCCCGTACCGCCCGGGGTGGCGGGGGTGCGGCTGGGGAGAGCGGTCAGGCCGGAGGGATGTGGACTGTGAATCACCCGAGTCGGGGTTGTGTGCTGTTGCTGGACGGCACGCCTGACCGGCGTCGTGGTGCGGTGCCGAATCCCACGTTGCACGCGGTGGTGGGGGCGGATCCACGGGGGCTCGTGTCGGCGGACGCGGTCGACGTCGTCCAACTGCCCGGCGCGGCGGGCCAGCAGAGCGTGCTGGCCTATCTCCAGCACGCCGCCGCGGGCCCCGGCCCGCTCCTGGTCTGGGTGACCGGGCGGCTGATGGTCTCCTCCTCGCGCCGCCGCGGCGGCGGTGAGGTGCACCTGGCCCTGTCGGGCAGCACACCGGGCTCCGTCCGCTATACGGGACTGCCCTGGTCGTGGCTGACGCGCACGCTCGGCGCGCACCAGGGGCCGGTGCTGCTGGTGGCCGACGTCGAGGCCGACCCCGCCACCTGGCCGACGGTAGCAGCCGCCGCCGAGAGCGGGCAACTGTCCGAGGGCATCGCGCTGTTCGGCGTCGTCACCCCCGCTCCGCCCGCGCCCGCGCAGGAGGCCGGACCGTACACCCGGGCCTTCCTCGGCGCGCTGCGCGCGGGCAGTCCGGGCGCGGGCCCCGCCGTGGACGCGGCGGCGGTGCACCAGTGGGCGCTCGCCGAGTCGGGGCTGGGCGGCCAGGCGCTGGCCCTGGCCTACGGCGCGTCAGGGCCGGTCCTGAACAACGCCGCCCACCTGGCGCGTTCGGCCCCCGCCCCCGAACGGGCGCCGGTCCGCGACGCCGTGCCGCTCTCGGCCCTCGCACCCCTGACGCCCGTGCCCGTCGCCGTACGGGCACCCGCCGACGCCGTGCCCGCGCCCGCGGCGGCGGTGCCCGCGCAGGACGACCCGCTGGCCGGGATCCTCGCCGCCGCCCGTGCCGGGCGCCACAACGAGGCGGCCGCGATGGCTGCCGCGTGGGAACAGCAGGCGCTGCGGCGGCACGGCCCGCAGAGCCCGGAAGCGGGGCTCTGGACCGAAGTGCGGGCCGATCTGGCCCGGTTGGCGGGTGATCACGGGCGGGCGGCGGAGCTGTGGATGTCGGCGGCGCGCGCCCGGCTGGAGCGCGGCGGGACCGGCGACGCCGAGGCGGTCGCCGCGGTGAAGCGGGCCCACTACTGCTGGCAGCACAGCGGGGAGCGGGCGCCCGGCCTGGCCGCCGGACTGCTCGCCCTGTGGGAGCGGGTGCCCGGTGGTGAGGGCGCCGCCGATCACGTCCGTACGCACCTGCGCACCCTCCAGGACGTACCGCCCGCGGCAGCCCGCTGAGGCGCCGGGCCGCCGCCGGGCCGGGTGGGCGTCGAGCGCGGCGGGTGGTGGCCTGGACCCGGCGGGCCGGGTGGGACACACTTCAGCCCATGCAGTGGACTGACATCGATCGGATCGCGGCGGGCCTCGCCGAGAAGCACCCCGGTGCGGAGCCCCTGAAGGTCGACTTCCTGGATCTGCGCGACCGGGTGGCCGGGCTGAGCGGCTTCAGCGGCGACCCCACCCGGGTGAATCTGCGAATCCTCGAATCCATCCAGCTGGCCTGGCTCGACCGGATGGGCATGGGCTGACGGCAGGGCCCGTCCGCCCCGTACGGGCCGCGTTTGGTGATCTGCGGGCCGCAGTGGATCATGCTGCTCATGCACAGCGACCTCTTCGCCCCCGAGAACATGGTTCAGCCCGCCACCGCGCCGGGCATGACCCTGCAGAACGCCAAGTCGATCAAGTACGTCGTCCAGGGCGAGTGCTACGCGCGCCAGGGAGCGATGGTCGCCTTCCGCGGCAACCTCCAGTTCGAGAAGCTCGGCCAGGGCGTGGGGAATTTCCTCAAGCGCGCCGTGACCGGCGAGGGCCTCGCGCTGATGACCGCCAAGGGCCAGGGCGACGTGTGGTTCGCGCACGAGGCGGCCAACTGCTTCATCGCGGACATCGCGCCCGGCCGGAGCCTCACCATCAACGGGCGTAACGTCCTGTGCTTCGACCCCACCCTCTCCTACGAGATCAAGGTCGTGAAGGGCGCGGGCATGACCGGCGGCGGGATCTTCAACTCCGTCTTCACCGGCCACGGCAAGCTCGGCGTCATCTGCGAGGGCAACCCGATCGTCATCCCGGTCACCCCCGGCGCGCCGGTCTTCGTCGACACCGACGCCGTCGTCGGCTGGACCACCGACCTGCACACCTCCCTCCACCGGTCGCAGAGCCTCGGCTCCATGCTGCGCGGCGGATCGGGCGAGGCGGTGCAGCTGAAGCTGGAGGGGCAGGGGCACGTCATCGTGCGGCCCAGCGAGGCCAAGCCGGAGCGCACCGGGCACTGACCGGCACTGACCGGCACTGACGGGGCGTCGGGGCCGGGTGCGGCCCCGTCTCACCGGTCCCGTCGGGTCCGGCTGTACGGGGCCGCCGCTCCTGGCCGGCGGTCAGGTGAGCAGGCTGGTGAGCAAGCCGCTGACCAGGGCGTCCAAGCCGCCGACCGCGGGGCGCAGGGCGCCGACGAGGCCGTGGAGGAGCCCGCCCACCACGCTCAGCAGACCACCGCCGCCGAAGTGCGCCCCGTTCATGCTGCGCGAGTCCGGGGTGACGGCGATGTCGTTCTTGGCGAGCTGCGCCGTCGCCCCGACAGCGTCGGTCGTCGCCGTCGCGATGGTGTTGACGTCGGGTGTCGCGGCCGTCGCCTGCTGCTGGAGCGCGGCCCGGGCGCCGTTGAGCTTGGTGAGGTGCTCCTTGACGGAGGCACAGTTGCGGATGTCCTTCTGCGGCGCCGGCTGAGCCGCGTCGCAGCTCTGCGCGGCCGTGTTGGCCGATGCGGTGACGACGTTGGTGTCGATGGCCTTCACCCCGTCGGCGGCGGCCCGCCGCAGTGCGTCGGGTGCCAGCACGGCGCGTGCGGGTGCGGCGGGTGCGGCGGCCGCGGCCTTGGTGACGTGCGGGGGAGCCGCGGGTGCGGGCGTCGCCAGAGAGGTCGTCATCACGAGCGCGACGGTGCCGCACGCTGCGCTGACGAGGGCGAGGCCGGTGGTGCGAGGAGCGGGCATGGACGTACTCCTTGGAGCGGAGGGATCTTCAACGATCACCTTGCGGCCGCCCCTGGGACCCCGCAATCGGACAGCGGCCAAGGGGGTACCCCATGGCCGCTCCGGTCGTCTTCTTTCCCTCCGTCAGAACCCCTTCGTATCCTCCAATTCGCCTGCACGCGGCGCCCGTTGACGGGGCGCCAGTGGCCCTTTCGGAACCTGATGGGCCGTCCGCTACGGGGGTGACGCCCTGTCGGCCGATCAGCCGAAAGTCCGTCAGGGAAGCGGGTCAGTGGGCGGCGGCGTAGACCCTCGCCGCGAACTCCGCGATCTGCTCGTCGCTGAGGTTCTTCGCGAGGTTGGCCTCCGTGATCATGCCGACCAGGCGGTGGTCGTTGCGGACGTCGATGACCGGAAGCCGCTTGATCTGGTGGCGCTCCATGCTCTCCAGCGCCTCCGTGGCGTCCGCCTCGGCATCGATCCAGTGCAGCTGCGAGCCCAGCTCGCCGGCCTTCACCCCCGCCGGGTCGCGACCCTCGGCGACGCACTTGACGACGATGTCCCGATCGGTGATCAGGCCCTTGAGGCGGTTGTCGGAACCGCAGATGGGCAGACAGCCGACCGCCAGGTCACGCATCATCTCCGCCGCGTCGGCCAGCGACTGCTGCTCGTCGACACACTGCACGCCCGCGGACATGATCTCGCGGGCCTTGAGCTGCTTTCTCGTAGCCATGATCGCTCCTGACTTGCGCGCACGACGATGGGGTGCGCCGGGCCTCGTCCCGCGGCCTCCTGGGTCCCCGACCGCGCACAGGCCGGGCGGCGGGCCCTTCGCTCCCTCCATCGCAACACGGATGGCGCAACGCCGCCACGCCGGTCCTCAGCGCGCGCCGTAGCCCGGCAGGTGCCGCTCCATGAGCTCGACCTTGCCGTCGAGCGGCCGCTCCATCCCCGGCCACAGATCGGCCTGGAGGACGAGCTGCACCCGTGGCGCCGTGGCGGCGACGGCCTCCGTGGCTCGCTTGACGACGTCCATCACCTCGTCCCACTCGCCCTCGATCGTCGTGTACATCGCGTCGGAGCGGGTCGGCAGCCCCGATTCGCGGATGATCCGTACCGCGTCCGCGATGTGTTCCGGGAAGGACTCCCCGACGCCGAGCGGCGTCAGCGTGAAGGCGATGAGCACGTGCTTGTCCTTTGCTGAGAGGGATCTGCGAGAGGTATCGGTGAGAGCCGGGTCAGACCGGGCTGCCGAGCGAGGCGCGGTACGCGTGGACGGCCGGCGAGCGGTACGCCGACGCGACCTTCAGCAGGCTGCCGATCTCGTCGGCGAGATCCTGCGCCCCCGGTCCCGCCAGATTGGCCGTCTGGGCCTGCGGGTCCTGCCCGGAGCGCTTGGCGTGCAGGGCCGCGGCCAGCCAGCACGCCGTCACATGCGCGTCGACCAGCGGCTCCGGCACGCCCTGGCCCTCGACGTGCGTGCGGACGACCCCGAGGGTCGAGGCGGGGACGTAGTTCCGCAGCACGATCATCGCGTCCCTGATCTCGATGACCCTGCGGTAGAGGAGCAGCTGGAGCGGCACGGCCGCGGCGCCCAGCCGGTTGCCCGGCCGCAGCACCACGTCCGGCGTGGTCGCCGTCAGGTCCTGCCACAGCCGGTCCAGCCCGCGGTAGGACCTGCGGTCCCGCAGGTGGTCCCGGACCAGGGCCAGCACGGGCAGCGCCGCCCCGAGTGCCATGAACGCCGCCTCCACGCCGGTCACCGGCGAGAACAGTGGGGCGAAGACGGTGGACCGCGTCCGCAGATAGAAGAGCTTCAGCACCCACAGCAAGGACGCCAGCAGGATGCCCGTGCCGAACAGCCGCAGGCCCAGGCGCAGCAGCCGTGGCGTGCCCGGTCTGCGGCCGTAGCTCCAGCAGACGATGCCGCACGTGGTGTCGGCGGTCAGGTGGAAGGCGAAGAACACCCACCAATAGGCGTCCGGCACGCTCGCGATGTCCCGGGAGGGGGCGATCTGGTTGCGGGCGTGCGGGGGCCCGCCGAGGTCCAGCAGCACCAGCGTCACCATCACCGCGAGCGCGGCCCCGAACACCAGGGTCGTACGGCGCTGCCGCCCCGCCGCGCCGAAGATGAACCACAGCACCGCCGCCGCGTCGACGATGCTGAACAGGTGCGTGGACAGGTCGATCCAGTGGGCGTCCGCGATCACCCGCGCCAGCACGTCGGTCACCGGCTCCAGATGCATCGACATCGCCAGCGCGATCATCACGAGCGCGAACCACAGCGGCCGCTGCTCGCGGTGCCGGATGCCCTGCGGAGCCCGGACGACGGCCACCGTCCACAGGGCGATGATGCCGGCGTTCTCCACCCACGGCTGGTCTAACGAGCGGAACACGACGCCCCCGTACGGTGGCCGGTCCGCAGGCCCATGGCCGATTCCAGCCCGCCCAGCATCCCCGACAGCAGCGTCGGCGCGGGGACCCGGCCGGCGGCCTCCAGGATGAGCGTGGCGATCATCTCCGCCTCCTGTTCCTGCTCGTCGCCGTAGCGGATGCGGGCCAGCACCTGCCGGACGGACCGCGGGTCGCTGATGTCGAGGTGGCGGTAGAGCTCCTGGTCGTCCACCGCGGACCGGTGGTTGCAGACCAGGTGCCCGATCTCGTGCACGATGATGTGCTCCTGGTGCAGCGGGCTGGTCTGCGCGTCGTAGAGCACGAAGTCCTCCGTGTCCACCGACAGCAGCATTCCCGACGGCGTGCCGGGAACCGTCGGTGTGGGCAGCGCCAGCAGCCGCAGCGGCCGGTCGCGGTCGGCCGCGAGCCGGGCGCACAACTCCTGGGCGGAGAACGGGTCGGGGATCGGAATGCCGCCGATGACCTGCTGACATCGACGGCGCAGACGCCTCCAGTGCATCTCGGTCGGCTCTCCAGGAAGGGTCGGGACAGGGGGACAGAGAACCCGGTAGCCGCGGCGCGTCACAGTGCCACCGTGAGACCACGACGGCCGGGGACGCGCGCGGTGCGGCTCCCTCGCTGTCCCTTCCCCCGGACAGTTCCTGGCAGCATCACGAGCCCCTTCGCACTTGCCCCCCGGCCGGTGTGATCGTAGATCGTCACGAGGTCTCCTGCCAGGTTTTGGCCCATAGTTGACCGTCACGGTCCGTACGACCAGGCCAACTTCCCGTCATATCGGCCGTATTCCCCGGCCGGCATGGGAGGCCCGCTCAGCCCAGGGTGCTGCGGCGGCCGAAACGGCTGCTGCGCAGGCGGCGTTTGAGGCTGTCGAGCACGGGATGACGCTCCCGCTGCTCCCGCGAGCGGAGGTCGAGTTCCTCCACCAGGCGCTGGGTGCGCTTCTCCACGTCGAGTTCGTCCAGGATCCGGTCGATCTCCGTCAGCAGGGCGCCGTGCAGCTGCCACTGGCGCGGATGCTCCAGCACCTTGTCGAGCAGGAGGTGGGCCGCCCGGTCGCGGGCGGTGCGCCCGGCGGCCAGCGCCTCGCCGAGCCGGATCTCCGCGTCCTCCGCGTTCGTGGTCACGTGCGTGGTGATGACGACCGCGAAGCTCTGCACCGCGCGGGCGAGCCCGTCGAAGACCTCCTCCAGCGCCTCGGCCACGTCCTCCGTGAACAGCGGCTCGTCGGTGCGCTCCTTGGCCAGGTCGGTCAGGGTGCGGGCGGTGACCCGCAGGACCACCGCCGAGATCTCCAGCGCGTCGAGACCCGTGCGCAGCACCACGCGGTAGAGCAGGCCCTCCCGGACCCGGGGGTTGAGCCGCAGGCTGTCCTCCGCCTGCCGCAGCGCGGCGTCGACCTCGACGATGTCGTGGTCCAGCTTCCGCGCCTCGTGCAGCCGGGCCGCCGCCTCGGCGACCGTGGTGTGGCCGCTGATCTCCTGTCCGATGTCCTGGAGCAGCCGGCGCATCCGGCCCGCCAGGTCCTCGATGGCCTCCCCGGCGGGCTGCACCCACACCGGGGGCACGAACAGGACGTTGAACAGCAGGCCCACGACCGCGCCGATCAGCGTCTCCAGCACCCGGTCCCAGGAGGTCTCCGCGACCCGGGTGACCCCCAGGACGAGCATCGCGCTGATCGCCACCTCGGGGACGAACTCGCCCACCTTCACGAACCGGCCGATGACCAGCGACGCCAGGATGATCAGCCCGAGGCTCCACCACGTCAGCCCCACCAGCACGCTGAAGCCGATGGCGATGAGCACGCCCGCCACCACCGAGTTCACCCTGCGGATGCCGGTGGTCAAGGTGGCGTAGAGCGTCACCTGCACGACCAGCAGCGCCGTCAGCGGGGCGGTCAGCGGCGCCGGTTCCCGGCTGAGCCACAGGGCCACCACGTAGGAGATCACCGCGGCCAGCGTGGAACGCACCGTCTGCACGACCGCAGGTTCCCGGCCGCGCCGCACCAGTGTCGTCAGGGGGTCGGAGAGCGCAGGCACCCTGTGCCCCTTCCCGCTCACCGCTACCTCGGACACCCGATCGGCCGTCACGCCACCCGGGCGGTCGCCCGGCGCGGGGCCGGTTCCCGTACGCGATAGCGTCCAGGGGCGGCCAGGGGTTCGACGGCCGGTGATAATATACGAACTGGCCGGTTTTATTTTCGTGCGATGCAGGAGGTGCCCTCGTGGCGAAACAGGCGCGGGCGATCCAGACTCGCCGCACGATCCTGGAAGCGGCCGGTGCCGTCTTCGACGAGTTCGGGTACGAGTCCGCGACGATCGCCGAGATCCTCTCGCGGGCGGGGGTGACCAAGGGTGCGCTGTACTTCCACTTCGCGTCCAAGGAGGAGCTGGCGCGCGGGGTCCTCGAAGCGGCGATCACCACCGAGGGCGTCATACCGCAGGAGTCCAAGGTCCAGGAGTGGGTGGACGTGGGCATGGTGCTCGCCCACCGGCTGCCGAAGGAGCCGCTGCTCAGCGCCCCGATCCGGCTGTCTGCCGACCGCCGGGCGCGGGAGCTGTTCGGCACGTCGTGGGCGGGGTGGATCGACTATCTCGCGGAGATGCTGACCGCTGCCAAGGAGCAGGGCGAGCTGCTGCCGCATGTCGACCCGCGGCAGATCTCGGTGCTCTTCGTGAGCGCGTGGACCGGTGTGGAGATCGTCGCCACGGCGGCGGCCGACGACGGCGAGGCGCTGGAGGACCGCATCGCGATGCTCTACGACTGCTTCCTCCCGAGCATCGCCGTGCCCGGCGTCCTGGGCCGGCTGGACACCGCGCCGGACCGCGGCGGCCGGATCTGGGAGGCGCACAAGGAGCGGGCGCGCGCGGCCGCGGAGGGCGACGGGCAGGCGCTCCAGGGCTGATTTCCCGGACTTGGCCGGGCCGCGTGAGGGGGGGGCGGCCCGGCCATTCGCATGCCCGCCGTACGCCCATCACCTGCCCGGAATCGGGCAGAGAAACCAACTGGTTGGTTCTGTGTGCGGCTGTTGACTTCTCCGGCACCCCGTGGGACCCATGACGCGTACACGTCACTCGGCTTTTCGTGTCCGCCCGGCAACCCCCACCCCGGGCAGGAAGGAAGCACCCGATGCGTACGACGAAGAGACCCCCCAACCGCCCCCGCTCGATCGCCGGCGTGGCCATGGCCGCCGTCCTCGCGGGCGTCGGCGTCGGGCTCGCCGCACCGCCGGCCCTGGCCGACACCGTCGCCGTCCAGTACACCTGCACCGGACCCGGCGCCCCCAGCGGCGTGCAGTCCCTGAGCATCGCCGTGACGGCTCCGGCCAGTGTCGAGCAGGGCGGCACCGCGGACCTCACCGTCGATGTGATCACGACGCTCACCGCGCCCATCGACATCCCGGCCGGCAGCGTCAGCGGTGAGCTGAAACTCGACCTCGGCGGCGCGGCGACGGGCAGCGCCACCGCCACCGGCTTCACCAACTCCGACACCATCCCGAGCGGCACCCCGGTCACGGTGACCGGCGGCAAGGCGTCCGCCCGGCTCGACAACGCGGGCGCCACGACCTTCTCGCCCGGCGACGCCACCGTGCACGTCTTCGGCGTCACCGTCGCCTGCTCGGTATCGGGCACCGCCCCGGTCGCCGCCACCACCCAGGTGGGAGGCTCCTGACCGAGGGACGGCGCGGCCGGGCCCCGCGTCAGACGCGGGTGAGCCCGGCCGCGCCGAAGGAGACGTCGAAGCGGTCGCACCAGATGCTGACGCTCGTGAACCTGTCGAGGTCCAGACCGGCGGGCAGGGCGTAGTTCTGGTCGCCCTTGTTGCCCTTGAGGGAGCCGAGGCTCCGGTGGGCGCCGTCGTCGAAGACGTACCAGCCGGCCCGGCCCTCCTTCACCGGGGCGTCGGTGATCAGGACGCGCAGGTCCGGGCCGTTGCTCGTGTCGAGGTTCTCCAGCCGCAAGGTGCGTGTGCCGTCGGGCAGTTCGAGGATCCGCACCGTACCGCTCGTGCTGTGCTCATGGCTGATCAGCTCGCCCACGGCCAGGGTCCGCGGGCCGCGCCCCGGCGCGTCCGCCGCCGCGGGCACGGTCTCCCGCACCGTGGTGTCGACCCACAGCTTCCACGGCTGGAACCAGACCACCCCCGCGCCGACCGCCACAAGCCCGGCCACCAGCAACCCCACCACGACCGGCCTGCCGGGCATCCGTCGTACGCGTCCCATCTCGTCCTCCTGAAAGCCATGTGCTGTCAGGGGTTCCAACGGGCCGCGGGGGCGGGTGCGATCCGGGACGGTGATGACGAAAGTCTTACGCGCCCTCCCGGCGGGCGGGAGCGGCAGTCGTACGCGGGCCGGGGACGTGCCCGCCCTCCGGGACGAACTCCACCGCCGCCACACGCTGCCGCGAGGTCCCGTCGAGCAGGACGACCGAAGCCGCCTCCGGAACGGCGCTCGCCCCGGCGGGGCCGGAGAGTGCCCGCAGGAGTGCGACGAGCCGCCGGTCGTGCCGGGCGAAGACCCGGCCAGGAGCCCACCGGCCCCGGGCGTCCTGGCCCGCCAGGGCCTCGGCCGCGCCGACGTCCAGCAGCACCAGATGCAGCTCGCGCCCCTGCCGCCCGGCGGACCGGGCGAGCCATCGCCGCAGCCACGGGCGGCTGCCGCAGTCGTGCACCAGCACCGGGTCGCCCGCGCGCACGGCCGCGCGCAGCCACCGCACGTGCTCCAGGCGTGCCCACGGCCGGTAGACCGCGTACGGCAGGCGCGCGGGCATCACCGCCTCGCACGCCTCGTGGACATCGCGCGGGTCCACCGCGGTGGCGGCGGCCCCGCCCCAGCGGCGCAGCAGGGTGCTCTTGCCGCTGCCGGGCAGACCCGACACGACGACCACGGCGCCGGGCGGATAGGACAGCAGGGCGGGGGCGCCGCCCACTCCCCGGAAGTCGGCCAGGCCACGCGGCCGCAGCCGCCCCGCCGGAGCCTCGATGCTCGAACCGCCCACTGCCGCCCCCTGCCCGAATCGATGCCCACGTCCGCCGGGCACGGCCCAAACTACGGCACGGCGCAGGACGCCGGCCGTGGCCGCGTAAGATTCTCCTGCCCGCCCAGGGGCGGAAACAGTTCACGGGTCCGATGTGTTGATTCCGTGACGGGCGGAGCCCCGCGCACATGATGACCAAGGTCACGATCCCCGGTGGGAACCTGTGACGGGGTCAGGTGCTCCAGTAGGACGGAACAGACCATCATGTCCTTCGGGGCAACAGCATCATCCGGAGCGACGCGATGACGCACTCACCTTCCGGGGCCTACCAGTCCCGTGGCCACCGCCGTGCATCACGCGCCAAACGATGGACCATCGTTGTGGCGTCCATAGCCGTACTCGGACTGATCACGGGGGGTGTCCTCGACTACCTCAAGATCGGACCGTTCTCCGACAAGGGTGAGAAGGTCAGCTTCGGCCAGCCGGCGCCCGCGGGCAACGGCGGCCAGGCCGGCGGGAACAACGGCGCGCAGCCCGCCGCCGACTCCAAGGTCCTGATGCCGACCGGGCCCCAGGCCGAGTTCAAGAACGTCAACACCCTGGGCGACGGCACGCACATCGCCGTGACCACCCTGGAGGGCAAGAAGTCCGGTTTCACGGGCAAGGTCTGGGTCTGGGCCCCCAAGGAGTACGGCGAGGCCAAGTTCGCCAACAGCGGCTTCCCCGTGCTCGTCGCCCTGCCCGGCGGCCCCGGCTTCCCGGACAACTACTGGATGGGCACCAACCTCAAGCTCCAGTCGTCCATCTCCAAGTGGTACGCGGAGGGCAAGAGCAAGCCCTTCCTGCTGGCCATGCCCGTGCTGAACCCGAAGAACAACGGGACGTACTGGGACGGCAGCGACATCCCCGGCCAGCCCAAGATGGGCACCTGGCTCACCGACGACGTCCCGGACCTGATGAAGCAGAACTTCCGGACCATCAAGTCGCGTGACGGCTGGGCCTTCATGGGCTCCTCCTCCGGCGGCTTCGCGGGCATGAAGGCCGTGCTCAAGCACCCCGACCGCTTCAAGGCCGCCATCGCCTCCGGCCCGGACATCGTCCCGGACTCCCCGCTGTGGAAGGGCCACAAGAAGGAGATGGACGAGAACAACCCCGAGCTGCTGGCCAAGGACCTGATCGCCAAGGGCGGCCCGGAGGTCTACCTCGCCTTCCAGTACGGCACGCGGGAGGACCCCATCACGATCAACGGGGTCAAGAAGTTCGTCGCCACCTACGGCAAGGGACCGGTCCACACCAACGTGAAGGTGATCGAGGGCGGCAAACACGACGCCTACACCTACGTGCCGAGCATGGGCCAGGGCCCCATCCAGTGGATCAGCGAACAACTGGAAGGCCCGATCCCGGCCTCCTGACGCAGCGCCCCACCCGAAGCCGCGAGAGCCCGCCCGGTCTCGCGGCTTTCCCATGCCGGGGCGCGGCTTGCCCGCGTTTACCCTGTGACCAGGGGTTTCTCAGGACGAACAGGGGCTTTGGGCATGGGTGGGGAAGAACCCGCGGATCCGTTGCGATTCACCGTCCTCGGACCGGTACGGGCCTGGCGGGGCAGCACCGAACTGCCGTTGGGGGCGCGCCAGCAGCGCTGCGTCCTGGCGGTGCTGCTCCTGCGCGCCGGCACCACCGTACCGGCGGAGGAACTCGTCGACGCCCTCTGGGGCGAACGGCCGCCGCTCGCGGCCCTGGGCACCGTCCGCACCTACGCCTACCGGCTGCGCAGGGTCCTGGGCTACGGCACCATCGGCCCCGACGCGGGCGGCTACCGCATCGGGACCGCCCCCGGAACCGTCGACGCCGCCGAGTGCGAACGCCTCGCGGCCGAGGCGGCCCGCCACCGCTCCGCCGGACGCGCGGAAGCGGCCTTGACGGCCTTGCGGCAGGCCCTCTCGCTGTGGCACGGCGAGGCGCTGCCCGGACTCCCCGGCCCGTACGCCGAACGCCAGCGCGCCCGTTGGGCCGAGCGCCGCCTCGAACTCCTCGAAGCCCGCCTGGAGACCGAGCTGGAGCTCGGCCGCCACGACCGCATCACCGGGGAGCTCACCGAGCTGGCCGGCGCGCACCCGATGCGCGAGCGCGTGTCCCACCTGCGGATGCTCGCCCTCTACCGTGCCGGACGCCAGGCCGAGGCCCTGGACGCGTACGCCGCCGCCCGCCGCACCCTGATCACCGAGCTCGGCGTCGAACCCGGCCCGGAGCTGCGGGAGCTGCACGGCCGGATACTCGCCGCGGACCCCGCCCTCGCGCTGCCCACCGGACCCGTCCACACCCTCACGAAAGCGTCCGAGGACCCCGCTGCCGCACCGCCCGCAACCCTCCCGTCCGAGCCGGAGCCCTTCACCCCGCCGCCCACGCCCCTGCCCGCCCCCAGGCAACTCCCCGCCAGGTCCGCGGACTTCAGCGGGCGACAGGCCGAGAAGGCCGCGCTGCGCCAGGCCCTGCTCGGTCCCGGGACGCCCGTCGCGGTCGTCTGCGGGCCCGGCGGCGTCGGCAAGACCGAACTCGCCGTCCACCTCGCCCACTCGCTGGCCCCGCACTTCCCCGACGGCCAGCTCTACGCCGACCTGCACGGCGAGGACGGCCGGCCCGCCCCGCCCGAGGAGGTCCTCGCCTCCTTCCTCGGGGCGTTCGGCATCCCCCGCGACGCGCTGCCCGCCGGGCTCACCGAGCGGTCCGTCCTCCTGCGGTCCGTGCTCGCCGGACGCCGCGTGCTCCTCGTCCTCGACGACGCGCGGGACGCCCGGCAGGTGCGGCCCCTGCTGCCGGGCGGGCCCGGCTGCGCCGTCCTGGTCACCAGCCGCGCCCGGCTCACCTCCCTGACCACGGCCCGCTCCGCCGAACTGGGCGTCCTCAGCCCCGACGAGGCCCTCCGCCTGCTCACCGGCATCGTCGGCGAGGACCGCGTGCACGCCGACGAGAGCGCCGCGCGGGAACTGGTGGCCGCCTGCGGACACCTTCCCCTGGCCGTCCGGATCACCGCCGCCCGGCTCGTCAGCCGGCCCTTCTGGACTCTCGCCTGGATCCTTCCCCGGTTCGCCGACGGCCGCGGTCGCCTCGACTTCCTGCGCACCGGAGACCTCTCCGTGGAGACCACCTTCCGCCGCGGCTACGACCGGTTGGAGCCCGCGCAGGCGCGCGCCTTCCGGCTGCTCGCCGTCCCCGACACCCCCGACCTGCCCCTCGACGCCGTCGCCGCCCTGCTCGGCCTGCCCCGCGACGCGGCCGAGAACCTCGCCGAATCGCTCGCGGACGCCTCCATGCTGGAGACCCCCGCCCCCGAGCGCTACCGCTACCACGGCCTCCTGCGCGACTTCGCCCGTGGCCTCGGCGCGGACCACCCAGCCGCCCTGGACCGGCTCGTACCCGCCGGAGCCGCCGGCCGGGCGTGACCGAACGTCATGCGCAGGAAGCGCGGGCGGTAGATGTCCGCCCGGCGGATGACGTCGTCCGGCACGAGGCTGTTGACGTTGTAGGAGACGACGAGCTCGTCGGGGCGCTCGAGTTCCGGGTGCTCGTGAGGGTTGTAGGCGAAGACGTTCCGGTCGCGGTAGGTGCCGCCCGCACCCGCCTCCGGGGCGGTGAACACCGTACGGGGCCGGGTGAACGGCCCGTTGGGCGTGCGCGACCAGGCGAGCTGCACCTCCGCGCTGAACGGCCGGTCCGCGCGCTGGGTGCACAGCGCGTACCAGGCGCCGTGCCGTACGACGCTCAGTTCGTCCGAGGTGCGCAGCGCGGCCCCGTCCGGCCCGGACAGCCGGGCGGAGCGGTGCTCGTCGGGGGACCAGGTGCCGCGGCCGGTCCAGAACTGCCAGGGCCCGCGCAGGTCGGAGCCGGTGACGCGGGCCAGGTGGAGGTGGTTGCCGAGGCCGGGAGCCTTCTCGGTGCCGTAGACATAGGTGTGCCCGCCCTCCCGGGACAGCCACGCGCCCCACGCGATGCCGGCCGACGAGGGCAGCGGCGTCAGCGACCGTGGCGCGGGCCCGCCGCCGGGGCCGAACCGGCCCAGGGCGTTGCCGCGCCAGGCGATGTCCAGCGGTCCGGGACCGGTGCGCGCGTAGTGCGCGTAGACGACCTGGACACCGCCGCGGCCGGGGAGCCCGGCCCGCGACCAGTACCAGTCGCCGGGCCCCGGGCCGGACACGACGGACGCGGGGGCGCCGGCCGCGTCCCGTCCGGTGAGGGTGTGCGGGCCGGTGCCGTTCCAGAGGACGAAGCTGTTGTGCACGAAGGGCGTGGCACCGCGGCCGGTGAGGGGGGAACGCGAGCCGTCGGGGCGTACGGTGCCGAGGAAGGTGTCGGAGAAGACCCACAGTTCGCCCTCCGGGACGGGCACGGAGTACGTGCTGTCGCCGCCGGTCCAGTGCCTCGGCGAATGGTTCCGCTCCGCATATCCGGCGAACGCCCCGTCGAGCGCCGCGTCCGCCCGCACCCGGGTGACCTCCGGCGGGTGCGCCGCGGGCGGCAGGAAGGCGCAGGTGGCGAGGAGAGCGCAGAGCAGCACGACGGGGGAGCGCAGCCGGGCCGCAGGACGACGAGGAGTTCGCATGGCACCAGCCATAACGAGCGAACGCCCCCGAGGTGGCCGGCCTCAGTCGGTGCCGGCCGCCTCCAGCGCCACCTTCAGCAGCTCGCCCGGCGCGCCCCGCATGACGTCGTGCGTGGACGCCACCGCCCGCACCCGCCACGCCGGATCGTCGAGCAGCCGCTCGTACGTGGGCCGGAACGGCGTCTCCGCTTCCCACCGCTCCGCGTACACGTAATACCTGCGCCGGACCTGGTCCAGGCCGCCGCGCAGGCGGATCGCCTGGAGCAGGGACGCCAGCGGGTGCGGGGTCGCGCGGGGGTCGAGGAAGGGCAGGGGCGCGGTCGCGTAGCCCAGGGCCCCCACACCCCGCAGATACCAGTCCCGGACGGGGGCGTTGGCCAGCGTCCAGCAGGAGTCGCCGTCGGCGGGGACGAAGGCGTCGACGTAGACGAGGCCCTTGACGCGCTCGGGCATCCGGTCGGCGGCCCCCGTCATCACCATGCCGCCGTAGCTGTGCCCGACCAGCACCGCGTCGGTGATGTCCTCGTCCACCAGCAGGTTCACCACGTCGTCGATGTGCGTGTCGAGATTGACCGAGGAGGTGAGGAGGTGCTTCCGGCCCCCGACCCCGGACAGCGTGATGGGGTACGCCTCGTGTCCGTGCCGCCGCAGCTCGCGGGCGAGCGGCTCGAAGCACCAGGCGCCGTGCCAGGCGCCCGGGACGAGTACGAAGGTGGCCATGGGTCACTCCTTCTGACAAGGGGTCAGGGAGGCGCGGGCGTTGAGCACGTCCACGTCGCTCCCGGTGGTGTGCCGGTAGGCGTCGGTGATACGGGCCAGGTCGTGCGGGGACCGCACGGTGGCACGGTTCATTGTGCGGTTGGCCAGGACGACGGCCGCCGTCGGCTCCCGGCGGGCGGCCTCGTAGCGGGCCAGCCCCTCGGCCACGTCGCCGGACCGCGCGAGCTCGTACGCGAGCACCCGCGCGTCCACGACCGCCTGGGAGGCGCCGTTGGCGCCGACGGGATACATCGGGTGCGCGGCGTCACCGAGCAGCGTCACGCGTCCGCGGCCCCAGGCCGGGAGCGGGTCGCGGTCGACCATGGGGTAGGTGAGGATCTCCTCGCTGCCGGCCAGCAGGGCGGGCACGTCCAGCCCGCCGAGCCGCCAGCCCGCGTAGTGCGGCAGCACGTCCGCCGCGCGGGCGGTGCGGTTCCAGCCGGCTTCCTCCGCGAGGGGCGCGGGCGCGGACTCCCGCACCTGGCACACCCAGTTGATCCGGCCCCGGCCGATCGGATAGGCGATGAGCTGGGTGTCCCCGTCGCGCAGGATCGCCATCGAACGCCCGGCGCGGAACGGTTCGGACCGCGTCGTGCCCCGCCACATCCGGATGCCCGACCACAGCAGCGGCCCGCCGTCCGGACGCAGCCGGGCGCGTACCACCGAGTGCAGCCCGTCCGCGCCGACGAGCGCGTCGGCGGTCATGCCGCCGGTGGCGCCCGTCGCCCGGTCGACGAGACCGGCCTGTACGCGGCCCGCCACCTCCTCGAAGCACGTCAGGCGGATCCCCGTACGGACCGCGCCGGCGCCCAGCCGTTCGCGGACCGCCGCCAGGAGCAGCAGCTGGAGTTCGCCGCGGTGGACCGAGAACTGCGGCCAGCGGTAGCCCTGCGCGAGACCGCGCGGCTCGGTGAAGATCTCCTGGCCGTCGCGGTCGCAGTGGACGATCTCGGCGGTCGCCACCCCGATCCCTGCGAGGCCGTCCCCGAGACCGAGTTCGGTCAGTTCGCGTACGGCGTGCGGCAGGAGGTTGATGCCGACGCCGAGCGGGCGGATCTCCCGGGCGCTCTCCACCACGACCGCGTCGACGCCCGCGGCGTGCAGGCTCAGCGCCGTGGTGAGACCGCCGATGCCCGCTCCGGCGATCAGTACGGTCATCGTCCGGCCGGGATCTCGGGGCGGTCGATGACGCGCAGCCAGGTGCCGTCCGGCTCGCGGCGCGCCACCTGCACGCGGCCGCCGGTGCCGTCCGCCGGGCGGGTGGAGGTGAGGGCGAGGTCGCCGTAGCGGACCGTCGGCAGGGGCTCCTCCACCACGAAGGGCAGCGGTGCGTGGGCGAGCATCCGCTCGCACACGGCGCGGATCGCCTCCCTGCCGACCGTCGCGGTCCCGGGCGGGAAGGCGAGCACGGCGTCGGGGGCGTAGAGCGCGGCCAGCCCCTCGGCGTCGCCGGCGTTGGCGCGCTCCACGAACAGGCGGGCCAAGTCCTCGGGCGTGCGGGCGGATTCACGGTGCACGGTCATGGTGACTTCCTCTCTCGTGCTTCCACTCTGTGGCAGCGGTGATCAGAAGTCCAAGAGATAGGTTTTCTGATTGCTAGAATCAGCGGTTATGGAACTCCGGCAGCTCGCCTACTTCGTCGCCGTGGCCGAGGAGCGCAACTTCACCCGCGCCGCGGAGAAGGCCCACGTGGCCCAGCCCGGCGTCAGCGCCCAGATCCGCAAGCTCGAACGGGAGCTCGGGCAGGAGCTGTTGGACCGCTCGGGCCGCGAGGTGCGGCTGACCGAGGCGGGCGAGGCCGTCCTGCCCTACGCCCGGGCCGCCCTGGCCGCCGTCGAAGGCGCCCGGCTCGCCGTCGACGAACTCACCGGACTCGTCCGCGGCCGGGTCGCCGTGGGCACCGTGACCTCGCACAACGTCGACCTGCCCGGCCTGCTGGCGGGATTCCACGACGACCACCCGGCGGTGGAGATCACCCTCACCGAGGCCAACTCCGACCGGCTCATGGACGACCTGCGGGCGGGCCTCCTCGACGCGGCCGTCATCAGCATCGGCAGCACCACCCCCGCCGGGCTCGACATACGGATCGTCGACGACCAGCCGATCGTCGCCGCGGTCGCCCACGACCACGAACTCGCCGTCCACCGGACCGTCTCGGTCGACACCCTGCGCGGCCGCGACCTCATCAGCCTCCCCAGGGGAACGGGCCTGCGCACCCGGCTCGACGACGCCTGCGCGGCCGCCGGCTTCACCCCGCGGATCGCCTTCGAGGCCAGCGACCCCGGCGTCCTCGCCCAGCTCGCAGCCCGCGGCCTCGGCGCCGCGATCCTGCCGGGCGCGTTCGCCGAGGCCCGGTCGGACGAACTGCGCAGCATCACCATCGACCGCCCGGCACTCCGCGGCCGCCTCGCCTTCGCCTGGCGCGCCGACGGCCCCGCCGGCCCGGCGGGCCGTGCGCTCGTGGCGCGGGCCCGGACGACGCTGGGCACCGGCGCCTCGCGGTGCTAGCCCACTACAGTCCCCGCGCCCTGTCGGCCGCTATGCCCCTTCCTCGCGGCCCGGCAGCCGAGGCAGCACCTTCGTGCGGTAGAAGTCGAAGAAACCCTGCTGGTCAGGGCCGATCTGATTGACGTAGACCGTGTCGAAACCCGCGTCCGCGTACGCCGTGACCGCCTCGACGTGTGCCTCCACGTCGTCACCGCAGACCACCGCGTCCGCCACCTGCTCCGGCGTCACCAGCTCACTGGCCTGCTCGAAGTGCCGGGGCGTCGGCAGCAGTTGCGGCAGCTCGCCCGGCAACTGCTCGTTGGCCCACAGCCGGTGCGCCGTACGGACCGCCTGCTCGCGGTCCAGCCCCCAGCACACCTTCAGCCCGGCCTGCGCCGGCTTCACCCCGCCACCGCTGCGCCGGAAGCGGTCCACCGCCTCGCCGTCGGGCGTCATGGTGATGAAACCGTCCCCGATCCGCCCGGCCAGCTCGGTCGCCGCCGGGCCGAACGCCGAGATGTCGATGGGCACGGGCTCGTCGGGCACCGTGTGCAGCCGGGCGTTCTCCACCGTGTAGTGCTTGCCGTGGTGGCTGACCTCCCCGCCCTCGAAGAGGAGCCGCATCACATGGACCGCCTCCTGGAGCATCTCCAGCCGGACGGCCGCCTCGGGCCAGGGGGCGCCCAGGATGTGCTCGTTGAGCGCCTCCCCACTGCCCACCCCGAGCCGGAACCGCCCGCCCAGCTGCACGGCACAGGTCGCGGCGGCCTGCGCCGTCACCGCCGGGTGCAGCCGCATCGTCGGACAGGTCACCGCCGTCTGCACCGGCAAGGACGTGGCCTGGGACAGCGCACCGATCACCGACCAGACGAAGGGGCTCTGGCCCTGCGCCGAGTTCCACGGATGGAAGTGGTCGGAGATCCACAGCTTGGTGAAGCCCGCCTGCTCGGCCATCCGCGCCTGCTCGACCAGCTCGTCCGGCCCGTGTTCCTCGCTGGAGAGGAAATAGCCGTATTCCGTCATCGGGGTGACCTCCTGAAGGGCGGCTCTCAGCCACCGGGTAACCACCCCGCCGCCATGGAAACCCCTGGTCGTAGCACCCGCGTACGCAAGCGCCGCGCTACTCCCGGTGCCCGTAGCGGCGCAGCGCCCAGCCGGGCAGCCCGAACCAGCACAGCGCCAGCCACGTCACCACCCCGGCGACCACGTACGGCACGGCCGCGCTGTGCAGCGCGATGCGGAGGATGAGCAGCAGGGCCGAGGTGACCGTGGCCAGCAGCAGGACGACGCCGATCATCGTCAGGCGGGACGCCCAGGCGACCGTCTGCGGCTTCAGCCGCCGGCCGCTGACGATCCGGTGGAAGGAGACGGGCCCGATCAGCGCCCCGGTGGTGGCCGCGCCGAGCACCACCGTGACGACGTAGATGGTGCGGTCGGTATGGCCCAGCGTGGCGAACCGCGGTGTGAAGACCACGGTCAGCAGGAAACCGAAGAGGATCTGCACCCCGGTCTGGGTTACCCGCACCTCCTGGAGCAGCTCGCCCCAGCGCCGGTCCGCCCGCTCCTCCTCGGTCTCGTGACGGCCGCGCGGCGGCGGCTCCCCGGGCTCGGCGGGCGGGCGGGGTGCTCCCGTCCCCCCGTCCCGTGCTCCGCTCGCTGCCATGGCGTTCCCGTCACCCGATAGCCCTCGCCTGCGCGCCGGGTACCCCTTCCGGCCCGCGTCATGCCCCCGAGGACGAGCGGCCGGGGCGAGGTTGCGTCCGCCGCCGCCCTGTCTCAGTGTGGAACGGACGCGACCACCCCGTACGAGCGGCCGGGCGCGAGGCCCGGGCGCCGCTGAGGAGCGAGAGATGCCCCGAGGATCGAGCCCGAAGCGCGAGCGGCAGTACGAACACATCAAGGAGAGCGCCGAGGACCGCGGCGAGAGCACGAAGCGGGCCAAGGAGATCGCGGCCCGCACCGTGAACAAGGAGCGCGCCCGGTCCGGGGAGTCCCGCACCGCGAGCAAGAGCTCCACGCAGGACATGTCCTCGTCCAAGCGAGGCGGGCAGCGCTCCCACAGCGGCGCCCAGGGGCCCACGTACGACCAGCTCTACGCCGAGGCACAGCGCCGCAACATCCACGGCCGCTCCTCGATGAACAAGTCCGAGCTCAAGCGGTCCCTGGGGCGCTGACGCGCTTCGGTTTGCGGCGGCCGGTGATCTCGCGGAGAGAGCACCGGCCTTGTTGTGCGCGCCGCGCCGCCCGCTATCCGGCCGCGTCCGCCGCGGCGCGCACCTCCGCCAGGTCGATCTTCTTCATGCCCATCATCGCCCGCATGGCCCGCTGCGCCCGCCCCGGGTCGGGATCACTGAGCAACGCCTTCATCTCGGTGGGCGCCACCTGCCAGGACAGCCCGTACTTGTCCTTCAGCCACCCGCAGGGCCCTTCTTCGCCGCCCTCCGAGAGCTTGGCCCAGTAGTAGTCGACCTCTTCCTGACCGGCACAGTCGATCAGGAGCGAGATCGCCTCGTCGAAGGTGAACTGTGGCCCGCCGTTGAGCGCGATGTAATCCTGCCCGTCGAGCGAGAACTCCACGGTCAACACGGTCCCCGCGGGCCGGGGCCCGCCCTCGCCGTAGTGCAGCACCTTCTTGATCCGGGAGTTGGGGAAGATCGATACGTAGAACTCGGCGGCTTCCTTGCCGTTGGTGTCGAACCAGAGGGTGGGGGTGATGCGGGGCATGGGGGCTCCTGTTCGTGAGGGGTTCTGTACGTACGGTGACATCGGGGTGGGGTGGGCGCTACTTGTTTGGGGCGGTGTTCACGGCTGTGGCGCGGCGGGCTTTTTCGCTACCCCGCGGCTTCCTGGCTGCGTTCTGATGTGCGGCTCCGCGTGGGGCTCCGCGTGGGGCTCCGCCCTCGGCACCCTGACTGCGGGCCGGTGGGTGCGCTGCGGCGGGCTTTGTTCCCCTGCCTCGCCGCTTCCCGGCTGCGTCTAATTGCGGCTCCGCCGCGTGGGGGGCGCTGCCCCGGACCCCTGGGTGCGGGTGCGTCGGTGCCTGCGGCGCGTTGTTCCCCTATCCCGCCCCTTCCCGAAACTGGGGCGCTGCCCCAGACCCCGATGTGCGGGTCCGTTGCCGCCTGCGGCGGAGAGCGCCCTGCTGGGGGTCCCTCCGGACGAAGTCTGGGGGAGCGTCCTCAAACTCCCCCAGCTACCGCTGGGAGGTGCCCCCAACGGGCTGAATTGCGTGCCCCGAAGCCGGGGCCCCGCAACACGCTTCGCGTGG
>NZ_JBIAWF010000047.1:0-26044 GCF_042895325.1 Streptomyces sp. NPDC001407
CCCAGCTCCCTCCCCCAGACTCCGTCCGGGGGTGCCCCCAGAGGTGCCCCCAACGGGCTGGATTGGCACTCACATCAGCCAAATCCAGCCCGTTGGGGGCACCTCCCAGCGGTAGCTGGGGGAGTTTGAGGACGAGCGCCGCAGGCGCTGCGCGTCAGCCGACGTACCTGCACATCGGGGTCTGGGGCAGAGCCCCAGTTTCGGGAAGGGGCGGGGTGGGGAACAAAGCGCCGCAGGCACCCACCGCATCACGCGCCCGCGGCTGGCTTGATCAAGTACCCAACCCCCCGCCGCGTATGAATCATCGGCAAGCGCCCAGCATCAATCTTCCGCCGCAGATACGAAATGTAGAGCTCCACCACATTCGCCTGCCCCCCGAAGTCGTAGGACCACACCCGGTCCAGAATCTGCGGCTTACTGAGCACCCGCCGAGGATTCCGCATCAGGAACCGCAGCAGCTCGAACTCCGTCGCCGTCAGGTGGATCTCCTGGCCGCCGCGCGACACCTCGTGGCTGTCCTCGTCCAGCACGAGATCGCCCACCGTGAGGACGGAGTCCGCGCGCGGAGTCACCGGGCGGGCGCGCCGCAGGAGCCCGCGCAGCCGGGCGACGACCTCCTCCAGGCTGAACGGCTTGGTGACGTAGTCGTCGCCACCGGCGGTGAGGCCGGCGATGCGGTCCTCGACGGAGTCCTTGGCGGTGAGGAAGAGGACGGGGACGTCGGGGCGTTCGTGCCGCAGCCGGCCGAGGACGGTCAGCCCGTCCATGTCGGGCAGCATCACGTCCAGGACGACGGCGTCGGGCCGGAAGTCGTGGGCGGCGCGCAAGGCGGACATGCCGTCGGCGGCGGTGCGCACGTCCCAGCCTTCGTAGCGCAGGGCCAGGCAGAGCAGTTCGGCCAGCGGTGCCTCGTCGTCGACGACCAGCACCCGTACGGCACTTCCGTCGTCGTGCAGCAATTCCGTTCGCGCGGCAGGCGAGATCGAGGTCATACGGGGGATCCTGGCGGGGCGGGCTGAGAGGGGTCTTTCGGCTCCCTGTGATTCGTCTGAGAAATCCGTGGCCCCCCTTCCGTACGGTGGGGACCATGACGAAACCACGGCTCGGCAGGATCGGCGTCTGGAGCAACGAACTACGGTCGGACGATCCGGCCCGACTGGAGGAAATCCGGGCGGCAGCGGCGGAGTTGGAGGAGCTGGGCTACGGCACGCTGTGGGCGGGCGGCAGCCCGGACGTCTCGCAGGCGCGGCGCCTGCTGGAGGCGACCCGGCGCGTCAGCGTGGGGACCAGCATCATCAGCGTCTGGCAGCACCCGGCAGCGGAGATCACCGCCGCGTACGCGAAGCTCGCACCGGCCGCGCGGGAGCGGTTCGTCGTGGGGCTGGGCGTCAGCCACCCGCACATGGTCGAGGGGTACGCCCGCCCGTACTCCGCGATGAAGGCGTATCTGGAGGAGCTCGACGCGGCCCCGGACGGTCCGCACGCGGGCCGGCGGATGCTGGCCGCGCTCGGCCCCCGGATGCTGGGGCTGGCCCGCGACCGGGCGTCGGGGGCCGTGCCGTATCTCGTCACGGCCGAGCACACCGCGCGGGCGCGCGAGACGCTGGGCGAGGGCCCGCTGCTCGCCCCGGAGCTGAAGGTGGTCCTCGACGACGACCTGGCGAGCGCCCGCCGGTCGGCCCGCGACTACCTCGCCTTCTATCTCCCGATGCCCAACTACACGAACAACCTGCTGCGCCTCGGCTTCACCGAGCGGGACTTCGAGGGCGACGGCAGCGACCGGCTCCTCGACGCGGTCTTCGCCCTGGGCGACGCCTCGGCGGTCCGGGCCCGGGTGGACGCCTTCCTGGCGGCGGGCGCGGATCACGTGGCCGTCCAGGTGGTCCTGGACCCGGCGCGCCGCAAGGCGGGCGAGCTCCCGCTGGCGGAGTGGCGCGAACTCGCCGTGGCGCTGCCACTGGCCGGCTGAGCGGACCGGCCCGGCCGGACCGACCGACCGGGAAAACGCCGCAGGACCCGCACTCCGGAGAGTGCGGGTCCTGCGGTCTTAGTAGCGGGGACAGGATTTGAACCTGCGACCTCTGGGTTATGAGCCCAGCGAGCTACCGAGCTGCTCCACCCCGCGACGGACGAAAGGCCAGTTCCCACGAGTGTGATTCTGGTCTCTCGGCTGTGCGCTCGGCAGGATTCGAACCTGCAACCTCTTGATCCGTAGTCAAGTGCTCTATCCGTTAAGCTACGAGCGCTCGGCTTCCCGGCGGTTTTTCTTGCCGGTCGGCGTTGCGTGGACAACATTACATGAACTGCGCCGTGACGCGAAATCCATTAGCCACTTGCCGCCTGACCTGCGAAAACGCCTCCTGGACGCCTCCTGGAGGAGATCGCCGGAGGGCTTCCGCCCAGCAAACGCGGAAGCCCCGGCCGTCTCGGAAGACGACCGGGGCCACACACGAGCGGAGGCGGAGGGATTTGAACCCTCGATGGGATTTAAGTCCCAAACCGCATTAGCAGTGCGGCGCCATAGACCGGACTAGGCGACGCCTCCACGCTCCCCCGCGCATGCGCGGGTGGTGCTTGCAGATGATGACACAGCCTCGCGGTCGGCCACCAATCGATCCCTACGGTACCGGGCTTTCACCGGCTGGGGCAAAGATGTTTCCCGGCGCGCAACGCGTTGCGTTCTCACGCGTTAGAGGGGTGAAGGGTCCCCTTCGGGCCCCTCCGGCCCACCGGCCGCGCCCCCGGCGCGTACGCCCGCCCCGGTCGTCCGGCGGCCGCACCCCGTCGCCCCAGGAGTTTCCGCATGCTGCTCCGCAGACTCGCCCTCACCGCCGCCGCCCTGGCCCCGGCCCTGCTCGCCGCCCCCGCGGTCTCGGCCGCGCCCCTCCCCCTGCCGCAGCAGGACAACGGCGGCGATCACCTCACGGTGACCATCAGCGACGCCGGCCGCTACAACGGCCGCTACGAGCTCTACTGCCACCCCGACGGCGGCACTCACCACCACCCCAAGGAGGCGTGCGCCCAGCTCGACAAGCAGACGCGCTGGGAGAAGGACCTCTTCGCGCCCGTGCCCAAGAACCAGTCGTGCACGATGATCTACGGCGGTCCGCAGCGGGCCCACGTCTCCGGCCGCTGGGCGGGCAAGCCGGTCGACGCGGACTTCAGCCGGACGAACGGGTGTGAAACGGCGCGGTGGAACAAGTTCTCCGAGCTGCTCGGCAACCCGGAAGTCTCCGACGAGGACTGACACAAGAGGCATGTCCGGCCTGCGGCGGGACGCCCCGCAACGGCCCGGGGACGACCGGACGACGGCCGGTCCGCACGCCCCGCCGCACGCGTCATCCGCCGTCGCGCCCGCCTCCGCAGCCCGTAGACTTCCCCTCAGTGACACGCCAGGAGGGCGCCGGAGCAGGCGCTGCCCGTCCGGCGAAGTCTGCAAGGTTGCGGTATCCAGGGAGGAAGCGTCGTCGTGAGCAGCAGGCCATCCCGAGGCGCTGCTCGCCTCGCAGCCATACTCGACGCCCTCCCTGACGCGCTGTTGCTCGTCAACTGCAACGGCACGGTCGTCAACGCCAACCACATAGCGCTGGAGACCTTCGAGGTCCCCGGCACCGGCCTCGTGGGGCGCGGACTGCTCTCCCTGCTGCCGGACTTCGACTCCCGGCGCATCCCCGGCTCGATGCGGCTGCCCGACAGCGACGACGGCCGCACCAAGCCGACGCGGATGATCGCGCGGCGCACGGACGGTTCGCAGTTCCCCGTCGAGGTGACCAGCGCCAACCTCGAGGACGGCCGCACGCCGTACGCCGACCACAAGTCGTACACCGGTGACGAGCTGCTGATGCTCGTCGTCCGCGACCTCACCGGCACCCTCGACACCGAGGCCGAACTCGCCCGTCAGCAGCGCCAGACGGAGATGATCCTGCGCGCGGCCGCCGAGGGTGTCGTCGGCGTCGACACCGAGGGCAGGGTCGTCCTCGTCAACCCCTCCGCCGCGCAGATCCTCGGCTACCGCGCCAGCGACCTCGGCGGCCAGGAGCTGCACCCGCTCATCCATCACTCGCGCGGGGACGGCACGCCCTTCCCGTACGAGGAGTCGCCGATCGCCGACACCCTGCGCTCCGGGCGCAAGCACCGGGTGCGCGGTCAGGTGCTGTGGGCGAAGGACGGGCGCGCCGTGCCCGTCGACCTGACGACCGCGCCCGTGCGCGACGGTGACCAGCTGGTCGGCGCGGTGATGACCTTCACCGACCGTCGGCCGTACGACGCGCTGGCCGCCCGCCACGCCCAGCTGCTGGCCGTCCTGGACTCGTCGCTGCGCGGCCCGCTGGAGCAACTGCGCGGCGAGCTCGGCACGCTGGCCGACGACCCGGCCGGACAGCTGTGGCCCGAGGCGAATCAGATCCTCCATCACCTTTCGGCCGGTTACGCCCGGATGTCGACTCTTGTCGACAATGTCCTGGCCTATCAGCGGCTGGACGCGGGCGAGACGAAGCTCGCCCGGAAGACCGTCCCGCTGGACGAGGTCGTGGCTGCCGGCGTCGCGGGCGCGATCGAGCTGATCGGTCCCGGCCGCGCGCAGTTCGCCGTGCACGCCCCGGCGATCGAGGCGGAGATCGACCCCGAGCGGTTCGCCCAGGCGCTGGCGCATCTGATCGCGGATGTGGCTGGTGTCGACGCGACGGGGAACGCGACGCGCTCCCCCGCGTCCTCCGGGGATTCGACGATCGTCGTGGCGGCGGCACAGCGCGGGGAGGTCGTACGCATCGAGGTGCGCGGCCCGTTCGCGGGTGGCGACCCGGTGCACGGGCCGATCGTGCGGGGCATCGTCCGGGGGCACGGCGGTGTGCTCCAGGCCCATGACATGCCGGGGGCGGGCGGCAACGCCTACGTCCTGGAGGTGCCCGTCTCGGCCGCGAACGGGCCGGTCACCGGCACCCCCGAACGGCCGGTCACGGACGCGATGAACGCGACGACGGTCATGCCGGTGCCCGCGCAGCGGGCCCGGGGCACGGCCGAGCGGCCCGACGAGCCCCAGCCGACGGGCCGCCGCCGGGCGCGCCCCGCCATTGACGAGGAGTCGCCCGCCACGGACGGCGCCGGACTCGCCCCGACCGGGCGCCGCGCCCGGCGGGAGCAGCGCCCCGCGGAGGCCGAGGCACCGCGCACGGCGTTCGCACTCCCGCCCGCCGAGGCGGACCGCACGCCCGAACCGACGGCCCCGACGGGCCGCCGCGCGCGCCGGGCCGCGACGGAGACGCCGGAGCGGCTCCCGATCCCGGGCCAGACCAACGCGGAACCGGTCGCCCCGCGCACGGCGTTCGCACTGCCGCCGGCTCCGTCACCGACGGAGGAGAAGGACGCGCCGACGGCGGCGACTGCGCCTGACGGCACCCCGCACCAGGGCCGGCCTGGGCCGTTCCCCGTGCAGGGCGGAACGCAGGGTGGTGGCGGCACGGCACCGCAGGAGGCGGCGGGCAGCACGGCAGCCTTCCTCGGCGACGAGAACCGTGCCGGAGCGGGCTCCGACGGCAACCCGAACGCGGGCGGCGCGGGCTCCACGCCTGACGGCAACCCGGCCCGGCCGGGCGACGGCGCGGCACCGTACGCCCCTGCGGGCGGCACGGCCGCGTTCCTCGGCGACGCGAACCACGGCGGTGCGACACGCGGCTCCACACCCGACGGCAACCCGAACCCCGGCTGGCCCGCACCCGCAACGGGCGCCCCGCAGCAGGACCAGGGCGACAACAGCGCGCAGCACGGACCCGCACCGCAGAACGCTGTGGGTGGCACCGCGGCATTCCTCGGCGACGAGAGCCGCGCCGGAACAGGCACCGAGGGCAACGCGAACCCGGCGGCCGCCCCGCTCCCCCCCGGCGGCTGGCCCGCGCCGGGCGCCCCGCAGCCGGGCGGGACGGCGGCATTCCTCGGCAACCCGAACCAGCAGCCTGCCGCAGGCAGCGCGAGCCGACCGGGCTCCAACTCGCCGTTGGCAGGCGACGCCCCGCACCAGGGCCGGACCGGACAGCCCGGCGCCCCGCAGCAGGGCGGCGGCACGGCCGCGTTCCCCGGCGACCCGAACCACGGCCCCACGACGGGCTCCGCACCCGGCAACGCATCCACAACGGGCGCCCCGCCGCAGGGTGGCGGGACGGCCGCCTTCCTTGGTGACCCCAGCCACGGCCCCACGACAGGCGGCTCCACACCCGACGGCACCCCGAACGCGGGCTCCGCGCCCACCACGGGCGCCCCGCAGCAGGACCGGACCGGACGGCCCCTCCCCGCCCAGGGCGGCAACGGCGCGCAGCCTGGCCCCGCACCGCAGAACACTGCGGGCGGTACCGCGGCGTTCCTCGGCGACGAGAGCCGCGCCGGAACAGGCTCCGCGCCCGACGGCACCCCCAACCCCGCACCGCCCGGCGGCTGGCCCGCACCCGGCAACGCGCAGCAGGGGGGCGCGGCCGCGTTCCTCGGCGAGCCGAACCAGCAGCCTGCCGCAAGCGGTACGAGCCGACCGGCCGGCAGCGCGCCGTCCGCAAGCGACGCCCCGCACCAGGGCCGGACCGGACAGCCGGGCGCACCGCAGCAGGGCGGCGGCACGGCCGCGTTCCCCGGCAACCCCGGCCCCACGACGGGCTCCACGCCCGGCGGCACCCCGGCCCGCCCGGGCGACGGCGCGGCACCGTACGCCCCTGCGGGCGGCACGCCCGCCTTCCCCGGCAACCCGGCCCAACAGCCCGCCACAGGCAACGCCAACCGACCCGACGGCAACCCGAACCCCACAGGCGCGCCTGGCGGCTGGCCCGCGCCGGGCAATGCCGTCGGCGGTCCGAACGCGGGCGGCACCGCCGCCTTCCTCGCCGACGGTCAAGGATCCGGCGCGGGCGGCCCGCAGAACCACCCCGCGCGGACCGCGACCGGCTGGCCCGCACCGGGTGAGGACACGGCGTCCCAGGACGCCGTCGGCGGCCCGAACGCGATCCGCCCCGGCCTGGCGCAGAGCCGGCCCGCGCGCGGCGCGACCCGTACCCAAGTCCGGCCAGGCGACGCCGACGGCAGCCCGGCCGCGTTCCCCGGCGACCCGAACCAGCAGCCCACCGCGGGCGACGCACAAAACCACCCGGCGGGGAGCCCCGCGGGCTGGCCCGCACCGGGCGGCACGCCCGCGTCCCCTGGCGACCCGAACCAGCAGCCCGCCGCAGGCAACGCGGGCCGGCCCGGCTCCGTGCCCGACGGCAACCCGAACCCCGGCGGCGCGGCCGCCGGCACAGGCACTCCCCAGAACCACCCCGCGCGGCCCGCAACCGGCTGGCCCGCTCCGGGGAGCGCCCCGGGCGACGGCGCCCCGGCGCGGCACGGCGACGCCCCCGCGGGCAACAGCGGCCAGGACGCCGGCCGCCCCGGCGGCTCCGACAATCCGCAGCACCACCACGCGGCACCCGCCGCAGGCGCCCCCCAGAACCACCCCACCCGCGGCACCCCCCGGCCGGGCGAAGAGGCCGCGCCCGCCGACGCCACCCGCCCCGCGAACCAGCAAGCCGAAGGCGAAGACCCCACGCCCCCCACCGGCCGCCGCCGCGCCCGGCGGGCCCTCGCCGAGGAGCCCGGGGCCGCGCCGAAGGCTGCCGCCGCCACCGGACCCATCAGCGTCCGCATGCTCGGCCAGGGCCCCGACACGACGCCCCCCGGCGGTACGCCCGTCGGTTCCGGCAGGCGTCGCAAGCTCGGCAACCCCTCCGAGGAGGAGCGCCAGACGCCCACCCCCTCGGCCGCCACCCCCCGCCCGCAGACCCCCGGCACCCCGCAGGGCCGGACCTTCGCCATAGGAGCCCCGGACGACGGCGCCGAGGGCCCCGAGCCGCTCGACGGTCCCAACAGCGCCGTCGAGGTCGTCAACACCCCCCGCCCCCCGATGGACGACGAGCTCCCCCCGGAGCCCCTCGACAACCCCCGCCGCCTCCTCGTCTGGCCCGCCCCCGACGACTCCACCCGCACCGCCCTCACCGAGCGCGGCTACCGCCCCGTGATCGTCCACTCCCGCGAGGAGGTCGACGCCCAGATCGCCGCCTACCCGGCCGCCCTCTTCGTCGATCCCCTCACCGGCCCCATCACCCGCACCGCCCTCCAGTCCCTCCGCGAGGCCGCCATCGCCGCCGAGGTCCCCGTGCTGGTCACGGCCGGTCTCGGCCAGGCCGCCAAGGAAGCCGCGTACGGCGCCGACCCCGCCGTACTCCTCAAGGCCCTCGCCCCCCGCGACAGCGAGATGCACCCCTCCCGCGTCCTCCTCATCGAGGAGCACGCCCCCATCGCCGAAGCCCTGACCGCCACCCTCGAACGACGCGGCATGCAGGTCGCCCACGCCACCGGCGACGCCGACGCGGTGACCCTCGCCGCCGAACTCCGCCCCAACCTCGTCGTCATGGACCTCATGCAGGTACGCCGCCGCCGCGCCGGCATCGTCGACTGGCTGCGCGGCAACGGCCTCCTGGCCCGTACCCCCCTCGTCGTCTACACCTCCGCCGGCATGGACCCCACGCAACTCGCGCTGCTGGCGGCCGGGGAGACCGTCCTCTTCCTCGCCGAACGCTCCACCAGTGCGGAGGTTCAGGGGCGGATCGTCGATCTCCTCTCGAAGTTGGGCTGACCCACCTCGCGCACCCGTGCGGGCGAATTTTTTCTTGTACAGAGCCTCCGAAGCTCTGGCCAGGTCTAGCCTGCGCGGTGACCATAAGGGTGCGTAGCGTGAGGTGAGCCCCAATGCTGATGCGTGGCATTGCCAACCCGCCGGTGTCATGGCGGTACTGCGGCGACCAACTCAAGTCCTGGCGAACGATCGCGGGCGTCAGCCGCGAGGACTTGGCCAAGGAGTCCAACTACGGCGTAGAGACCATCAAGTCGATGGAACAGGGACGCCGGAAGCCGACGCGGCGAGTTCTCGAAGTCGCGGATCAAATGTGCGGGGCGCAGGGGCTGTTGCTGGCGGCTTGCCCTTACCTTCAGCCGGAGCCAGCTGCTCCGCAGGTTCCGGAGTACATGGCCGCCGAGGCCGAAGCCATCGCCCTGCACAATTTCGAGCTCGTCGTCATTCCGGGGCTGTTGCAGACCGAGGAGTACGCCAGAACGCTCATGCAGTGCGGCGTTCCTCCCGTAAGCGACGAGCGCATCGAGAACGGCGTCGCCCTGCGCCTGCACCGCCAGAAGCGGCTGGAAGAGACGACCGCGCTGTTCAACTTCGTGATTTTCGAGCCCGCTCTACGCACCATGCTGGGCGGAGTCGAGACGATGAAGAGGCAGCTCCGTCACCTGCTGGCCGTCGGCGAGCAGCGCAATGTGTTCATTCAGATCCTGCCAGCCGGGCAAGGCTACTTCCCGGGCATGTCCGGCGCGTTCACGATGCTGGAGAGCACGGAAGGCGAGCAACTCGTCTACACCGAGAACTACAGCACTTCCCAGCTGGACAGCGACCGCGAGAGGATCAGCAGCATGACCAAGCGCTTCGCCATGCTCCGCATGCAGGCTCTGAGCGAAGACGAGTCCCGGAGATTCATCAGCAAACTGTTGGAGGAACTATGAGCGGCTTGCAGTGGTTCAAGTCCAGCTACAGCACTGACCAGACCGACAAGAGCTGCGTGGAAGTCGCGAAGCGAACCCGAACCATCCACGTCCGAGACTCAAAGCTCACGTATAGCCCCCAACTGTCCATACCCTCCCCCGCCTGGGCGGACTTCATAACCTACGCGTCGGCCGACGCTTGAGCTTCGGGGGACGGGCGCCGAGACCCGAGCGACTTCTCCAAGGAATGGGTGGCAGGCTCAACCCACCCACCCTCCCAACTCCCGCGTACCACAACTCGTATGACTATCGGTAGCCGAGTGGCGACGGTGAGCACGGACTGTGTAGCGTGCGCAGCAACAAACAACCCCCGCCGGTGCTACCAACACCGAACGGGGGTCTGACCACCAGAGATCACCAAAGGATCCCCGTGGCTGTCGCCAACTTTAGTGCCCCCATGGCCCCTGCGGGCTACGGAAAACGCTCCGCACCCGCTCAGAACCCCCGCCGCCGAGGCGACTTCTCCCACCTCCCCGCCCGCGAGGCGGCGATCGCGACGTACATCGACCGCTTGCCGGAAGGCGCGGCGATCGACGTAAAGACGCTCGCCAAGGAACTCGCCGCCTACGGCCAGCAAGCCGTACGAACGGCCCTCAACGCCCTGACCAGGGCAGGTCACCTCTTCCGCAGGCGCGAAACCGTCGGGACGCAGTGGGTCTTCCGTACGTACTTCTCACGGACCGCGCGCGACGAGTCGTGGTGGAAGCGCTTCCTCCGGGGCGACGTCCCGACCGAATCGGAACCCACCCCTACGGAGGAAGCGGCGCCGCCGCCCGCGTACACGATCCTGGCGAACGTGGGCGGCACGGACCCCCGCATGACGCTCTCGGCGAGGGAATGCGAGCAGCTGGCGCCCCTGGCGGAGGAATGGCTGGCGAGGGGCGCGACGGAGGCGGAGCTCGTACAGGCCCTGACGGCGGGCCTCCCGCCGGAAGGCGTCCACTGCCCGGGCGCATTCGCCCGCAACCGCCTCAAGTCGAAACTCCCCCCACAACGCGCCCAGACGCCACCGCCTCAGCCCCACCTCACGGAATGCGAGGGCTGCGGCGCCCCGGCCCGCAACCTCCCGGGCGGCCGCTGCCGCGCCTGCCGCGAGGACGGCCCTCACGAGGGCTGGCTGGGCGAGGAATTCGACGAGTCTTTCCACCGCCAGGTGGCAACGGTCAGAGCGGGCATCACCAAATTCAAACACCCCACTCCCTCGAATGCCAGCGCGAAGAAAAGGAGTTGGGGAGTGCCGACGCCTCCCCCGGCGCGCTAGGTTGCTCGAAGCGCATACAGGAGGTGGGCCGATGCTCCCGACGATGGAGGAACATGGATGCCCGTCCGAGTTCCACATGAAAACGGTGGACCAGGAAGGCTTAGTGCAGGCTGAGAAGTGTTCCAAGTGTGGCTACACACTCACACACGGCTCAACGGACGCTCCGGTGACGGACGCTCCCGACTTCAGGCGCCGTATAAGGCGCGGCAAGGGATAGCCACCCACCGGCGGGAGGGGGTGGGGTCGGAGGGTGGGGTTCTGGAACGCGGTGCGACGTCACGGCACCCAATACGCATGAGGGTGCCCGCACCGCGTTCCAGGTCCCCAGCCCGGAGGCGCCGCCCCCGGCACCCACCACAGCCCAAGCCCGGCCGGCGCTTGAGGCCGCCCGCCGCAGGCGCAACGGACCCGCACCCAAAAAGCGCCCCCGCACCCAGCGGAAAGCGCACCCACCACAACCCAGCCCGGCCGGCGTTTGAGGCCGCTCGCCGCAGGCGCACACAACCCGCACAAGACATCGGACCCGCACCCAAAAACCGCCCCCGCACCCAGCGGAAAGCGCACCCACCACAACCCAAGCCCGGCCGGCGATTGAGGCCACCCCACCCCAGCCACAACACACCCGCACCCGACAACGGACCGACTTGCCGACCACCACCAAACATGAGGTAACTTTACCTTTCCTTTACCCACAGGAACGGAGACCTCATGCACTGGTTCACGGACGTGCTCAAGAAATACGCGGTATTCAACGGCCGGGCACGCCGCCAGGAATACTGGATGTTCACCCTGATCGCCACGGTCATCAGCCTCGTCCTGGCCGTCGCCGACGCCCTCCTCGGCACGAACCAGATCCTCCAGTTCGCCTTCGCCCTGGCCCTCCTCATCCCCACCCTCGCGGTCAGCTTCCGCCGCCTGCACGACACGGACCGCTCGGGCTGGTGGATCCTGATAGGCCTGGTACCGCTCGTGGGATGGATCATCCTGCTGGTCTTCATGTGCCTGGACTCGACGCCGCACCACAACAAGTACGGCCCGAACCCGAAGCAGCCGACGTATTAGTGCGCCGCCCGCCCGGTCGGTGCTAGCTTGGCGTTCAAGCGGTCGGGCGCCCGGCCGCGCATAGGCCCCCGCCACGGAGGGACAGTCCGCGACGAGGGCCGACCAGAAGAGATGGACGGCTCTTGACCGTCAGTCCTCAGGTCTTGTGAGGACTGACGGTCACCGTCCGATCAGCCACCTCCCGAACTCGCGGATCACCGCGTAGACCCGTTCGGCAAGCGACTTCTTCCGGTGGCGTCCCATGGGCACCCCCTCCCTGCTTCGCACCCTGTCCGGGGGTGCACAGGAGGACGCCCGTGCCGGGCGCCCTGGGCGAGCGTCCGGAAGGGAAATGCGTCCTCCAGGGAGGGGGCACACGAGGTGCGCCGAACGTCACAATAGCGGCCCACAGCCACAGAGTTGGGCGATCCCGAAGATTGTCACCCCGCCTCTTGACTCTCACACCGTGTCAGGCGGTCAGCTCGGAGACATCATGTTCACCATCGGAGACTTCGCCCGCCACGGCCGCGTATCCGTCCGGATGCTGCGGCACTACGACGCCACCGGACTGCTGCGCCCCGCCCACGTCGACCCCACCACCGGCTATCGCTACTACACCGCCTCCCAGCTCGCCCGCCTCAACCGCGTCATCGCCCTCAAGGACCTCGGCTTCACCCTCCAGCAGGTGCGGGACATCGTGGACGAGAAGGTCGGCGCCGGTGAGCTGCGCGGCATGCTGCGGTTGCGGCGGGCCGAGCTGGAGACGGCCGTGGCCGCCGCCGAAGCGCGGCTCGTGCAGGTCGAGGCGCGGCTCCGAGCGATCGAGAGCGAGGGGCACATGCCCACCGACGACGTCGTCATCAAGAGCCTCCCCGCCCTGCGGGTGGCGGAGCTGACCGCGACCGCCGCGAGTCTGTCTCCCGAGGGCATCAGCCCCGTCATCCGGCCGCTCTACGACGAGCTGTTCCCGCTCCTGCGGGAGGCGGGCGTCACCCCCACGGGCCCCGGGCTCGCCTATTACGAGGACGTTCCGGAGGGGGACGGCCAGATCACCGTCCACGCGGCCGTACAGGTCTCGGCCCCGCTCCAGGAAGCCGCCTTCCGCGTCCTGGACCTGCCGCCCCTCGACCAGGCGGCGACCATCGTCCACCGCGGCTCGATGGAGGCCGTGGTCCCCACGGTCCAGACCCTGGCCCGCTGGATCGACGCCCACGGCTACCGCGCGACCGCCCACCCCCGCGAGATCAACCTGGAATGCCCCAAGGACCGCGACCAGTGGGTGACGGAACTCCAGGTGCCCGTGATCCGGTCGGCCTGAACGGGCGGCCGGATCACGGGCGCCGCCCACTACTTCGCATCGCGGTCGAACTTCGCCGCCGACCAGAAATATCCGAGCACCGCCAGACCCACGCACCAGCCCACCGCCAGCCAGCCGTTGTCGCCGATCTCGCTGCCGAGCAGCAGGCCCCGGAGGGTCTCGATGGCCGGCGTGAAGGGCTGGTATTCGGCGATCGGCCGGAACCAGCCCGGCATGGCGTGCACCGGGACGAAGGCGCTGGAGAGCAGCGGCAGCAGGATCAGCGGCATCGCGTTGTTGCTCGCGGCCTCGGCGTTCGGGCTGATCAGACCCATGCCGACCGCGATCCAGGTGAGCGCCGTGGCGAAGAGCACGAGGAGCCCGAACGCCGCCACCCACTCCAGGACGCCGGCGTCCTTGGACCGGAAGCCGATGGCCACGGCGACACCGCCCACGAGGACCACGCTCATGACGCACTGCAACACGCTGCCGACGACGTGCCCGACGAGCACCGAACCGCGGTGGATGGCCATCGTGCGGAAGCGGGCGATGATGCCTTCGGTCATGTCGTTGGAGACGGAGACCGCGGTGCCGATCGTCGTACTGCCGATGGTCATCAGCAGGAGGCCCGGGACGAGATACGCGATGTACGCGGAGCGGTCCGCGCCGCCGCCGATGCCCGCGCTCATCACGTCGCCGAAGACGTAGACGAAGAGCAACAGCAGCATGACCGGGGTGAGCAGGAGGTTCAGGGTGAGGGAGGGATAGCGCCGGGCGTGCAGGAGGTTGCGGCGCAGCATGGTGGACGAGTCTCGTACGGCAAGGGAAATCCGGGTCGGGCGGGCGGGAGCCAGGGGGGTGCTCATCGGACGGTCTCCTTGGGCTGGGCGGGGACGCCGGTGCCGCCGGTCAGGGCGAAGAACACGTCGTCGAGGTCGGGGGTGTGCACGGTCAGCTCGTCCGCCTCGATGCCGGCGGAGTCCAGCCGGTCGAGGATGGAGCGCAGCTCGCGCTGGCTGCCGTCGCTGGGGATCTGGAGGGCCAACGAGTCGTCGTCCCGGGTGACTTCGCGGAGGGCGAGGGCGGCGGACCGGTAGGTGAGCGGGTCGGTGAAGCGGAGCCGGACGTGCCCGCCCGGGACGATCCGCTTGAGCTCCTCGGCGGTGCCCTCCGCGGCGATCTTCCCGTCGTCGAGCACGGCGATGCGGTCGGCGAGCTCGTCGGCCTCCTCCAGATACTGCGTGGTGAGGAAGACGGTGACGCCGCCGCCGACGAGCTCGCGGATGATCTGCCACATGTTGTGGCGGCTGCGCGGGTCGAGGCCGGTGGTCGGTTCGTCGAGGAAGATGATCCGCGGGTCGCCGACGAGGGTCATCGCGATGTCGAGGCGGCGCTTCATGCCGCCGGAGTAGGTGGAGGCGGGCTTCCTCGCGGCCTCGACCAGGTCGAACCGCTCCAGCAACTCGGCGGTGACCCGCCGCCCTTCGCGCTTGGACAGGTGGTGCAGGTCCGCCATGAGGAGCATGTTCTCCTCGCCGGTGATCAGGCCGTCGACCGCGGAGAACTGCCCGGTGACGCCGATCGCGGCGCGTACCGCCTGCGGGTCGGCGGCGAGGTCGTGGCCGCCGACGCGAATGGCGCCGGAGGCGGGGTCGGGCGGGACGAGGGTGGAGAGGATCTTCACGGCGGTGGTCTTCCCGGCGCCGTTCGGGCCGAGCAGGGAGAAGATCGTTCCTTCGGGAACGGCCAGGTCGACGCCGTCGAGGACGGTCTTGTCGCCGTAGGACTTGCGCAGCCCGTTCGCCGCGATGGCCAGGTCGGTCATGGGAGGTGCTCCTCGTTGCGGGCTTCGGTCTCAGAGGTCTTCGGTCTCAGAGGCTGCGGGCGGTGATGTCGCCGTGGGAGGTGGTGGCGCGGATGTCGAGTCCGGCGGTGCCGTCGTTCTTCAGCGCGTTACTGATGCGGCCATAGCTGGTGCCCGCGTCCAGCGCGGCGGAGACTCCGCGAGCGGCGCCGACCGAGATGTCGCCGGACTGGGTGCGGAGCACGACCGTGCCGCGCACGGCCTCGGTGATCCGGATGTCGCCCCGCGCGGTGCTGATCTCCGCGGGACCGCCGAGCCGGCCGACCTCGACGTCGCCGTCGACGGCGGTGAGGCGGAGGCTCGCGGCCTCGTCGATCTTGATCTGGTGGTACGCGCCGTCGAAGACGACGTCCCCGAGGCGGCCGACGCCGCGGAGCTCGGAAGCGGCGGCCTTGGCCTCGACGCGGGATCCGACGGGCAGTTGAACGGTGATCTCCAAGGCTCCGGAGGGACCGAAGAACTGGTTCTTGGCCCCGGCGGTGCGGATCCGCAGGACGCCGTCGGCGAAGTCGACGGTGGTCTGCTCGGCGGCCTGGACGTCGCGGCCCTTGGCACGGTTGGCGGGCAGGACCTCGACGGTGGTGTCGGCGCGGTCGGCGGCGATGAGCTGGACGCGCCCGGCGGGGATGTCGAGGACGGCGGAGATCGGGGCGGGGGTGGCGAACTTCTGCATCGTGCGCTCCTTGGACTCGTCGTTTCCGATGAGTGAAACGCTACGTTGCGTTCGCAGCTCCGGCAACGACTTCGTTGCACGCGAGCAGCATACTTGCAGGTCAAGTCCCATAAATCGTTGCAACGACTTTGAGTGCTAACGCAACAACCACCGCCGCGCTCGTTGCAATGAAATGAGGGTGAACGCTATGCTGGGGCGACCGAGGAGCACGAAGGAGACCGCGATGCCCGGTGGCAGGCTCACCCAGCAGGAACGCCAGCAGATCGCGTCGGGGCTGGCCGACGGCCTCGCCTACGCGGAGATCGCCAGACGCCTGGACCGGCCGACCTCGACGATCACGCGCGAGGTGATGCGCAACGGCGGCCCCACCACCTACCGCGCCGACCTGGCCCACCGCGCCACCGAACGCCGCGCCCACCGGCGCAGGCAGCCCGCACCCGGGGGCCCGGACGCGCCCCCGCAGGCGCACGGACGCGACCCCGAGGCGGTGCGCGCGTACGAGGAGGTCTTCACCACCGTGCTCATACAGTCGGGCACGCCCAAAATGATGGCCAGGGTGCTGGCCTGCCTCTGCATCAGCGACACGGGCAGCCACACCGCGTCCGAACTCGTCCAGCGACTCCAGGTCAGCCCGGCGTCCATCTCCAAGGCGGTCGCGTTCCTGGAGGGCCAGGGCCTCATCCGCCGGGAGCGCGACGAACGCCGCCGCGAGCGCTACGTCGTCGACGACGACGTCTGGTACCAGTCGATGATGGCCAGCGTGCGCGGCACCGTGGAGGTCGCCGAAACCGCGCGTCAGGGCGTCGGCATCCTCGTCCCCGGCACCCCGGCCGCCACCCGCCTGGAGAACATCGCCCGCTTCCTCGACTTCGTCTCCGAAAGCCTCGCCCGCGCCGCGGACCAGGCCCGCGAGGTCCTCCACACGAAGCCCGGGCCGACTCCTTCGGACGTTGCTGCCCGTCCCTGACGGGCGGAGGTACCGGGCCGTGGTGACCCTACGCCGCCAGGCCGGCCTGCGGCACGCTTTTCCCCTACCCGCCCCTTCCCGAACTGGGTCTGCGCCCCAGACCCCGATGTGCGGGTACGTCGGCTGACGCGCAGCGCCTGCGGCGCTCGTCCTCGAACTCCCCCAGCTACCGCTGGGGGGTGCCCCCAACGGGCTGGTGTTTCAGCCCGTTGGGGCACCTCTGGGGGCACCCCCAGACTCCGTCTGGGGGAGGTAGCTGGGGGAGTTCGAGGACACGCCCGGAGGGCGTTGGGGTCCGGGGTCTCCCCGGTTTCGGGAAGGGGCGGGGCTGGGGAAAAAGCCCGCCGCAGGCGGAAGCAACCCGCACCGCGCAAGCCGTCAATCACAAACCGGCGCAGCAGCCAGCCGCAGCGCCCGCTCCTTGTCGCGGATGTCGAGCGCCTCGACGAGCGCCGCCTGCCGCTCGTACCGCGCGCGCAACCCCTCCGCGTCCACGGCGAGTTCAGCCGGTTCCGCCGCCGGGAGCAGGCCCTCGTAGAGCGTGCGCAGCAGCGCCGTGGGGCTGAGCGACGCCAGCCGGCCGCGCAGCCGGCGGTCGGCGTGCGCGAACGCGGGGGCGTCGGCGGCCTCCGCCGCTTGGGCGAGGGCGGTCAAGTCGCCGCGCAGCGCGGCGATATCGGCGGGCGACGCGTGCCAGAGGGCGTCCTCGACCAGCAGCACGTCAAGGGCGTCGCGGATGCGCCGCGCGTCCTGCGGATCACGGTCGTCGAGGGCATCGGCCCAGGCGCCCAGCCGTCCGGCGGACGGCGGCTGGGCGGCGAAGAGCCCGCCACCGGGGCCGGGCCGCACGGTCACCAGCCCACGGGCCTGGAGCAGCCGCAGCGTCTCGTTGAACGTGCCGACGGACACGCCGCATTCGGCCCGCAGCTCCTCCTTGGTGCCGAGCCGCGCCCCCGCCTCCGTACGGGCGACACGCTCGGCGAGGCGGTCGGCGGCGACCTCCGCTCGGGACCTCGACGAGGAGCGCTCCCAGTCGTCGCGCCGCAACGCGGGCGGCTCGCCGGTGTACCGCGGCTGCCGGGAGACGTTGCGGGGGTCCGCGGTACCCATGGCACTCCTCAAGGGTTCGGAATGATTATGACGAATAGCATTGCACCCCTTGACGCCCCTCGTAAACCACACGCATGATCACCGTAATCATCATGGTGATTGAAGGAGGCGCAGTGATCGAGCAGGACTTCCGCGACGCGATGGCAGGCGTCTGCTCCCCGGTGACGATCGTGACGGCCGCCGAGAACGGAACCCCGTACGGGGTCACGGTCAGCGCGTTCACCTCGCTGTCCCTGCGCCCCGCGATGGTCTCGGTGGCGCTGGACCGCTCCTCGAACGTGCTCACCCGCATCCTCGCGACCGGCCGCTTCGGCGTGAACGTCCTCGGCCACGACCAGGACGATCTGGCCACGACCTTCGCCCGCCGCCTGCCCGACCGCTTCGCCGCGTCCGGGGCGCCCTGGCGGCACGACCACGGGCTGCCCCGCCTGACGGAGGCGCCGGGCTGGCTCGTCTGCGAGCTCGGCTCGACGGTCGAGGGCGGCGACCACCTGCTGCTCCTGGGGCGCGTCGTGCACGTCCGTACGTCCGCCGCCGCGCCGCTCGTCTACAGCCACCGCACCTTCGGCACCCACTCCGCCTTCGCGCGGTGAACCCACAAGCCAGGAGGCCCACATGACCACCACGCACACCCCCGCCCCGACCCGCGAGGAGCTCGTCGCACGGGCGGAGGCCCTGCAACCGCTGCTGCGCGAGCACGCCGCCACGATCGAGGCGGAGCGGCGGGTGACCGACGAAGTGATCGACGCGCTGACGGAGGCCGGCCTCTTCAGGCTGACCGTGCCCCGGCGCTTCGGCGGCTACGAGTCCGACGTACGCACCCTGATCGACGTCACGGCCGCGACCACCGAGGGCGACGGCTCCACAGGCTGGGTGCTCGCCGTCGTCAACACCTGCAACTGGCTCGCCTCGCTCTTCCCCGAGCAGGCCCAGGACGAGGTCTTCGGCACCGACCCCGACGCCCGGGTCACCGGCGTCTTCAGCCCGACCTCCACCAGCCGCAAGGTCGAGGGCGGCTGGCGGATGTCCGGCCGCTGGTACTACAACTCCGGCTCCTCGCACTCCTCCTGGGCCGTCCTCGGCATGCCGCTCACCGACGCCCACGGCGAGGTGACCGACCAGGCGATGGCCCTCGTCCCGCGGGCCGAGCTCACGCTGGAGGACACCTGGTTCGTCTCCGGCCTCCAGGGCACCGCCAGCAACTGCCTGATCGCCGAGGACGTCTTCGTCCCCGAGCACCGGGTGATGTCCGTACCGAAGGCCATCAAGGGCGACATCCCCGCCGACCACGGCCCCACCGGCCTCTACCGCTCCCCCTTCTCCCCCCTCCTGACCACCGGCCTCGCCGGAGCCCAACTGGGCCTGGGCCGTGCCGCATTGAAGCTCGTCGTGGAAAAGGCCGCGGCCAAGCCGATCTCGTACACCTACTACGAGACCCAGGCGGAGTCCGTGGGCGTGCAGCTACAGGTCGCGGAGGCGGCCATGAAGATCGACACGGCTCATCTGCATCTGCACCGTGCCGCGGCCGATATCGACAGGGCGGCGGAGCGGGGCGAGGATCTGGACCTGCTGACCCGGGCGCGCGTGCGGGCCGACGCGGGGCATGCGATCGAGAACGTGCTGTCGGCGATCAATACGCTGATGAATGTGCACGGGGGCGGGGCTTTCGCGTCGGCCAATCCGCTTCAGCGGATATGGCGCGATGCGTCTGCCGCGGGGCGGCATGCGGCTACTACGCCGGTGGTGGGGGCGGAGGTTTATGGGAAGGTGCTTTTGGGGGTGCCGGAGGGGATCACGCCGTTTGTTTGATGGGTGCGGCTCGCGGCGCCTGCGGCGGGCTTTGTTCCCCAGCCCCGCCCCTTCCCGAAACTGGGGCGCTGCCCCAGACCCCGATGTGCGGGTACGTCGGCTGACGCGCAGCGCCTGCGGCGCTCGTCCTCAAACTCCCCCAGCTACCGCTGGGGGAGTTTGAAGACAGCGCGCGAAGCGTGCTTCGGGGGTCTGGGGGCTTGCCCCCACGCGGCGGAGCCGCACATCAGACGCAGCCGGGAAGGGGCGGGACTGGGGAACAAAGCCCGCCGCAGGCGCAACGCACCCGCACCCAACTACCCCAGCACAGAAACCTCCAGCGCCCCCTCCCCGTACAACCTCCGAAGCACCTTCTTGTCAAACTTCCCGACAGAAGTCTTAGGCACAGAAGCAACCCGCACCCACCTCTCCGGCACCTGCCACCGAGCCACCCGCTCGCTCAAAAAGACCCGCAGCACCTCGTACGAGACATCAGAGCCATCACGCAGAACGACCGCCGCCAACGGCCGCTCCCCCCACTTCTCGTCCGGCACGGCGACGACAGCCGCCTCCGCCACCTCCGGATGAGCCATCAGGTGATTCTCCAGCTCCACGGAAGAAATCCATTCACCCCCGGACTTGATGACATCCTTCGCCCGGTCCGTGAGAGTGAGGAAACCGTCGGGAGACATCGTGCCGACATCCCCCGTACGCAGCCACCCATCCGCACTGAACTTGTCATCAGGGCGCACAGGCTCCGCCCCGGCGCCGCCGTAATACGCACCGGCGATCCACGGGCCGCGTACCTCCAGTTCGCCCGCCGACTCGCCGTCCCAGGGCAGGAGTTCACCGCTGGGGCCCGAGAGGCGGAATTCGACGGAGGCGGGGAGGCGGCCCTGGGTGACGCGGTACGGCCAGGCTTCCTCGGGGGTGAGGCCGGTGGGCGGGTAGGCGACGGAGCCCAGCGGGGAGGTCTCCGTCATGCCCCACGCCTGGACGAGCCGTACGCCGTGCCGCTCCTCGAAGCCGCGCATCAGCACGGGCGGGCAGGCGGAACCGCCGCTGATGACCGTGCGGAGGGAGGACATGTCGCGCGGCCGGGCGTCGAGTTCGGCGAGCAGGCCCGCCCAGATGGTGGGGACACCGGCGGAGACCGTGGGCCGCTCCGCCTCGATCATGTCGGCGAGCGGGCCCGGCTGGAGGAAGCGGTCGGGCATCAGCATCGACGTACCGGCCATGAACGCGGCGTGCGGCAGCCCCCAGGCGTTCACGTGGAACATGGGGACCACGGGCAGGCAGATCTCCGCCGGGGTGAGCCCGAAGGAGGCCGCCGCGTTGACCTCCATGGCGTGCAGATAGATCGAACGGTGGCTGTAGAGCACGCCCTTGGGCTCGCCCGTGGTGCCCGAGGTGTAGCAGAGGGCGGCGGCCTGGCGTTCGTCCAGCTCAGGCCAGTCGAAGTGGTCGCCGGGGCGCCCGGCGATCAGCTGCTCGTAGTCGTGCACCCGCGGGCGACAGCCCTCCAGGAGGGACAGGTCACCCGGGCCCGAGACGACGACGTGCTCGACGGAGTCCAGGTGCGGCAGCAGCGGCGCGAGCAGCGGCAGCAGGGAGCCGTTGACGATGACGACACGGTCGGCCGCGTGCCCGACGATCCAGGCGAGCTGCTCGGCCGGCAGGCGGAGGTTGAGCGTGTGGAGGACGGCGCCCATGGCGGGCACGGCGAGGTACGCCTCCACGTGGTCGCTGTTGTTCCACATCAGCGTGGCGACGCGCTGGTCGCCGACGACCCCGAGCTCCTCCCGGAGCGCGTGGGCGAGCTGCACGGACCGCGTACCGATCTCGCGGAAGGTCCGCCGTAGCGGCTCACCGTCCCCCGTCCAGGTCGTCACCGTGGCGTCCCCGTGCACGAGCGCACCGTGGACGAGGATGCGGGTAACGGTGAGCGGTACGTCCTGCATCGTGCTGAGCACCGGGGGGCCTCCCGAAGGACAAAAGCGGAATGGTGATCGTCCGCCGATTCTCCTGCGGTATCTCCCGGTAAGTCACTACCCAGTTGCTAAGACACAGGCCACACCCCGTAGCCCGCCGTCAGGCCGCGCACGCCAGCTCGGGGTCCTCCCGCAGCTTGCCCAGCGCCCGCGACACCGCGCTCTTCACCGTGCCCACGGAGACGCCCAGCACTTCCGCCGTCTGCACCTCGGTGAGGTCCTCGTAATACCTGAGGACGACCATGGCCCGCTGCCGGTCCGGCAGTCGGCGCACGGCCCGCCACATCGCGTCGTGCAGCGACTGCTGCTCAGCGGGGTCCGGGGCGGCGGACTCGCGCTCGGGCAGCTCCTCGTACGGGAACTCCTCGACCTTCCGCTTGCGCCACTGCGAGGTGCGCGTGTTCACCAGCGCGCGCCGCACGTATCCGTCGAGCGCCCGGTGGTCCTCGATGCGCTCCCAGGCCAGGTAGGTCTTGGTCAGCGCCGTCTGCAACAGGTCCTCGGCGTCGCACGGGTTCGAGGTGAGCGAGCGGGCGGTGCGCTGGAGCACCGGGCCGCGTGCCCGTACGTACGAGGTGAACGACGGGTACACGGCGGTGGAGGCGCTGGTGCACACAGGCGTCGCGGAAGCTGTCATGCCTCAACGCTAGGAGCGCGCCCATACCTCGCGGATCGGCCGGAGGTGCCGAAGAGCGATCCCCCTCAGGTCGTATGCGTGGGGTTGCCCCCACCTCCCAGAGGGGGAGAGCGCCGCCCTAGTCGATGATGGCCACCGGTGCGTCCACGAGGTTCCGGTCGACCGTGAGCTTCTGGCCGCCGTGACTCTCGGTGACGTTGCCCTTGTACTGATGGATGCGGCGGTGCGGGGTCCAGGCTCCGCGGCCGAGGGCCGGCTCGCCGTCGGTCGTGGGGTCCGTGCGCCAGCGGGCGAACCACATCACGTCGGGCAGCCCGGAGGTGCCGTTGCGCCGGGCGCGGTCCATGTGGCGTACGCCGGAGTCCGCGCTGCTGTAGAAGCCGGGGATGTAGCCGAGGTCGCGGACGGTGGCGCTCCAGCCGCGGATGAAGGAGAGGGTGATGTCGGCGCAGTCGTCATCGCCGTCGTCGTACGCCTCCATGTCGAGATAGAGCGGGCTGCGGGGGGCGATGCCGAGCGCGGAGGCCCGGTTCGCCGCCTCCTGGCCCTCGTCCTGACCCTGGTCGTAGGGGTAGTCGCCGATGCCGAAGCCCCTCTTGTTGTCCGCCCGGACGCAGGGCGACTGCGAGCCGACGAAGATCGGCAGGATCTTCCAGCCGAGCCCCCGGGCGCTGCTCAGCCAGTTGCCGCTGAGATAGGTCTGGTGGGGGCAGGCGCGGGCCCGCCCGGCGTAGTAGACGCCGACGGCGCGGTAGTCGGAGTCCTTCCAGGCGCGCAGGGCGGTCAGGGAGGGTGCCTGGCAGGCGTCGATGCCCCAGCCCTTGAAGATCTTGGCCCCTTCGTCGCGCGGATCGCCCCGGTCCCCGGCCGCGGCCGGCACGGTGCCCGAGGTCAGCTGGGTCACCGCGACCATCAGGGCGACGAGATATCCGATGATCTTCCTTCTTCGGGCCATGACGTGAGTCAAAGGGGGCCGGGGGCGGGGCTCTCCGCTGACACGCCGCCGGTTCATCCGTCTGCCCCGAGAAGCAGCCCGGACGTGGGAACTCCGCTGCCCGCGGTCACCAGCACCCGCCCGGCGCCCGCCACCTGGTTCACGGCGGTGCCGCGGAGCTGGCGCACGGCCTCCGCGATGCCGTTCATGCCGTGCAGATAGCCCTCGCCGAGCTGGCCGCCGTGGGTGTTCAGCGGCAGCGTGTCCGAGGCGACGAAGTCCGCGCCCTCGCCGGGGCCGCAGAAGCCGAACTCCTCCAGCTGCATCAGGACGTACGGCGTGAAGTGGTCGTAGAGGATGCCCACGTCGATGTCCCCCGGCGAGAGCCCGCTGCTGCCCCACAGCTGCCGCGCGACCACTCCCGTCTCGGGCAGGCCGGTCAGGTCGTCACGGTAGAAGCTGGTCATCTGCTCCTGCGCGCGGCCCGCGCCCTGGGCGGCGGCGACGATCACGGCGGGCGGGTGCGGCAGCCCGCGGGCCCGCTCGGCGGAGGTCACGACGAGCGCCTGACCGCCGTCGGTCTCCTGGCAGCAGTCGAGCAGCCGCAGCGGCTCGGCGATCCAGCGGGAGGCGGCGTGGTCGGCGAGGGTGATGGGCCTGCCGTGGAAGTACGCGGCGGGGTTGGTCGCGGCATGGCGGCGGTCGGTGACGGCGACGTGCCCGAAGACCTCCGGCTCCAGGCCGTACGTGTGCAGATAGCGGCGGGCGCCCATCGCCACCCAGGACGCCGGGGTGAGCAGCCCGAAGGGCAGTGCCCAGCCGAGGGCCGTGCCCTCGGCGGAGGGCTCGCGCCGCTGGACCCCGGCGCCGAAGCGGCGGCCGGAGCGCTCGTTGAAGGCGCGGTAGCAGACGACGACCTCGGCGACGCCGGCCGCTATGGCGAGCGCGGCCTGCTGCACAGTGGCACAGGCTGCGCCGCCCCCGTAGTGGACGCGGGAGAAGAAGGACAGCTCGCCGATGCCGACCGCCTGGGCGACGGTGATCTCGGGGCTGGTGTCCATGGTGAAGGTGACGAGGCCGTCGACGTCGGCGGGGGTGAGCCCGGCGTCGGCGAGGGCCGCGCGGACGGCCTCGGCGGCCAGGGCCAGCTCGCTGCGGCCGGAGTCCTTGGAGAACTCCGTCGCCCCGATCCCCACGACGGCCGCCCGGCCGCCGAGGTGGTCGGGGTGCCGGGTGCTCATGCGGGGTCCGGGGACGGGAGGGTCACCGTGACCGTACCGGTGACGTGGGGGCCCAGCCGGTTCGTGCCGACGACCAGGACTTCGGCGGTGCGGTCGTTCACAGAGACGATCCTTCCGGTCAATACCAGGGCATCGCCGGGATAATTGGGCACACCGAGACGGATCGAAACCCTCCGCAGGACCGCCTCCGGCCCGAAGTGGTCGGTGACGAAACGACCCACCAGTCCATTGGTGGTGAGGATGTTCATGAAGATGTCGGGAGAGCCTTTGGCTCGCGCCGCCTCTGCGTCGTGATGCACGTCCTTGAAGTCACGGGAAGCGAGGGCACCCGCGACGACGAGCGTACGGGTGACGGGCACGGTGAGCGCAGGCAGTTCGTCACCGGCCCTCATCGCGCCGCCCGCGCCGCCGGTGCGCGGAATACGGGCAGCAGCTGCCCGCCGTCCACCCTCACGAACTCCAGCTCGACGGGCATCCCGATGCGCACCCGCTCCGGGGCGACCCCGGTGACATTGCTGATCATCCGCACCCCTTCGGCGAGTTCGATCAGCACGACCGCGTAGGGCGGGTCGAAGGCGGGGAACGGCGGGTGGTGCATGACCACGTACGAGAAGACCGTCCCGGCGCCGGACGCCTCGACGGCCGTCCACTCCGGCGAACCGCAGCCGCCGCACCCCGGCAGCCAGGGGAAACGGAGCGCCGCGCAGGCGTCGCACCGCTGGATGAGCAGCTTCCGGCGGGCCACGCCGTCCCAGAAGCCGGCGTTGTCCCTGTTGACGACGGGGCGGGGGCGGGCGGTGTTTCCTTCTGCGCCGGTGCGGTCGCTCTTGGCGGGTTCTTGCGTCTTCGTCGATGCGTACGTCTTCGCCGGGGCGTATTTGAGGATGCGGAAGCGGTGCGTCCCGGCTAGTTCGCCGTCGGCCCGGACGTCCATCCGCGTGGTGACGAAGTGCCCCGTGCCGAGCTTGGTGGTCTTGCGCGGCGACACCGACTCGATGACGGCGTCGTACGTGATCACGTTCCCCGGGCGGAGCGGGCGCAGATACTCCTGCTCGCATTCGGTGGCGACCACGGCCGTGCAGCCCGCGGAGTCGAGCAGGTCGAGCAGCTCGGCGTACGCGGCGGCGCGGCCGACGGGCCCGGAGAGGCCACCCATCGTCCACGCCTGGAGCATGGTCGGCGGGGCGATCGGGTCGGCGCCCGCGTAGGCCGGATTGGTGTCGCCCATGGCCTCGCACCAGTGCCTGATCATCGGCGCGTTGACCGGGTCCCTGCCCCGGCCGGAGCCGGCGGGCCGGCCTTCGTAGCTCTTGAGCTTCTCGAGCAGCTTGAGCGGCGGATACCTGAGCGGCGGATATACGTCTTCGGGGTCGTCCACCGGATCCCCTTCCCGAGTTTTCCTGACTGTCCGTCAGGAAAACTCGGACTGTCAAGGGCGCGGGCAGGCAGGGTCCGCCCGCCGGAACGGCCGCGGGGGGGGGGCCCCCGGGGGGCGCCCCCGCCCCCCCCCCCCCCCCCCCCCCCCCCCCCCCCCCCCCCCCCCCCGGCCCCCCCCCCCCCCCCCCCCCCCCCCCCCCCCCCCCCCCCCCCCCCCCCCCCCCCCCCCCCCCCCCCCCCCCCCCCCCCCC
>NZ_JBIAWF010000048.1:0-24355 GCF_042895325.1 Streptomyces sp. NPDC001407
GCCTGCGGCGGGCGGCCTCAAACGCCGGCCGGGCTGGGTTGGTGGTGGGTGCGGGGGCGGCGCCTCCGGGCTGGGGACCTGGAACGCGGTGCGGGCACCCTTACGCGTATTGAGTGCCCTGAAGTCGCACCGCGTTCCAGAACCCCACCCTCCGGCCCCACCCCCTCCCACCGGAGGGCAACATCAGGCTTCGGGGTGCGAAATTCAGCCCGTCCGGCGATTGAGGACGCGCCCGAAGGGCGTTCCCGCCGCAGGCGGCAACGGGCGTGCAGGTTCGGGATCTGGGGCAGCGCCCCCACGCGGCGGAGCCGCACATCAGACCCAGCCGGGAAGGGGCGGGGTAGGGGAACAAGCCCGCCGCAGGCGCCAACCAGCCCGCAGCCGGGGGCCTGGGGCAGCGCCCCCACGCGGCGGAGCCGCACATCAGACGCAGCCGGGAAGGGGCGGGGCTGGGGCAAGCTCGCCCCAGGCGCCCACCCGCCCGCAGTCGGGGGCCTGGGGCGCGAGCCCCGGTTCGGGGAGGGGCGGGGTAGGGGAACAATCCCGCCGCAGGCCCCAACCGGCCGGGAGTTACAGAGGGCTCAGTGAATCCAGCGGCCCCGTCTCGCACGGAAGTCGCAACCAGCCCTCGCGCACAGCGCGTTCGGAAAGGACCGGGTCCGTGCCCACCACCGCCGCCGTGCCCACAGCGCGTAGCAGCGGGAGGTCACTGACGTGATCCCCGTAGGCGAAGCAATCCGCAGGGGACGCCGAGGCCGCAGCCATCAGTACCGCCGCCGCCTCCCCCTTCGCCTCGCCGATCATCGGGCGGACGATCTCGCCCGTGAGGACGCCGGATTCGTCGACGCGTTGTGACGCGCACAGGATGCGGTCCGCGCCGAGGTCGGCGGCGAGGGGGGCCAGGACGGGCCAGAGGGAGCCGGAGACGAGTACGACCATGTGGCCGAGGGCCCGGTGCCGGCGCAGGGCGGTGACGGCGGGGACGACGAAGGCGTGCGGGTCCGTGCGGAAGGCGGCGTACCACTCGCGGCCCGCCGTCTGGAGCTCGTGCGCCGGTACGCCCGCGAAGCGCCGGTAGTAGGCGCGGTTCAGCTCGCTCCGGTCCTTGCCCGTGAGGGCCATCGCCTCCAGGTCGCAGGTCTCGCCCGGCGGGTGGAGGGCGTCCCACCAGTCGCGGAAGAGCAGCATGCTCTTGCCGTTCAGCAGCGTCTCGTCGACGTCGAAAAAGGCCACCGGCCGTACGGTCATGACCCGTTGGCCTCCTTGTCGGTATCGGGGAAGGCCGCGTCGGCGTAGGCCGCCGCGGCCGTGTCGAAGTCCAGCGTCGCGTGCGCGGCCGCGGCGGTGGCGTCGCGCCATTTCTGTTGCAGGGGGTTGCCGGCGGCGAGCGCGCCCGCCCCGGCGGAGTGGAAGAGGCGGTCCACCGCCTCCGAGCACAGGACGGCGGCCATGGCTGTGTCGCGCCTGCACTCGGCCACCACCTCGGGCGTCACCGCGGCGCTGTCCGCCCGGTGGGCCACGTCGGTCAGGAGCAGCCGCGCCGCCTTGAGCTTCGCCGAGGACTCGGCGACCAGGTGCCGGGCCGCCGGGGTGAGGGCCGCGGCCCGCCCGTCGGCCCGCTTGCGGCCCGCCGTGGCGGCCGTCCACAGGGTGTGGGCGGACTCCGCCGCGCCCAGCAGCGGCGCGGCGAACTGGAGCGCCCCCACCATCGGGAACGGCACGGTGTGACACCGCGCCCCGCCCGGCCGGGGGATCAGCAACTCGCCCAGGGTGACGGTGCGGTGGGCCGGTACGGACAGCCCGTCCACCGTGACCGTGTTGCTCCCCGTGCCGCGCAGGCCGAGCGGCCGCCAGGTGTCGAGCACGGTCACCTCGGCCCGTGGCACGGCGAAGATCCGGTGTTTGCGCCCCGCCGGGCCCTCGGTCCAGCTGGCCAGCAGGACCCAGTCCGCGTGGTCGACGCCGCTGGCGTAGGCCCAGCGCCCGGTCAGCGACCAGCCGTCCGGGCCGGGCGTCGCCTCGCCCTGCGGCGGGATGATCGACGCGGCGATGCGTACGTCCGGGCCGGCGCCCCACACCTCCCGCTGCCCCTCTTCGGGGAGGTAGGAGGCGAGGCGGCCGTGGCCCGCGTACAGCGCGGCGCACCAGGCGGCGGAGGCGCAGGCCCCGGCGACCGAGGCGGTCGCCGTGAGGAACTCGCCGTACGTGCCCTCGTGGCCGCCCCAGCGGCGCGGTACGAAGTGCCGGGCGAACCCGGCGTCGCGCACGGCGTCCGCCGTCGCGGAAGTCAAGTGGCGTTGCTCTTCGGCGAGTTGCGCGTCACGGCTCGCGATCGACAGCACCGCCGCCGGGTCGAGGCCGGCGGGTGCGGTGGGCGTCAGCACGTGACGGCCTCCCAGTCCGCGAGGAGCGTCCAGGACGGCGCGGCGCCGATGAAGCGGGCGCTGGTCAGCGTCCGGTCGCCCTGCACCGCGCTGACCTCGAACCCGGCGCGCGAGGGGCCGGGCTCCGGCACCGGGCGGACAACGATGTCGATCGGGTGGTCGAGCTCGCCGAAGCAGCTGAACTGGGCCTCCAGCGATGACACCACCCACGGCGCCAGCCGGGACACCGCGCCGTACTCCCGTACGTACGAGGCGTGGGCCGCCTGGTTCAGCGCCTCCAGCAGCACCATGCCCGGGACGTGGTCGGAGTCGTGGTCGAAGTGGACCGGGTGGGTGCGGTCCATGCGCAGCCGCCAGGTGCCCTCCGGGGCGTCCGGCGCCTGGGCGAGCAGCACGTCCCGCGCCTGGCGGCGGCCGACGGCGCCGGGGCGCAGGAGGAAGGTGCCCGCCGCCGGGTCGTCCGTCGCGGAAGTCGCGTCGAGCGTGGGGCGGTTGCGGTGGCGCAGCGCCTCGTACGCCGCCTGGGGGAGTACGGCCCAGCGGAAGTCGGCCCGGCCGTACCAGCGCCCGTGGATGTAGAGGGAGACCGACAGCTGCATGCTGAAGCGGTTCGGCCGGGTGGACGTGCGTACGCAGGTGACGTCGAGCACTACCGGCAGGGGGGCGCTCTCGTCGAACGGCAGGCCCCGGGGGACGATGTCCGCGCTGAGGTGGCTGAGCACGAAGTGCTGGCCCTCGGTGGGGATTCCGTAGAAGGTGTGCGAGAGATAGATGGCGGACTGCCGCATCGATTCGATCAGCAGCGTCGGGTCGCCGGCCCCGGACGGGCCCGGCCGGTAGAGCAGGTGGTCGGGGGACCAGGAGGCCGCCACGAGGAAGTGGTCCTCGCCCACCTGCTCCGCGTCGGTGAGCAGTACCTGGCTGTCGGCGGCTTTGTGGACCAGACGGCGCTCGACGGTGGGAGCGAATCTGAGCCGACGGGTGCTGCCGAGAGCGTTGTTGACGATCTCCGTCGCGTCGGCGGCGGTGGTGGCCGGGCGCGGCGTGGCAGCGGGAACGGTGTGAACAGCCTGCACGATTGGACTCCCCCCCTGTGGAGCGCCGACGGGCTGTGCCTCGTCGGTGCGTGCTCCGGGTACGACACTCAGTGCTTGTGCTTGATGAGTCAGAAAATATACCTGCGGGAAGGTATATTGCAAGGGAGAGGTTCGGGAGTCGTCGACCGGTCCCCCGGCCGCCTCTCTCCGCCGCTCCGATCGACAGGAGAAGAAGTGACGACCAGGCAGCGCAAGACCCCCGTTCGTGCCTCTGCCGACCTCAAGCAGGACCGGGCCATCCGCACCCGGGCCCAGACCCTGCACGTGGCCGCCCAGCTCTTCGCCGAACAGGGTTTCCGGGCCACCTCGATGCAGCACGTCGCCGAGCGGCTCGGCATGACCAAGGGCGCCGTCTACTTCCACTTCCCGACGAAGGAGTCACTCGCGGTCGCCATCGTCGAGGAGCACTACGGGCGTTGGCCCATGGTGGTGAAGGAGGTGCAGGCGGAGGGCCTGAGCCCGATGCGGACCGCCGAGGAGATCCTCAACCGGGCTGCTGTCGCCTTCCGCGACGATCCCGTCATGCAGGCGGGCGCTCGGCTTCAGCTCGAACGCCCTCACATCGACGCCGAGTTGCCGACTCCCTATCTGGAATGGACCCAGCTCCTGACGTCCCTGCTGGTCACGGCCCGTTACAGCGGCGAACTGAGGCCGGGGATCGATCCTGAGGCGGGGGCTCGTGCGTTGGTGTCGGCGTTCTTCGGGATGCAGCACATTTCTGACGTGCTTGCGCATCGGGCGGACATTGTGGAGCGGTGGAATGAGGTCAGGGATCTGACGTTTTACGCGTTGCGGGCGTAGGGGGTTGGCCGTTGTCGGGTGCGCTTTCCGCTGGGTGCGGGGGCGGTTTTTGGGTGCGGGTGCGTTGCCGCCTGCGGCGGGTGGCCTCAAGTGCCGGCCGGGCTGGGTTGGTGGTGGGTGCCGGGGGTGGGGCCTCCGGGCTGGGGACCTGGAACGCGGTGCGGGCGCCGTGAGTCGTATTGAGTGCCGTGAAGTCGCACCGCGTTCCAGAACCCCACCCTCCGACCCCACCCCCTCCCACCGGAGAGCAAGTGCGGGTTGCGGGGTGAGCCTTTCTTTTCGCCCGTCCGGGGCGCTCAGTGCAGCCCGGGCGCGCCACCTTTTCTTTCAGCCCGTTGGGGGCACCTCTGGGGGCACCCCCGGACGGAGTCTGGGGGAGGTAGCTGGGGGAGTTTGAGGACGCGGCCGCAGGCCGCCCCCGCCGCTGGGGGCACCTCCCAGCGGTAGCTGGGGGAGGCAACGGGCCCGCAGTTCGGGGTCTGGGGCAGCGGCCCCCCCACGCGGCGGAGCCGCACATCAGATGCAGCCGGGAAGGGGCGGGGTAGGGGAAGAAAGCGCCGCAGGCGCCCACCGGCCCGCGGTCTCCCACGCTGCGGAGTCCCGCCCGACGCGCAGTCGGGGGCTGGGGCGCGTGCCCCAGTGCGGGTCAGGTCAGGGGCGGAGCCCCCTGAGCCGGCTCCCCCACCGCCGCCATCAAGATCGCCTCGGTCGTCGCCTCGCCTCCCCGTCGTGCCGGTTCCGTCGTGCTCGGGACTATGCGGCCCAACCCCTCGTCGTACGCGCCGAAGAGCACGCCCGCGTGGTCCGACGGTGGTTCGGAGAGGCGGACCGGCCAGCCGTGTGTGGTCAGGGTGGCGGCGAGGGCGCGGGAGTGGGCGGCGTCCACCGCTGTGTCGTTCGTGCCGTGGACCAGGTGGACGGGGACGGGGGTGGAGGCCGGCAGGGCGGTCAAGGGGGGTGCGCCCGTCGTGCGGGCGGGCAGGTCGTAGCGGCCCGCTATGCCGATCACGGCCTTGAGGCGCAGGTCAGGGCGTGTCGCGAGGGCCACCGCCGCGCCTGCTCCCGCGGACCAGCCGGCGACCACGAGGCGGTCGGGGTCCGCGCCGTGCCGGGGCGCTTCGCGGCGTACGAAGTCCAGGGAGTCCAGCAGGTGTTCGGGGGCGCTCCAGTCGGGGGTGAAGACCACGGTGCCGCCCGCCGCGGCCGCCTTCGCGACGGGACGCAGGATCTCCCGCTCGTCCGCGCCGATGCCGTGCCAGAACAGCACCGCGGGGAGCGGTGCCCGGCCGCTCCGTGCGGGGCGGTGCACGTCGACGGCCTTGCCGAGTGCGGTGCGGGTGGTGGTGCGGGTCACTTCGGTTTCCACGGTCACGGACTCCTTTTCGCGTGCGCCTCTTCGTAATCTTCTCGTGCACGCGCCCCCGGTCCGCAGGGGCCACGGGGAGGGAGTTCCATGGTCAGCCTTCACGCGTTTCTCGGCATCGCCGCCGTCGAGCTGGGGATGGTGCTCACGCCCGGGCCGAACATGATGTATCTCGTCTCCCGGTCGGTGACCCAGGGGCGCCGGGCGGGGCTGGTCTCGCTGCTCGGGGTGGCGGTCGGGTTCCTCGTCTATCTGCTGGCCGCGGTCGCCGGGATCGCGACGCTCTTCACGCTCGTGCCCGCCGTCTACACCGCCGTCAAGCTCGCCGGTGCCGCCTATCTCGCCTATCTCGCGTGGAAGGCGCTGAAGCCCGGCGGCATCTCGGCGTTCGACCCGCAGCCGCTGCCGCCGGACAGGCCGCGGAAGCTCTTCACGATGGGCCTGGTCACCAACCTGCTGAACCCCAAGATCGCGATTCTCTTCATCTCGGTGCTGCCGCAGTTCGTCGAGCCCGGTCATGGTTCCGTCGCCCTGCAGAGCCTGCTCCTGGGGCTGACCCTGATCACCATCGCGATCACCGTCAACGGGCTCATCGCGATGTCCGCGGGGTCCATCGCCGGGTTCCTCAAGCGGCGCCCCCGCTGGCTGCGCACGCAGCGCTACTTCATGGGCACTATGCTCGCCGGCATCTCGGTGCGCGTCGCCACCACCTGAGGCGCGTATGTGGACAGAGCCGCCTCCCTTCTCCAGGGAGGCGGCTCTGTCGTCTGTGGGGGGTCAGTGCGCCGCGCGGCGCGCCTCCGTGTGGGCGGCGGCGTGGGCGAGCGTGGCGCGGCTGTTCGCGCCCAGGGCCTGGGTGATGTACGCGCGGGCGTCCGCCAGCGTGCTGTCCGGGCCCAACGCCTCCTTCAGCGCCGCCGGGTTGAGGACGACCGTGTGCCGGGCGGTGACGTGCGCGCCGAGCTCGTCCTCGCTGAACGTCCAGCTGCCGCTGTGGCCGAAGAGCAGTGCCGGGGCGGCCGTCTGCTTGTAGACGATCTGCTCGCCGGGGAAGCACAGGCGGATCGACTCGGTGGTGTGCGCGGAACCGTCCTTCGTCACGGTCTCCATGCGCAGCCGCTGCACGCCCGGCGCCTGCTCGGTGAGGTCGACCTTGCCGACGTGCGGCAGGATCTCGGGCCAGAGGTCGGCGCGGTCGATGAAGTCGTACGCGTCCGCGGCCGCGCCCGGCATGTCGATGACGTCCTCGAAGGCGAAGACGATGTCCTCGACGGGATGGCCGAGTTCGGCGATGCGCGCCAGGGCGGCGAGCTCCTTGGGGCTGTTGCGGTCCAGGCCCGCGTTGATCCACCCGATGTTCTCCGGGGTGTCGCCCGCGGCCTGGAACTCGTGGACGAGGACGACCTCCGTACGCCCGTCGGGCAGCTCGCGGAAGAGCCATTCGCCGCCCATGGACGCGACCGGCGGGCGGCTGTGGTCCTGGGCGAAGGTGACGCGCAGGGCGTCGGGGTCGAGCGTGCGGCGGGAGGTCCAGTCGCGCACCTCGTCGCCCACGACGGCCCACAGGCGGAAGCGCTCGGCCCGGTCGCCCTTCTCGATGTGCCGTACGTGGACGCTCGGCCCGAAGACCGCCGGCCAGCGGGTGACGTCGGCGACCAGGTCGTACAGGACCCGGGCCGGTGCGGCTACGACGGCGGTGTGCTCGGTGCGGTGAACGCGCAGGCCCGGCATGCGGCGCCCCTTCCCCAGAGTGGAATCCAGAGCGGAATCCAGATCGGAATCCAGAGTGGAACCAGATGGAATCGACTGACGCCGCCGACTATGCGGACCCGTGCTGGAGCGCGCCTGGAGAACCGCTACCGCGGGGCGGGCCCCGGTGGCGAAGTCCCTTATCCCGCGTCCAGGTTCTCTCCAGGTGGCCGCCGCAGCCTGATCAGGCCGAGCACGCGGAAGACGGGGAAAGGACCGAACCACAATGTTCTGCACATACGGAGGCCGGGGATGACCCGGCGCGTAGTGATCACCGGTATCGGTGTGCGCGCTCCCGGGGGGAACGGCACGGAGGCGTTCTGGGACCTGCTGTCGGCGGGGCGCACCGCGACCCGCGACATCTCCTTCTTCGACGCCTCGCCGTTCCGCTCCCGCATCGCCGGCGAGGTGGACTTCGACGCGGTGGCCGAGGGGTTCAGCCCGCGGGAGATCCGCCGGATGGACCGCGCGACCCAGTTCGCCGTCGCCTGCGCCCGGGAGGCCCTGCTCGACAGCGGCCTGGAGACCGGCGGGCTCGACCCGCACCGCATGGGCGTCACCCTGGGCAGCGCGGTCGCCTCGGCGACCAGCCTGGAGAACGAGTATCTGGTGATGTCGGACGCGGGCAAGGAGTGGCTGGTCGACCCCGGCCACCTCTCCCCGCACATGTTCGACTACCACAGCCCCGGCATCATGCCGGCCGAGGTCGCCTGGGCGATGGGCGCCGAGGGCCCGGTGACGATGGTGTCCGACGGCTGCACCTCCGGCCTGGACTCCGTCGGTTACGCGGCCCGCCTGATCCGCGAGGGCTCCGTCGACACGGTCGTCGCGGGCGCCGCGGACACCCCGATCTCGCCGATCGTCGTGGCCTGCTTCGACGCGATCAAGGCGACGACCTCGCGCAACGACGACCCCGCGCACGCTTCCCGGCCCTTCGACGGCAGCCGCAACGGCTTCGTGCTCGCCGAGGGCGCGGCGATGTTCGTCCTGGAGGAGTACGAGGCGGCCAAGGCCCGCGGTGCCCACATCTACGCGGAGATCGGCGGCTACGCGACGCGCTGCAACGCGTACCACATGACCGGTCTGAAGAAGGACGGCCGTGAGATGGCCGAGGCCATCCGGGTCGCGCTCGACGAGGCCCGGCTGGACCGTACGGCGATCGACTACGTCAACGCGCACGGTTCCGGCACCAAGCAGAACGACCGGCACGAGACGGCCGCGTTCAAGCGCAGCCTCGGGCAGCACGCCTACGACGTGCCGGTCAGCTCGATCAAGTCCATGGTGGGCCACTCGCTCGGTGCCATCGGCTCCGTCGAGATCGCGGCGTCGCTGCTGGCCATCGAGCACGGCGTGATCCCGCCCACCGCGAACCTGCACACCCCTGACCCCGAATGCGACCTGGACTACGTGCCGTTGACCGCGCGCGAGCAGCGCGTGGACACCGTGCTGACGGTGGGCAGCGGCTTCGGCGGATTCCAGAGCGCGATGGTCCTGCACCGCCCGGAGGTAGCGGCATGAGCCAGGCGACGGTCATCACCGGAATCGCGGTCGTGGCACCCAACGGACTGGGTGCCGAGCCCTACTGGAAGGCGCTGCTCGCGGGCGAGAATGGCATCGCCGAGCTGTCCCGCTTCGACGCCTCCCGCTACGCCTCGAAGCTCGCCGGAGAGGTCCGCGGCTTCGACGCCAAGGAGCACCTGCCCGGCCGGCTGCTGCCGCAGACCGACGTCTCCACCCGCTACGGGCTGGTGGCGGCGGACTGGGCGCTCGCCGACGCGGGCGTGGACGCGGAGACGCTGACCGACTATGACAAGGGCGTCGTCACCTCCAACTCCCAGGGCGGTTTCGAGTTCACCCACCGCGAGTTCCAGAAGCTGTGGAGCCAGGGGCCGGAGTTCGTCAGCGTCTACGAGTCGTTCGCCTGGTTCTACGCGGTGAACACGGGCCAGATCTCCATCCGCAACACCATGCGCGGCCCCGGTGCCGCGCTCGTCGGCGAGCAGGCCGGCGGGCTGGACGCGCTGGGCCACGCGCGCCGCACCGTCCGCTCCGGCACCAAGCTGGTGCTGTCCGGCGGCATCGACTCGGCCTTCGACCCGTGGGGCTGGACCGCGCAGCTGTCGAGCGGGCGGGTGAGCACGGTGGCCGACCCGCGCCGCGCCTTCCTGCCCTTCGACGCCGACGCCAGCGGCTATGTGCCGGGCGAGGGCGGCGCGATGCTCGTCCTGGAGGACGCCGCCTCCGCCCGTGAGCGCGGTGCCGGGCACGTCTACGGCGAGCTCGCCGGCTACGCCTCGACGTTCGACCCGAAGCCCGGCTCCGGCCGGCCGTCGGGCCTGCGCCGGGCGGCCGAACTCGCCCTGTCCGACGCGGGCCTCGCGCCCGGCGACATCGACGTCGTCTTCGCCGACGCCTCCGGCGTCCCGGAGCTCGACCGCGACGAGGCCGACGCGATCCGCGGGATCTTCGGCGCGGGCGGCGTGCCCGTCACCGCCCCGAAGTCGCTGACAGGACGCATGTACGCGGGTGGCGGCCCGGCGGACGTGGTCGCGGCCCTGCTGGCGTTCCGCGACCAGGTGATCCCGCACACCGCGCACGTCACCCGGGTGCCCGAGGAGTACGGCCTCGACATCGTGCGGGACGCGCCCCGCGACGTCCCGGTCAAGGCGGCCCTGGTGCTCGCCCGCGGCCGCTGGGGCTTCAACTCCGCGGTCGTCGTGACCCGCCCCTCCTCCTGATCATCCGGCTCCCCAGACAAGGAAGTTGACCACCATGGCATCGCTGACCTTCTCCGACCTTTTCCGCATCCTCACCGAGTGCGCCGGGGCCGACGACACCACCGCCGTGTCCGAGGACAGCCTGGACGCCACCTTCGAGGACCTGGGCTACGACTCCCTCGCCCTGATGGAGAGCGCCGCCCGGATCAAGCAGGAGTACGGCGTCGACCTCTCCGACGACGCGCTCTACGAGATCGAGACGCCGCGCGCGCTCCTCGACCTGATCAACGCGACGCCCGTGGCCGCCTGACGGCTGCGAGCGGCAACGCGGGAGCGCCCCGCCCGGAACCGGGCGGGGCGCTCTTGCGCGTGGTGGAGGCCTCAGCCGACGCCGGAGACCTCCAGGGCCTCCGCCGCCAGGCGCAGGATGCGCAGCCTGCCGTCGTGGTCCGTGCGCGCCGGGGACAGCATGATGCCCAGCGTCGTCACCCCGGCCCCGGCGAACTCCCGCATCCGCTCGGCGACCCGGGCCACCGGGCCCACCATGGCCGTGCGGTCGACGAAGCCCAGCGGGACCGCCCGCGCGGCCCCGGCCCGGTCGCCCGCCGCCAGCCGCTCCGCGAAGTGCTCGATCTCGGCCTCGTATCCCATGCGGCGTGCCAGTGAGCAGTAGAAGTTGGTCGCCGGGTCGCCGATGCCGAGCATGTAGACGTAGTGGTCGCGGAGCTGGTCCACGGCCGTCTCCACGTCGTCCGCGAAGGCCGTCGGCAGGCTGGGCAGCACGTCGAAGCCCGCCATGTCCCGGCCAGCGCGCTCCCGGCCCGCCCGGATGCCGGCGACCGCCTCCGCGACGGCCTCCGGGGAGGTGAACACCCCGATCCAGCCGTCGGCGATCTCACCCGCCAGCTTCAGGGAGCCCGCGCCCACCGCCGCGAGGTAGACCGGGATGTGCGGGCGCGGGAGTTCCGTGGTGATGTGCAGCGGGGCACCGGTGCGGCCCGATGCGGGCAGCCGGAAGTGTTCGCCTTCGTAGCGCAGGGGTTCGCCGCGCAGCGCCTTGCGCACGACGTCCACGTATTCGCGGGTGCGCCCCAGCGGCTTGTCGAACGGGACGCCGTACCAGCCGTCCGAGACATCGGGGTTGGACACCCCGAGGCCGAGCCGGAACCGGCCGCCGCTGAGCGCGTCGAGCGTGGCCGCGGTCAGGGCGGCCAGGCCCGGCGGGCGGGCGGGGATCTGCATGATCCCCGAGGCGAGGCCGATGCGGCTGGTGCGGCCGGCGGCCAGCCCCAGCACGCTCACGGCGTCGTTGCGGTAGCCCTCTCCGGACAACACCACGCTGTAGTCGAGCGCTTCGGCGGCTTGCGCCAGCTCGCCCGCCCCTTGATAGACCAGATTCGCCGCGAGTCGCACCGAGAACAGCCTCCGTAGCTTTCCGTGAGCTCTCCGTGAGCAGAGTGCTGTGAGCCTCCGGCACCCGGCTGTATCCCCGATGGACATTTCCTGGAGCGGCGGGGCGCGGCCGCCGTGGGCGTCTGGAGGGAATCTCCAGATGGGCTGAACACAGTGAGGGCGATCGTCACCCAAGGATCAGCCCAAGGAGAGGAACGTCGGTATGGCCGACTTGTCGGGAAAGAGAGCTCTGGTCACCGCGGCGTCGCGGGGCATCGGCCGGGGCATCGCGCTGCGGCTGGCCGCGTCCGGTGCCCGGGTCGCCGTGAACTACAGGGAGAACGCCGAGGCCGCCCAGGAGGTGGTCGACGCGATCGTGCGCGGCGGGGGCGACGCCTTCGCGGTCCGCGCGGAGATCGGCGGCCGGGCGGCGGCCGAGGGGCTCTTCGCGCGCGTGCTGGAGGAGTTCGGCGGCCTGGACATCCTGGTCAACAACGCCGGTGTGCAGGGCATGGGCCCGGTCGCCGAGGTGACCGAGGAATTCCTCGACCGTGCGGTCGACGTCAACGTCAAGGGGACGTTCTACGCGTTCCAGCAGGCGGCGCTGCACCTCGCCGACGGCGGCCGGATCATCAGCGTCTCCACCGCCTTCACCCGCTCCATGGCACCGGGCGCCGGTGTCTACGCGGCGACCAAGGGCGCGGTCGAGCAGCTCACCAGGACCCTCTCCCAGGAGCTGGCCGGGCGGCGGATCACCGTCAACGCGGTGCTGCCGGGGATCGTCGAGACCGACGCCACGGCCCCGCTGCGCGAGCGCTTCGCGGCCATCGCCGAGGCCACCCCGCTGGGCCGGATCGGCCGGCCGGAGGACATCGCCGGGATCGTCGCCTTCCTCGCCGGCGAGGAAGGCGCCTGGATCACCGGCCAGAGCATCGCGGCGGCGGGGGGCCGGGTGTGAGCGCCGACTCCCGTCACCGCGCCGGTGTGCCGGACGGCGGCTCACGGCTGCCCTCGCTCACCGGGCTGCGCTTCGTCGCCGCCGTCCTCGTCTTCTGCTACCACCTCTCGCGCGAGGCTCCGTTCGCGTCGCCGGGCGCGGACAAGTGGCTGACGGACGTCTTCGGCAAGGCCGGTTCCATCGGCGTCAGCTTCTTCTTCATCCTCAGCGGGTTCATCCTGACGTGGACCGCGAAGCCGGGTGAGCCGCTGCGGCGGTTCTGGACCCGCCGGATCGCCAAGATCTACCCCAACCACGTGGCGACCTGGGTGCTCGCGCTCGTCCTGATCCTGTGGGCCGGGCGGCCCCTGCACGCGGGCACCGCCGTGGCGAACCTCTTCCTGGTGCACTCCTGGGTGCCGCGGATGGACGTCGCCTGGAGCATGAACGACGTCAGCTGGACGCTCGCCTGCGAGCTGCTGTTCTACCTCTGCTTCCCGCTCCTGCACCGCTGGGTGGGGCGGATCCGCGAGAACCTGCTGTGGGTCGCGGCGGCCGTCGTGGTCGCGGTCGCCTTCTGCGTCCCCGCGATCGCCGGAACGCTGCCCTCCACACCGGACTTCGGCGGCATCTCCGCCTGGCAGGTCTGGTTCGCCTACATGCTCCCGCCCGTACGCGCCCTGGACTTCGTCCTCGGCATCGTGATGGCGCGCATCGTGCTCTCGGGCAGGTGGATCCGGCTGCCGGTCGTGCCCGCGGCCCTGCTGGTGATCGCCGGCTGGTACGTCGCCACGGAGCTGCCCCGCGCGTACGGCTTCGCGGCCGCCACCCTCGTGCCGCTGGCCCTGCTGATCCCCGCCGTCGCCACGTCGGATTTGGACGGCACCCCGTCCCCGCTGCGCGGCCGGGCCGCGATGTGGCTGGGCGAGATCTCGTTCGCCTTCTATCTGATCCACCGCCTGGTGCTGGTCTACGGGCACCAGGCGTTCGGCGCGCGGCACACCTGGCCGATGGCGCAGGCCCTCGGTCTGGTGGCGGTCGCGCTCGTCCTGTCGGTGCTGCTCGCCTGGGCGCTGCACCAGGCCGTGGAACAGCCGGTGATGCGCCTGGTGCGCGACCGGGAGCGGGCCCGCGCGGAGCGTAAGCGCCCGGTCGAGGCCGCCGTGCCCGCCGGGTGAGACACCCTTCGACACTCACGCCGAGGGGCGGCCGCGTCCAAGGACGCGGCCGCCCCTCGGCGGTCGTACGGTTCAGCGCAGCCGGGTGACGCTCGGCTTCGTCCGGACCGGCCGGATCTTCGGATAGCTGATGTGGTGCCGGGCCGCGAGCGCGACGACGTCCTCCCAGGCGGGCTTGACGTCCCCGCCCTGGAGCTCGGCCAGCTCCTCGAACATCGTCTCCGCGCCGCCGGGGGTGACGTAGCAGAGCATCGTGCCGGGCTCGTCGCTGATGTTGCGGAAGCCGTGGCCGGTGCCCCGGGGCCCGTACAGCACGGTGCCGGGGCCGGCCGTGTGGACGGTGTCGCCGAGCTGGAACTCGTAGAGCCCGCTGGTGACGTAGAACGTCTCGTCCTCGTTGTCGTGCAGGTGCAGCGGCGGGCCGCCGCCCGGGGGAGTGGTGAACTCCATGAGGGAGAACAGGCCCCCGGTGTCGGTGCCGCGGAGCAGGAACCTGCCCTGTTCCACGGCCCAGCGGACGGGCTCGACCTCGTCCCGGACGACGATCTTCCCTGGGGTGACGGTCACGGCGTATCCCTAAATCTGATGATGGGTCAGGTGTGCTGCCGCGGGACCGGGACGAGGACGCTTTCTTGCGTCCGTCAGCCGGCCGCGGTCTTCGCCGCCGGCCGGTCCGCGGCCTGTCCCGCGCCCTGCGCCGCACCGCGGTCCGCGGTCAGCCGCGGCAGCAGGGCGAAGAGGGCGACGAGGACGGCGCAGAGGCCGAAGGTGATCCACAGGACGCTGCGCGAGGCGTGCGCGTAGTCGGTCAGGCCGTGGCCCGAGCCGAGCGTCGTGAAATAGACGGCGCCGAGGGCGGCGATGCCGGTGGCGCCGGAGAACTGCTGGGTGGTGGTGAGCACGCCGGAGGCGATGCCCATCTGGTGCGGGCGCACCCCGGCCAGGACGGTGCCGATCAGCGACGGCAGGACGAAGCCGAAGCCGAGGCCGACCAGGCACAGCGGGCCCATGACGTAGCCGATGGAGAGGTCGTCGCCGAGCGACTGCGTCTCCAGGGCCAGCACCAGCATGCCCAGTCCGACGATGCCGCTGCCGAAGGCCAGCGCCTTGTTCTTGTACTTGGCGATGAACGGCCGTCCGTAGATGGACGACAGCATCGACAGCACGGCGAACGGCCCGAAGGCGAGGCCCGCTTCGCGCGCGCTCAGCCCGAGGCCGGACTGGAGCAGCAGGGTGGTGGAGAACATGAAGCTGCTGAACGTGGCCATGAAGGCGACGTTGATGATCAGGCCGACGCTGAACGTACGGTTGCGGAACAGGCTCAGGTCGAGCAGCGGCTGGCCGCCCGCGCGGCCGATCCGGCCCTCGTACATCAGCGTGAGGACCATGGCGGGCACCGAGGCCACCAGCGAGATCCAGGCCCAGAGCGGCCAGCCCTCCGTACGGCCGATGATCAGCGGGGCGAGCGCGAGGCCGAGGGCGAGGGAGATGCCCGCGACGCCGACCGGGTCGAGCTTCGGCCGCTTCTCGGCGCGGGTGCGGGGGAGCAGGCGGGCCGCGAAGACGAGGGCGACGATGCCGACCGGGACGTTGACGAGGAAGATCGGCCGCCAGGCCCAGCCGAAGAGGTTCCCGGCGATCAGCAGGCCGCCGAGCACCTGGCCCGCGACGCCGCCGAGCCCGTACATCACGCCGAGCCAGGACAGTGCCTTGGGCCTCTCCGACTGGTCGAAGACGGCCTGGATCAGGGAGATGCCCTGCGGGGCCATGGCGGCGGCGGTGATGCCCTGGAGCAGGCGGGCGATCACGAGCTGGGAGGGCGTCTGGGCGATGCCGCACAGCAGCGAGGCGAGGGTGAAGGTGCCCATGCCGAACAGGAACATGGTGCGGTAGCCGAAGATGTCCCCGAGCCGGCCGCCGGTGACCAGACCCGCGGCGTAGGCGAAGGCGTAGCCACCGATCACCAGCTCCAGCGCGGCCTGCCCGGCGTGGAGGTCTTCCTGGAGCGAGGGCGCGGCGACGTTGACGACGTTGAAGTCGAACGACGCCATGAAGGTCGCCGAGAGGATGACCGGCAGGATCAGCCACCGGCGTGGGTCAGGGGTGGTCACAGCTTCTCCATGGGTTCGATAAACTTCGAAGTGTTCGGCATGGATCATATGGTTCGATGGATAGCGAACTCAAGGTGTCCGGAACTAGGATCGAGGCATGAGCGACATGGCATTCCATCCGAAAGCCGCCGATACGACCCTGCTCCGGGTCCTTCAGGCCCTGGCCGATCCGGTGCGCCTGACGACCGTGCGCTCGCTCGGGCTGAAGGACGGGGTCTCCTGCTCCGTGGTGCAGGCCGAGGCGGGGCTGACGATCGGCAAGTCGACCATGTCGCACCACCTGAAGATCCTTCGCGAGGCCGGGGTCATCTCGATCAGCCTGGAGGGGTCCCGCCGACTGCTGCACCTGCGGCGGGCGGACCTCGACGGGCGCTTCCCCGGCCTCCTCGACGCGGTGCTGGCCCCCCAGGAGGAGGCGGTCGGCGCCGCGTGACCGGGGTTCCCCCCGGACCTCGGTCACGCGACCACCGGACGGACTCGGCTCACCCCCGACGAGTGCCGTTCGGTGGTCGCGGATTGTTGTGGCGGAGGCTTGTGGTTCGGTGCGGGCCGTCTGTTTCCGCACCACCGCTGCGCGGTGGTGTCCTCAAACGCCGGACGGGCTGGATGTGGCCGATGCGGATGTTTTACGCCTCCAACGCCAGCCCCGCGAACGCGCGTGCCGCGGGCTCGAATTGGAGGACCGTGTGGCCCGCCGCCGTGTTCACGTCGCGCCAGAAGCGCTGGAACGGCGCGCTGTCCGACTGTGAACGCGTGCCCGCGAGCGGGGTGAGGCGGTTGACCGCACCGGCCAGCATGTCCACCGCCAGCGCGTGGTCCAGCGAGGTACGGGCGAGCGCGCGGTCGTCGATCGCTCCGGCGTCCGCGACCGCCGCCGCCCGGCGCAGCAGGAGTTCCGCCGCGTCGATCTCGCCCGCCGTTCTGGCCAGGGCCAGTTCGGCCGCCGCCTCGCTCGTACCGGAGACGCGGTGCCCCGGCGCGCCCGCCGCGCGCCGCCCCGCGAGCGCCGTGGAGAACTCCCGCAGCGCTCCCTTGGCCGCGCCCAGCACCGGACCCGCGAAGGACAGCGCGCTCACCGCCTTCAGCGGCACGGCGGAGGCCGCGGGCAGCGGAGCGCCGGAGCGCCCCGCCAGCAGGTCGGCCCGCGCGAAGGAGTACGCGTACGGGACGAACACGTCCGCGAGGCGCAGGCTGTCGCTGCCGGTGGCCCGCATCCCGACCGGGAACCACGTGTCCACGATCTCGTAGGCGGAGCGCGGCACCAGCAGGAAGCGCACCTCCCGCTCACCGCCCGGCATCGGCACCGGGCAGCAGACGAGGGCCCACTCGGAGAAGTGCACCCCGCTGAGGTACGGCCACAGGCCGCTGACCCGCCAGCCGCCGTCCACCTCGCGCGCCTCGCCGCCCGGGACGAGCGCGCAGGCGATGAACGTGTCGGGGCCCGTACCCCAGACGGCGCGCTGCCCCTCCTCCGGCAGGAACGTGGCCATCCGGCCCAGCGAGGCGGCGATGGACGCCACCCACGCGGCGGAGGCGTCCCCCTCGGCCACGGCGGCGGTCGCCAGCAGGGAATCGGTGACGTTCCCCTCCGTACCGCCCCAGCGGGCGGGCACGAAGTGCCGGGCGAAGCCCGCCCCGACGATCGCCCGCGCCACCTCCGGCACGAGCCGGCGCCCGGCCTCCGAGGCGGCGGCGTGGACGGCGGCGACGTCCGCCACCTCCCGGGCGGCCTTCACCAATGCGCTCCCGGTCATGGGGGAACCTCCATCTGTGGATATGTGAACTGATCTGGGGGGTAAACCCGTTGTGGCCGTGGGGCAGTGCCCCAAGGGCTGAGTGGGTTCGACGAAGTCCGGTGCGGTTCCGAAGCGCCCCAAAGGGGCGCGGGGCTGTTCCGATATGCGGCTCCGCCGCGTGGGCGCGACCAGCCACGGCCCCACCCGCAGACGACGCACCGGCCGACAACGGGCCGCCCCCGCTACCGAGAAAAGCGCGCCAGCGCAGAAAGCACCGCGTTCTGCTTCGCGTCGCGGTCGGCCGCCAGCTGCTCGTAGGAGCGGGAGCCGAAGTCCTCCTCGGCGGCCGAGCTCAGGGCGTCGATCGTCGCGTCGTCCATGCGCGGTCGCCCCAGCTCCCGCCAGCTCTGCTCCAGGCCGCCGCCGCGCCGCGTCAGCCACTGGCGCAGGCCGCCCTCCCCGCCGCCCAGGTGGAACGCTTGGAACGGGCCGATCACCGACCAGCGCAGCCCGACCGACTGCGTGACGATCTCGTCCAGTTCGGAGACGGTGACCACGCCCTCGCGGACCAGGTGGATGCTCTCCTGGAGCAGCGCGGACTGGAGCCGGTTGGCGACGAAGCGGGTGATCGGCTTGCGCAGGACCACGGGCGTCTTGCCCACGGACCGGAAGAACTCCACGGCCTCGGCCACGGCCTCCGGCGTCGTGGCCTCGCCGCCCACGATCTCCACCAGGGGCACCAGGTGCGGCGGGTTGAGCGGGTGCCCGACGACCAGCCGGCCGCGGTCGGGCATCAGGGCGCCCATCTCGTCGGCCAGCAGCGTGGACGACGAGGACAGGAACAGGGTGTCCGCGGGAGCGGCCGCGCCGACCCGCGCGAACAGCTCCTGCTTGAGCGCGAGGTCCTCCGGGGCGTTCTCCACCACCACGGCGGCGTCCCGTACGGCACGCTCCATGTCGGGCTCGAACTCCAGGAGTTCCATGAGCTCGGCGGGGTCGGCCCCGCCGTGCGGGAGCGTGGGCGCGAAGAGCTCGACGCCCCTGGCCACCACCTCCGCCGCGTCGGGCCGACGGCTGTTGACCCGCACCCGCCTGCCGTGCGCCAGGAACAGGGTGATCCAGCTCAGGCCGATGGTCCCGGCCCCGATGACGGTCACCGGCCTCTGCCGTGTCGCCTCCGGCATGCTTTTACCGCCTCTCCCGCGACCGCGCGCGGATTTAGTAGTTGCCGAGCCCGCCGCAGACGTTGAGCGCCTGCGCGGTGACCGCGGCGGCGTCGTCGCTCACGAGGTACTCCACCATCGCCGCGACCTCGCGCGGTTCGACGTAACGGCCCAGCGGCACCCGGGTGGTGATCCGGCCGTGCGTCTCCTCCTCGCTCACGCCCCAGATGGACGCGTAGTGCTCGCGCACCCGCTCGGCCATCGGCGTCTCCACGAAGCCGGGGCAGACGGCGTTGACCGTGATGCCCGTACGGGCCAGCTCCAGGCCGAGGGCTTTGGTGAAGCCGACGACGCCGTGCTTGGAGGCGGAGTACGGGGCGGCGTGCACCACGCCCTGCTTGCCGCCGGTGGAGGCGATGCTGATGATCCGGCCGCGGTCCTTCTCCAGCATGCCGCCCGTGGTGAGGACCTCCTTGGTCATCAGGAAGACGCTGTTGAGGTTGGTGTTGATGACGTCGAGCCACAGCTCGTCGGGGATCTCCGCGGTGGCGCCGCCGCCGCTGCGGCCGGCGTTGTTGACCAGGATGTCCACCGTGCCGAAGCGCTCCACGGCCGCAGCGACGAAGCCGCGGATCTCCTCGGGGCGGCTGACGTCGCAGGTCACGCCGTCGACCTCGAAGCCCTTGCCCCGCAGCTCCTCGACGGTCACCTTGAGGCGGTCGTCCTGGCGGGCGCAGAGGAACACGCGCGCGCCGAGGCCGGCCAGCCGCTCGGCGATCTCCAAACCGATCCCGCTCGTGGCACCGGTGACCAACGCGACGGGGCCCGCAGCCTGGCTCATATGTCTTCCCTTGCTCGTGCCGTGAAGTGACTGAAGTGACGCGTCGATCCTCGGCAGGCCATCTCCACGAGGTATGGAGATTTCCTGGAGAGCGGGCTTCTGGAGACCGGCTCCAGACGGCCTCCAGAGGCGCGGGAAAACGTGGCCGTGGACCACCCGAACGTCACCGCAGCGCCAGAGGAGAGTCATGGCCGGGCAGACCGTCACCGCGGAGCTCTACGCCGAGGTACAGCATTTCTACGCACGCCAGATGCAGGCGCTCGACAACCGCGTGTTCAAGGTCTACGCGGACTCGTTCACCGAGGACGGCACCTTCCAGCACACCCCCGGCACCGAGCCCGCCCGCACCCGGGCGGGCATCAAGGCCGAGCTGGAGCGCTTCCACGAGCAGTACCGGAACGACCCGGTGCAGAAGCGGCACTACTTCAACCAGATCGTGCTGGACGCGAACCCCGACGGCACGTGGACGTCCACCGTCTACGCGCTGGTCCTGCGCACCCGGCCCGGCGCCGACCGGCCGGAGGTCTGGCCGAGCTGCGTCGTGCACGACGTGCTCGTCCGCGACGCGGACAGCTTCCTGATCAAGTCCCGCCACATCGACTACGACCAGCAGATCTGACGTAGCGTCATGTCGCTGGAGCGCGGGCCCGTGGACGGGCCGTCCGACTACGCCGGGGCGGCCCTCCGCGCCGTGCTGCGCGCCACCCGCGAGGGCGACGGGGCCCTGCCGCCGGACTCCCCGGTCACCCGGGACGCCGTCTGCGGCGCCGTCGCCGACGCCTGGACCGCGGGCCGCCTCCTCGCCGCGCGCGGCCCGGACTCGGCGCCCGCGCGCCACCTGCTCCCGAGGCTGCTGCTGGAAGGCACGCAGGGCCTGGCCGTCGTCCTCGGCACACGGCTGCACGGGCCGGACGCGCCGGCCCTCCGGTACGGGGAGTGCGTGCGGGCGCTCTCCCGGGCGGCGAGGCGGACGGACCCCCGCCTCGCCGCCCGCCTGGCCTCGGCACTACCGGGCGTCACCGACGGCAGCGACCGCCTCGCCCGCCCCCTCACCGGCGTCCGCCCGTCGGCCCTCCCGGCGGTCCTGGCACCGTTGGTGTCCGTGCTCGAGGAGGAGCGGCTGACTCTGATCACCCTCGCCGGCGCGCCTGCCGGAGTCCTTGTCGAGCGCTACGTGCTTCTGTCCGCTGCGGCGGCTTGCCTGGACCGGTGGCGCCAGGGGGGCCGGGCGGGGGCGGGCACGCTCACGGGGGACCGGGCTCGGTTGGTGGGGGCGCTGTCGCGGATCGCCGCGCGGTTGGGTCTGCCTGTCGGTGGGCCGGAGCGGGGGGATTGGCGCGGGGTGGTGTTCGGGGAGGTGGCGGGGCCGGTGCGGTCGCCTGCGGCGGGCTTTTCCCCAGCCTCGCGCCGTCCCGCGCCCTAGCTCCCTGGCTGCGGGTGGGTGGGCGCCTGCGGCACTTTGTTCCCCTACCCCGCCCCTTCCCGGCTGGGTCTGATGTGCGGCTCCGCGTGGGGGGCTCCGCCCTGGCCCCCTGACTGCGGGTGGGTGGGCGCGTGCGGCGGGCTTGTTCCCCTACCCCGCCCCTTCCCGCCTGCGTCTGATGTGCGGCTCCGCCGCGTGGGGGGGCACTACCCCAGCCCCCTCGGCTGCGGGTCGGTTGGCGCCTGCGGCGCTTTGTTCCCCTACCCCGCCCCTTCCCGGCTGAGTCTGATGTGCGGCTCCGCCGCGTGGAGGGCTCCGCCCCAGACCCCGAGCTGCGGGCCTGTTGCCGCCTGCGGCTTGCGGCCGCGTCCTCAAACTCCCCCAGCTACCTCCCCCAGACTCCGTCCGGGGGTGCCCCCAGAGGTGCCCCCAACGGGCTGAAAAAGAAAAGAATGGCGCACCGCACAACCCGCACTTGCCCACCGGTGGGAGGGGGTGGGGTCGGAGGGTGGGGTTCTGGAACGCGGTGCGACTTCAGGGCACTCAATACGCGTAAGGGTTCCCGCACCGCGTTCCAGGTCCCCAGCCCGGAGGCGCCGCCCCCGCACCCACCACCAACCCAGCCCGGCCGGCGTTTGAGGCCGCCCGCCGCAGGCGCAACGGACCCGCGCCCAAAAACCGCCCCCGCACCCAGCGGAAAGCGCACCCACCACCAACCCAGCCCGGCCGGCGTTTGAGGCCACCCGCCGCAGGCGCAACGGACCCGCACCCAAAAACCGCCCCCGCACCCAGCGGAAAGCGCACTCAAACCCCTCAGCCCAACGCCCCCACCACCGCCCCCTCCCACGGAGTGAACGCCCCCCGGTGGTAGAGAACAGCCCGCCGCCCCCACACCCGAGCCTCCTCCACCCGCCCGAGCACGATCCAGTGGTCGCCGGCCTCGATCACCTCGGTCACCACGCAGGCCGCGTGGGCGAGCGCCACGTCCTCCAGTACCGGTGCCCCCTGAGCGGCCACCGACGGAGTCCACCGCACGGAGTCGAACTTCCGCTCCGCGCGCGTGGCGAAGGTCTTCGCGACCTCCTGGCCGCCGTCGGCCAGCACGTTGACCACGAAGCCCCCGCCCACCACCAAGAACGGCAGGGTCTGCGACTTCTTGTCCACGCACACCAGGAGCAGCGGCGGGGTCACCGACACCGAGCAGACGGTGTTGCAGGTGAAGCCGCGCGGCTCGCCGTCGGTGTCCCGTACGGTGACGACCGACACGGCGGCGGGACTGGAACCAAAGAAGTCCCGGAAGGTGTCCGGACCCACTGGCATTCGGTGCCTCCACGATCCCGACCGGGCGCTTCCCGGCGTCTGGAAGCGAGCCTTTCCCTCTCGTCTGGACCCTTCCTGGAACACCGCTGGAGCCACGGGCCGCACGGTTCCAGCCGTGTTCCAGAGCGGCTGTAGGCGGCGGACCCAAGCTCAACTCGTATCGCCCCGCGCACCGTTGAGGAAAGGCAGACATGAGCGCCGTCGAGCAGCAGACGATCTCACCGCCTCCCGCAACTGCGGCGGCCGCGCCGCAGTTGCGGGAGCGGGCCGCGGAGCTGGCCGGACTGCGGGACGCGGTCCTGGCAGGACCCGGCACGCGGGCCACCGAGGCCCAGCACGCCAAGGGCAAGCTGACCGCCCGCGAGCGCATCGAGCTGCTCTTCGACGAGGGCACGTTCACCGAGGTCGAGCCCTTCCGGCGGCACCGCGCCACGGGCTTCGGGCTGGAGGACAAGCGGCCGCACACCGACGGTGTGGTGACCGGCTGGGGCAAGGTCCACGACCGTACGGTCTTCGTCTACGCCCATGACTTCCGGATCTTCGGCGGCGCCCTGGGCGAGGCCCACGCCCAGAAGATCCACAAGCTGATGGACCTCGCCGAGGCGGCCGGCGCGCCGATCGTCGGGCTGTGCGACGGCGCCGGGGCCCGTATCCAGGAGGGCGTCACGGCGCTCGCGGGCTACGGCGGGATCTTCCAGCGCAACGTCCGCAATTCCGGGGTGATCCCGCAGATCAGCGTGATCCTCGGGCCCTGCGCGGGCGGCGCGGCCTATTCGCCCGCGCTCACCGACTTCGTCTTCATGGTGCGCGGCACCTCGCAGATGTTCATCACCGGCCCGGACGTGGTCCAGGCCGTCACCGGCGAGGTGATCACCCAGGACGAGCTGGGCGGCGCCGACGCCCACGCGACGCTGTCGGGCGTCTCCGGCTTCGCGTACGACGACGAGGAGAGCTGCCTCGCGGACGTGCGGTTCCTGCTCTCCCTGCTGCCGCAGAACAACCGCGAGCAGCCGCCGTCCCAGCCCACCGAGGACACCCCCGACCGGCGCACGGAGGCGCTGCTCGACCTGGTGCCCGCGGACCCCAACCGCTCCTACGACATGCGCAAGGTGATCGAGGAGGTCGTCGACGACGGCGAGTTCTTCGAGGTCCACGAGCGCTGGGCGGCCAATGTGGTGTGCGCGCTGGCGCGGCTGGACGGCCACGTCGTCGGCATCGTCGCCAACCAGCCCGCCTCGCTGGCCGGCGTGCTCGACATCCATGCCTCGGAGAAGGCCGCGCGCTTCGTCCAGACCTGCGACGCCTTCAACATCCCGCTGGTGACGCTGGTGGACGTGCCGGGCTTCTTGCCCGGGGTCGACCAGGAGCACGGCGGCATCATCCGGCACGGCGCGAAGCTGCTCTACGCGTACTGCAACGCCACCGTCCCGCGCATCCAGCTGATCATGCGCAAGGCGTACGGCGGCGCGTACATCGTGATGGACTCGCGCTCCATCGGCACGGACATCTCGCTGGCCTGGCCCTCGAACGAGATCGCCGTGATGGGCGCCGAGGGCGCGGCCAATGTCATCTTCCGCCGGGAGATCGCGGCCGCCGAGGACCCGGACGCGCGCCGCGCGCAGCTGGTCAAGGAGTACAAGTCCGAGCTGATGCACCCCTATTACGCGGCGGAGCGCGGGCTGGTCGACGACGTCATCGACCCGGCCGAGACGCGGATCCGGCTGATCGGGGCGCTGGAGATGCTGCGCGCGAAGTCCGCGCCGCTGCCCAGCCGCAAGCACGGGAACCAGCCGCAGTGAGCGGCGGCGAGGGCGTCATCCGCGTGGTGCGGGGCAACCCGGACGCGGCGGAGCTGGCGGCCGTGCTGGCCGTGCTGCTGGCCGCCGGTACGGGCCGGGGCGCCGCACCGGCGGCCGCGGACCCGTCGCGGCGGGTCACGCCGTGGGCCCGGCCCGCGGGTGCGGCCGTGGGCTGGTCCGCGCGGCCGGCTCCGGCCTGGCGTCCGGCTCTGTGAATCCTGCCTCTGTCGTCTGAAAGGTCGAAACAGCTCGTGCGCAAGGTGCTCATCGCCAACCGTGGCGAAATCGCTGTCCGCGTCGCTCGTGCATGCCGGGACGCCGGGATCGGAAGTGTGGCGGTCTAC
>NZ_JBIAWF010000049.1:0-24317 GCF_042895325.1 Streptomyces sp. NPDC001407
CAGCAGCCTCGGCTACCTCAGCCCTGCCGAGTACGAGGCCGCACTCGCGGCCTGACCGACACAACCAACGTGTCCGTCAAAGCGGAGCAAGCTCAACGCTTGCCGGGGTGGCCATGCGCGCCGGGCTGATCGACGAGTACGTGATCGCCGCCCATCCGGTCCTGGTGGGCGGCGGCACGCCGTTCTTCACCGCGCTGGACAGCTGGGTGAACCTGAACCTGGTGGCGACGCGGACGTTCCCCGGCGGCGTGGTCCTGACCAGGTACGAGACGAGTCGCTGAGCAACAGCACCCACACGCTGGTCTCACGGTGATGTCGTATACGACACGGCCCGGGAACGACATCAGCCGCGAGCTCCTACAAAAGTGCAGGACCTCGCGGTCCGTGGCATAGAGCGTCGTGCTGACCAGCAGGCTCTCGGGCTGTCTCACGTCGTGGCCAGGCACTCCTGTCTCAGGAAGGGTGGCATTTCCTCATGGCCCGCGTCAGAAGTCACGACAGCCGCGCTCTGATCTCTCGGCAGGCCGTGTCCCAGCCTCCTCGAACTGGTCGGAGGCCAGCTCCTCGGAGGCATGGCCTTCCCACCCTGAGACACGCCTTGAGCCCGCTGCCATTCGTCGAAGGCAGCTGCTGCGATCGGGGTCAGTGCCGGCCCCTGGAGCTCGATCTGCCGGGTCACCCGGCCTTCGGCGTCGACCTCGCAGCAGAACCAGATGTCTCCCCAACCCAGTAACAGCGCATCCACGTCGTCATCAGCCCATGATGACGAAGGCACCTTTCTGCTCACCAAGGAGATGCGATGTCAGAGCCATGTTGGAGGATCCCGCCAGGGGCTCCAGTCGTTCTCGCGGCTAAGACAAGCTAATCCGTGCGACAGCCTCTGATCTGAGCTGATCTCGGGAAATCGGTGTGGTGATCACAGGCGGTTCAGTAGCGTCGCGGCCGTGCTGAGTGCCGACGTGCCGCTGCTGAACGACCTGACGGTACGCCATCCGGTGGGGACATCGGCGGAGATCACCCGAGGTTCCCTCCTCGGCCGGCACTCATGCCAGACATCGCCCGTGGCCCGAGTTCCACACTTCTCAGGAGCCGTCTTGCACATACCCAGAGACGTCACCGCCGTCTGTGCCGCCGCCGCGGCGACGGTCCTGGCCACCTCCACCTCCGCGGCAGCGGAGACCGGCCCGACACAGGACAACATCCTTCCCGCCATCGGCTACTCCATCCTCCACCTCGACATCGATCCGCCGGGTGCCAGACTGGAACTGCCGTCCCGGCGCCGCCCACCCGCGTCCGGTCGTCCTGGTACACGGCACCTACGAGAACCGCTACAACAACTGGGCCCGGATGTCCCCCGAGTTGAAGGCCCAGGGCTACTGCGTCTACGCCCTCGACTTCGGCGACACCGACGACGCGGGAGTGGCTCTCGCTCCCACTGTCAAGGGCTACGAAGACATCAGGCAAGCCTCCAAGGAGCTGTCCGCCTTCGTCGACAAGGTGATCGCTGCCAGCGGCTCCGGCCAAGTGGACCTTGTCGGCCACTCCCAGGGCGAGACCCTGTCCCGCTGGTATCTCAAAGCCGACGGAGGAGCAAACCCGACCGACCCGTCGAAGAACAAGGTCAAGAAGGTCGTCCAACTCGGCGCGACCAACCACGGCACCACCATCAGCGGCATCGAGACTCTCGCCGACAAGCTCCACATGCTGGGGCTCGGGGAGAAGACCCTCGGGGTGGCAGGCGTCCAGCAGTACGAGAAATCCGACTTCATCAAGGAGCTCAACGCCGACGGCGACACCGTTCCCGGGGGCGAATACACCGTGATCGGCACGAAGTACGACGAGATCACCACCCCCTGGCAGAACACGTTCATGACCGCGGGCCCCGGAGCAACGGTGCACAACATCCCCTTGCAGGAGGGCTGCTCCGTCGACCTCTCCGCCCATCTGAGCATGTCGTACAGCCCACGTGCGATCGGACTGGTCAAACGGGCCCTGGACCCCTCAGCCCCGGCAGCTCCCTGTGTGCCGAGGGCGCCCGCCTTCTGATTCCGGCCCGAAGACCCCCTGGCGAAACCTTCTCCCCCGACCGCGTCGCCCTGCCCTTCATGCTCGGCACTAGCGACGACCAGTACCAGTGCATGTCCACCCGCTGGCGCTTTGGCCACTGACCAGACAGCGCAATACAGCGGAGGACCCCGAAGATGCGATCACCGAGGCCCTCCGCTGTAACCCAGACCCTCAGCTTGAGCGAAGAGGGTGTCTCACGTGGCAAGCTTCGCAAGCTTCTTGGGACACACCGCCTCGGCCCTGCGGCACACAACGGACGCCGGCGGGGGAATGCGCATCGACGGGTGCCCTCCCCCGGAGCCGGCAAGACCACCGCCCCGCGATACCCCCTTGTCCCGCCTGCCACCGCGCATCGCCGTGGACCGGATCCCATGAACACCACCCACTGGCCATGACCGAGCTCCGGCTCAAACCACCGCACCGCCGTCGTCGTCGAGCGTCGGATCCTGTCGGTCGGTCACGATCTCGTCCATCACCTGGAGGTCGCCGCTGAGGCTGACACCGCTCGCCGACGCCGTCACGGTGACGGCGACCGAGCCGGCGCCCGGCCGGTCCACGGCGAACAGCGGGAACGTGGCGGTGCCGTCGGTGATGTCCGAGGCGGCCGGGTGCCCGTAGTATGCCTGGGCACCACTGGGGTCGCAGAGCAGGACGTGGACGCCGCTCGACCCGTCGGGCCAGGTGAGCACCAGGTACCGGACACCGTAGCGCGTGCCGTCCAGGTTCTGGTCAGCGACAAGTCCGGCCAACGCGGGGGCCTGCACGACGGAGTTCGGCAGGCCGTCCAGGACAGTGGGGTCGATACAGAGCAGCAGGTGTTCCCCGCAGTCGATCGCGACGGTCGCCCGCTGTTCCGGACTGATCAGGTACAGCTCCCCTGCCGTCAGCTTGGCGAGCAGGGCGAAGTCGTCGTCCGTCGGTGCCGATGACGTGATCGCGGACACCGCCTGCTGGCCCGCCTCAATGGCACGGATGGCGCTGTCGGCCGGCGGAGTGAGCTCGAAACCGGTCTGCCCGCCCCGGTAGGCGATCACCGACAGCGCGAAGGCCGCCTGGTCGCCCACGACGTCGCCGGGCGACGGTGCGAGCTGGTGCAGGGCGTCCAGGACGTCGGACTTGGCGATCTGCTCGAGCGTGGCCCAGGCTGAGAGCGCGATCAGCGGCTCGCCGTTGGACGCCGCACCCTGGACGAGGGGCACCGCGCTGTTGCCGAGGCACGCGGCGAGCGAGAGCGCGCCGGCGACCACGAACGGGTCACCGTCCGTCACCGCCCGGCCGACCGCCTGGGCGAGCACGCCGTCGGGACTCGGGTCGATGAGGGAGAGGAAACTCATGGCACGCATGCGATTCGGGTCGTCCGCGGCGAGCGCGCGGTTGAGGAGGTCGGCGCGGTCATTGTCGTCAAGGGCAGCCAGGAGCGCCGGGTCCAGGCCGTCCTTGGAAGCGATCAGCTGATCGATGTTCGCGGTCATGATGGGGTCACCGGCTCTCGACAGGTCTCAGGGCTTGACCGCGCAGTGCGACTTCATCTTGTCGGCCTGTGCGGAGGTGATGCCCGTGTTGGCGGCCGAGTTCCTCATGAGGAAGTTGTTGGGGCTGCCGGCACAGAACGACTGGTCGTCCTCGCAGTGCTGCAGACCGAGGAAGTGGCCGACCTCATGGGCGAAGGTGTTGCCGCTCTCGGCCAGCGGCTCCTGGATCGTGACCACCGGGGTCCGAGGATAGTTCCCGAATTTCACACGGCTCTTGCTGCAGCTGCCGGGGACGGCACAGGTTCCGACGAATCTATCGGTGATCAGGCCGACCACGAAGATGTCGACAGCATCGTTCTTCACTGACCACAGGTTCGCGAGCTCTTTCGCGTCCGCATGGCTCCGGATGACCACGAGCCTCCCGGCGGCACTGGAACTGATGCTGTACTTCCTGACAGTGCCGACCTCGGGTCCGAAGGTGGCGAAGATGGTCTTCATGACCCCCACCGCTCCGTCGACCTGGGCCAGCTTCTCGGGAGTGAACTTGTCCTTGCCGACGATGATGACGTTGACATCGAAATGCGGCGCCATAGCGGACTCCGATCCTTACCCGCCGGACCACCTCGACCACTCGGCTGGGGCCTCCGAGTCGTCTGGTTCGACGGCTCGATACTTCGACGCTAAGTCCCGTACATGCAAGCAGCACAGCAGCGGTGCCCAGCCCGGCCACCGCCACGCGGCCGTAATGGCCCCACGGAGGCCGGGGCTGGTCCGGTCACTGTCAGCGACGCACGACGAATCATCATGGCTCCGTCCGGCGGCAGGCTCCCAGGGATTCGCAAAGCCGATGCGCGAGACCGGCGCGGGCTCCGACGGAGTGCCAATCTCCCACACCACAGTGGATGACAAAGGTCGATTGCGCCACCTGGCGTAACGACTGAGAAATCCCATCTGAGCGTCCTCCGGCCAGCTCGCGAGCCCGGAGAAGAACGGGATCAGCAGTGTTTCTGGGGCAGTCAATTCGTGGGCCACCAGAGAGTCGATCCCGGAATCGTCGAGGTGCAGCTGAGTCGGACCGGAAGATGTCTTCACGCGGTTCCATTCGGCTGTGTTGTCAGCGCCGCTCGCGGCGTTGCCATCGCTGTTGCGCAGCAACTGTGCACCTGAAGCGGCCGGATTCAGCCCGCCGACCTCGATCCCGTCTCCCGTGGCTTCCCTGGGCAGTCTCAGTGCAGATGGGATGACCCTTTTGTGTCGACGGACGTCGACGTCGGCAGGCCGGTACTCGATTTATGTGACGGCTGGACGAGACGCTGGGCGGTCTCGTGGCGAATCGGCGGAGACGGCGCTTATTCGGTGCTTTCACAGCGTCGTCTGGCTGGTCTACGTACGGCTAGAGGCTCTCGTCAAGGAGCCGGACCGGGAGTCGTTCGTCGCGGCCTCCGAGATCGCCGTCGCTTACGGCTGGCGCTACACGGTCGCCGCCCGCCGGCGCGACCGCCAACAACACCTCACCGCACGCTGGCACCACCGGCTGCACCACCTCGCCCTGGCCAATTACGCACCTGGACCACGCGAGAAACACTGCAGTGCCCGTTTCCGGAGTCGCTGAAGTGAGCTTCTGGCGGGCCTGGCCTGGTGGGGTGGGGTGGGGGTGGTGGCCGATGGTGATGGCCGGGTGCCGCCCGGTACTGCCCGGCCTGTGGTGAACGGTTCCCGGCCGCATCGCGCTGCGGCACACCCTTGCAGGGAAGGTGAACGGTCCACTACTCGAGAGGGCGCGAGCCGTACACCGGTCCTCGATGACCGACTATCTCGCCCAGCATCATGCACTCGCCGATTCTCCGGGCGAGTTGGCCGCTCTCTCTTCCGCGAGCCCACTCTCCAGGAGCAATTCGACGAATTGGGCCGACAGCTGCTGCTCACTCTCGGCCTTGAGCTGACCCACCACCGCACAGATCAGCGCCCGGGCTGATCCCGGCCACGCTGCGAGGCGTGCGGGGTGGACGCTTTCACGATCGCCGCACCGAGCGGACTCTGGAGATCACAGGCGCGATCCTGCCAGCCTCTGACCAGCGCAAACCAAATCCACCGAGCCGCGCAGCCATACCAAAACCCCGTAGGGTCGGGGCCGTGCTCCTCACAACGCGATCCGTCTGGCCTGCGAGAAGAAGAGGGGCAGGCTGACCACCTCAAGGAACCGCGCGGTGGCAGACGGCCCGCCCCTGTCAATCTCCTCGAACTGTGGAGAGAGGGCCGGGCTTCGAGATGCGAGGCGATATGCGGCACTGCACACTGGAAAGCTGATAGAGGTTCGAGACACCTGCATGTGCCACTTACTCAGTAGTCTCGTGTGCTCACGGAGCAGCAATGAATGATCAGCAGCCTACGACCACATACACTCGCGACGGGTTGTCGGTGTTTTTCGAATCCAAGCGATGTGAGCTGAACGCCGACCTTGGCAAGCACCTGGCTGATTTCATCGCCGGTACCCAGCACACCCTCGACGTGGCGATCTACGACCTGCGTGAGCCTGTGGTGTTGGGGGCATTGAAGAGCGTCGCCGACCGCGGCATCTCCTTGCGGTTGCTGTATGACGCCGGCCCGGCCCAGCATGGTGGTCCGATCGCCGACCCCAAGCCTGGAACCACTGGCGATGCGATCAGCCAGGCGGGCCTCGCAGGCTACGCCACTCCCTACCCCGAACATGCCGGGAAGTTGCTGCACAACAAGTTCCTCATCCGTGACAACGCCACGGTCTGGACAGGGTCGGCGAACTTCACCACTGGCGGCCTGACCTTGCAGGACAACAACTGCCTGACTGTCAGCAGCTCCGACCTGGCTGCCGTCTACAGCACCGAATTCGCAGCTCTCCTAGCCGCCGCACCCGACGCGCTCACTGCCACCCCCGCGACCTCGATCTCCGTCGACGGCGTGCAGATCGAGACCCAGTTCGAGCCACAGGCCGGTGAAGGCATCGAAGACCGCGTGATCGCTGCCATGACCGGCGCCAGTCGTCTGCGAACGGCCGCATTCCTGATCTCTGATCCGGGCATCCTGCAAGCCCTGGCCGACCTCAACAAAGCAGGTGCTGACCTGGCGGGCGTCTATGACCCGGGCGGCATGGCTGATGCCCGCCGCGGCAGCCACCAGGACCCCGCTTTGTTCTGGTTCATGGATGACCCCGCTTCGCCCCCGCGCCCAGCCACCCCTACACACCTGGCGAAGAACAAGACTTCATGCACAACAAGGTCCTGGTCATCGACGGCCAAACAGTCGTGACCGGCTCCTACAACTTCTCCGAACACGCCGAAACCAACGCCGAAAATGCCCTCATCCTCACAGATGCCGGCCTCGCCAGCGCCTACGAGACTTACCTCAACACTCTTCTGACCACCTACCACCGTATGCATCCCGCTCCCGCGTAAGCGTGATTGCCTTCCATGGCCACCAGTCGCTGCGCAGGTACACGTCGGCGCGCGGGCCTGCAGGGCCATGACTTCGTGAGCACTAGGTCCTGTGGGGATGCCGGAATCCGCGTTCGCCGAGCATCGAGCGCGGCGGCGGAGGATGAATACCCAGAGGCAGCGTCGTCCCCGACGCTACTCACGGTCAGTGACCGGTTGAAGTAGTCGGCCGCTCGCTTCACACTCCGGGTGCGGGCCGCACGGCGATCCCGTTCCGCTCAAGCAGCGCCGCCGTCACCCCGTCTCCTGGCACCAGCTTCCCGGCGAAGGACCCGTCGTAGACCACACCCCGTCCGCACGACGGACTGCGCGGCATCAGCATCGCCTCCGTGCAGCCTCCGCGCCGCGCCGCCGCGAGTGCGCGCCGTGCTCCGTCCAGGAACTCCGCTGTCACGTCACGTCCGGTGTCCTCAACGACCCGTGCCGTCCCGTCGAGCACGTCGTGCCCGTCGCCGCCCACCAGCTCCGCGGGCCGCCGCGGTGTGGCGAGCCCGCCCGCCACTTCTGGGCAGAAGGAGACGACTTCACGACCCGTCACTACCTGCTCGATCTCCGAAGACGCCTTGTGCTGCCCGTCGAACCGGCATGGCACCCCGCGCAGACACGCGCTGACCAGGATTGCTTCCATGCAGCCAGACTAACCACAGCTATCACTACAGACCGTGCTCGTTGCCAAGGGAGTCCCGGATTTGCTACGCCACTGCTGACGAAACGCCGTCATTGCTAAGGGAGTCGCGGATCCTACAGCAGCTGTAGAGCCCGTGAGTTCGTCAGCACGGTCTCCTGCGGGAACGCTCGAATCCACGCGCAGTTGGCAGTGGCGGCCTCGGTTGTTTGCCGACAATCGGCGGTTCCTCCGCGGTCGTGCTGGCAACAGCGATTGAGGTTCTATGGTCTGACTCATTGCCGGTTTCGCTTACCTGGGTTCACCGGCTATGCACGGAGGCACCGGCACAGTCGTTCAGCGCACCGAATGGATGCGAAACATGCCGCCCGGGGGTTCTCCCTACCCCGCACGGCCCGCTGGCCGGACCTCGGACAGGCCCGCTGACCGGATGGATCAGTTCCTCTTGACCGCGGAGGCTGAGCACGTCGCACATGCTCGTCCGATCGGAGAACCAGTGTTCAGCTTGAAGTCCTCGCGCCGCGCGGTGGCGCGCACCGCCGCGGTGGCCCTGGCCGGAGTGGCGTGCGCCGCCATGATGACCGGTAGCGCCGAAGCCATCGTCAACGGGAAGGATTCCACGCAGCGTTACCCTTCCATGGTGTCGATCCCGGTGGCGGGTGCGGACGACCCTACGTTCAAGGGCGTCTGCGGAGGATCGCTGATCGACTCGCAGTGGGTGCTCACAGCTGCCCACTGCGTGTACCCGGCACTTGTCACCCTGGACGGCACCGTCCGGATCGGCAGTGAGTGGAAGAACTCCGGGGGCACGGTCCGGTCCGCCGCGAGGACGGTGTCCCACCCGGGCTACAAGAACGACGAGGGCACCAGCTTCAACCGCGACGACGTCGCTCTGATCCGGCTGGACCGCCCCGTCGCCGAGAAGCCCATCCGCATCGCCCACAAGCCGGGGCGGCCCGGCACCCCCACCCGGCTCCTGGGCTTCGGCACCATCAACGACGCACCCGACCGTACCGAATGGGTCTTCCCCGACCGGCTCCAGGAACTCGACACGCGCAGAGGGGCGGGCTCCGAGTGCGCGCCAGGCTGGGCGGACAGCACCCGCCTGTGCACGATCAGCAAGGTGCCCAAGGCCATGGCATGCAACGGCGACTCGGGCGGCCCCCAGCTCCAGAAGGACCGGAAGGGCCGCTGGGAACTCATCGGCGTCACCTCGGGCCCCGGTGCCCCAGGCATGCGCTGCGGCGAGGGCCCGGGGCTCTACACCAGCGCGCCCGCCTACGCGGGCTGGATCCATAAGGCGATAAGCCGCTGATTCAGGAGGCCGGCACAGTGCCGGGGTTCAAGACCGGGCTCTCGCTCCAACCTGGTCATGCCTTGTTGCGGCATCCGGCGAGGAGGACGGCGACCATGCGTTTGGCGTCGGCCTGCTCGTAGTCGGGGCCGGTGATGCAGAGGTTTCCGACAGCGCGCATGAGTGTGTAGGCGCTGAGATCGGAGCGAAGTTCGCCGTCGGCGGCGCAGGCGTCCAGCAACGTTGCGCAGGCCGGGACCAGAGTGTCGAGCATGAGGGCATGGAGGTTCTCCAGCCCCGGATCACCAGACCCCAGCGCCGCGCCGAGGCCGTGCTTGGTCACGAGGAAGTCCACGAACGCGTCCGTCCACAGGGTCAGCGCGGTGAACGGCGAGGCGGATTCCTCGAGGAGCCGGGGCGCGAGAGCGGCGCAGGAGTCGATCTGGTGCCGGTAGACGGCGGTGACGAGGTCCGCGCGGGTAGGGAAGTTGCGGTAGACCGTGCCGACACCGACGCCGGCGCGTTCGGCGATGTCGCGGACGGGCGCCTGGACGCCCTGGTCCACGAAGACCTCCGCAGCGGCCGCCAGTACGCCGCTGCGGGTGCGCTGCGCCTGTGCTTGGCGTACCCCGACCGGCTCCGGCACCAGTGCCTCCCTTTACTCGCGGAACAATGTTCCGCTAAGTTGGCGGAACGACGCTCCGCCAAAGTATGGCAGAGCGGTACCACGTAGAAAGCACAGGTCCCCATGCTCTCTTCCCGGCCCACCGGCCAGCAGATCGTCTCGGTCAAGCCCATCACCGTTCCCGCGCCTGAGCGCGGCATCGACTTACAGGTGAAGGTCACCGCCCCCCGGACGGGCCAGAAGCTGCCCGTGATCGTCTTCTCCCACGGAAACGCGTGGTCCCTGGACGGATACGAGCCCCTCGTCGACCGGTGGGCCGCCGCCGGATTCGTCGTCGTGCAGCCCACCCACCTGGATTCCCGCCACAACGCCATCGCTTGGGACGACCCGCGCTTCGCCACCATCTGGCGCGTGCGGATCACCGACCTCCATGCGGTCCTCGACAACCTCAGCAACATCCTGGCCCAGGCCGGCCTGGAGGCTTGTGCCGACCGTGAGCGCACCGCCGTGGTCGGCCACTCCTGGGGCGCCCAGACCGCAGGCGCTCTCCTCGGCGCGCGCGTGCTCGACGCCGACGGCGTTCCGGGAGAGGACTTCTCCCACTCCGCGGTCTCGGCCGGCGCGCTGATCGCTGCGGCCGGAACCGGCGACACCCTCACTCCGTTCGCCGCCGAGAACCTTCCGTTCATGAAGCCGGACTTCTCCAGCATGGCCACCCCGGCCCTGGTCGTCGCGGGCGGCAAGGACCAGTCGCAGCTCTCCACCCGGGGGCCGGAGTGGTTCACCGACGCCTATCACCTCAGCCCGGCCCCCAAGAGCCTGCTCACCATCGCCGAGGCCGAGCACACCATGGGCGGCATCGCCGGCGAGATGGCCGCCGAGACCACCGATGAGAACCCCGCCCGCGTCGCCCTCGTCGCCGACGCGATCTCCGCCTACCTCCGCGCGGCTCTCAACATCAACGACGCCGAGTGGACCGCCCTCAACAACACCGCCGAGGGCTGCGACGGTATGTGGAGCATCATCAGCAAGTGAGCCCAGCCCGCTCGATCAAGAACCGATGCCAGAACTCACTGACAACCGCTCTCCGCTTTCGCCTGCACAGCCACGTTCCCGTTCTCCTCGTGGGCGGCGAGGGTGCGGTAGATGGTGGAGCGGCCGACGCCGAGTAGCTTCGCGATGGCGGTGATGAGCTCGCCCGCGTCGCCTCGGCAGAGCACGATGGCCAGCTGGTCGTCGTCGAGCACGGGTGACCGGCCGCCATGCTTGCCGTTGGCCGCGGCGGTGTCGAGTCCGATGGGAGTCCGCTCCTGAATGAACTCGCGCTCGCCCTCTGCCATGGCGGCGGACATCACGAAGAGGATTTTGCCCGCGCCGCGGGGATCGTAGACACCGGAGAGTGAGCCGGTGAGGATCTCCAGACGGTGGTCCCGTACTTGCTCCGGCGCCCACCACCGGACGTCCAAGAGCTCGTCCTCCTGTCGACGGCTCGGACCAGGACGAGGACATCGCAACCCTCCTGCCGAGCCTGGCCGGACTCACCCGACGTTCTCACGCCGTGGATGTCCAGTGCAGGGATGCGGCGTACCAGCTGCTGCCGGAGTCGTGCCTGCGCAGCCGACTGACGAGGAACGGCCAGTGCATCGGACGGTTCCGAACCCGGCTCAACGGGCGTGCGAAGGCCCAGTGGGTGCCGGAGGCCGACGTTCATCCACTCGACGTGTCCATCGGCTACGCGCTCGCGGTCGCCTTCGGCACAGGCCGCAGCCCGGTATGGCTGGAGGCGATCGGCGAAACCCTCAACGCCGCGTCATAGCTCCCCGCGTCATCACCTGGCAGCCGTACGGTTCCCGCCACGAGGCGAGGATCGGTGCCATCATCCAGACCGGCCTCAACGGGGACGCCACTAGCGTTCGAACCATGAGTTCCACGCAGCACATCGATCCGTCCGAAGACGACACCCTCCCGCAACTGACGGGCACGTGGTCCCTCGTGCTGGGCACGCTCGCTGTCACGGCAATCGGCTGTCCTCTGCTGCCGGACGCGGTCCCGAACCAGTTCCGCTACCTCCCCATCTGCGTCACCCTGCCCCTGGGGCTCTGGGCGGTCCTCTCAGGAAGCATCGCCCTGCGGCGCATGCGCGGCGACCAGGCAGCCGGCCGCCACCGGGCGCGGGCCGGGATCACCCTCGGCACCGTGGCCGTCGTGACAGCGGCAGCCGCCATCGTTTTCGCGTGCTGGACACTGCGCCATGCCTACGCCTGATTCCAGCACGGCGGAGAACGAACAGGTCCAGCCAAGCACGAATTGGTTCGCGGTCAGGCCTTGCGTCCGTAGACGTGGCAGAACAGACGCTCCGCGTTGATCGAGGCGTCCGGGCGCAGCCAGTGGCTGTAGTCCACCGCAAGCACTACGCGCCCGTCAGCGGCCTGCGGCATGCCCACCAGCTCGAACAGCTCGTCCCCGCGCGAGGTCACGCCGTCGAATAAGTCCTCCCGGAAGGCCGCCTCAGCGTCCGGCGAACACCCAGGTGAACGGACTGGTCGAGGAGCGTTTCGACTTGTGGATAGTCTGCTTCACCATGATGCGAGCTTGGATTCTGCCGATGCTGCTTGTGGTCTGCGGCTCAGCCGTCGCGACTGGGCTCATCTTCAGGGAGAGCCCCGGCGTAGCCGCAGCGCTCCTGCTGGCATTCCTGGCGCTCGCGGGCGTGCACTCGCCCCTGATCTTCCCGAGGTCGGTCGATGTGCACGAGGCGCAACGCCGCAGCGTGGCCGACGGTCGGCCGGTCGTCTTCTGGCGACCGGGCTGCAAGTACTGCATGCGACTGCGCATCCGGCTGGGCCGCAGGGCACGCCAGTTGCATTGGGTGAATATCTGGCGTGACCCGGCAGCAGCCGCAGCGGTGAGGGCAGCCAACGACGGCAACGAGACCGTGCCGACCGTCGTCGTGGCAGGTCGGCCACACACCAACCCCGATCCCAAATGGGTGCGTGAACAGCTCTCCCCGTCCGCGTGATCAGAAACGCCCTCACGACGCCGGGACCCGAGCCCGACGCTGGCCTGGCGCCCCGTCAAATATGAAGACGAACGCCTGAAGGCGTTCAAGCTGCTGATCCCGGTGCTGGCGATCGCCGATGGACGCCGCCGCGAGCAGTTCTGCTCGGACGAGTACGGCCACGACTGCGACAGGCTGGCCACCGCCGGTTCGGAGGATTCGCACACAGCTCGGTGACCGCTCTACCGGTCGCGGTATTCGTCGAGCAGCCGGAAGAGGTGCGGCCAAGTGGCCGGTGTACGGGGCACGGCGTGGTGGTGGACCTGCCCGACGTAGCCGAAGGCGGTGCCCGCCCCGGTCGGCGAAGACACTGGTGAGGCGGTGCAGTGACGTGGCCGTGCTGCCTCCGGGTTCGCTCAGTGCGGCTGCGGACCCGGCCGCGAAGGGTTTCCCAGCGTCACGTCCCCCTGAACCATGCCGACCGCGATGGACCCATGGTCGGCCCCGACATGCAGGTTCCCGCCGACAGCCAGCCCGCCTTCCCCGCCGACACCCGAACTGCCCGGCGGCCTGCGCCCGCTGCGCGACCCGGACTCGGGCGAGGAAGTGTGACCCCGGTGCGGGTGACCGTCACCGCCGGGGGGCTGTTCCGGCGGGGACGTTCGCACTGGTCACCGGCTCGTAGGGAGCCGCGGCTGTGCGTGGCGGCGGATGTGGCGGCCGTGGGTGGGATCGGCTCATGGTTCGAGTCAGTCAGCAGAGCGGCGGATCAGCCCGGCGTCACCGCCGCACCCTCTGGCACTCCGAACCACTCCTCCAGCGCCTCCGCAAGCCCGGCCGTCGACGTCGGCGCCTGCGCCCGCGCGTCGGCCGCCCAGGCCGTGAAGCCGTCCGGACGGACGAGGACCGCCGCCAGTTCCGGGCGGGACGGGCAGCCGACCGTGAGGGTGTCGACGCGGTCGGCATACCCCGCGGCGAGGGCCCGGAGCTCCGGGTCGTCGGCGAGGTCGAGCAGGAGGACCCGGCCGCCGTGGAGGTGGTCCGCGAGGCGGCTGCCGTCGGTGAGTTCGAGGTCCGGGGTGCTGCGGCCGGTCAGCGGGTGCTCGCCCGACAGCGCGTACCGCACCCCGCCACCGTTGAGCCGCGCGGTGAGGTACGTGGTGCCCGCGACCGTCCCCGCCAGGTCGCTGACGATCTCGCGCAGGGCCCGGGACTGGTGTACGTGTCCAGCAGCCCTTCGGGTGCCCGGCCGCCGATCACCGCGGCGAGCTTCCAGCCGAGGTTCATCGCGTCCCCGATACCCAGGCTCAGCCCCTGGCTCCCGAACGCGGAGTGCACGTGCGCCGCGTCGCCCGCCAGCAGCACCCGGCCCTTGCGGTACTCGGTGACCTGGCGGGCGTGGTCGGTGAAGCGGGTCGCGGTCCGCACCCTGGTGATCGTGACGTCCACGCCGGATACGCGGCGCAGCCGCGCCTGGAGGTCCTCGGTGGTGACCGGCGCGTCCCGGTCGGCCGGCGGGCCGTCGAACTCCACGGTGACGACGCGGCCCGGCATCGGCCCGTGGGCGTATACGCCGGTATCCGTGGCGGTCCAGCCGACCTTCAGGTCCTCGGCGCCGGTCATCTCCACGACCGCCTGGTGACAGGTGATCTCCGGGTCCGTACCGGGAAATTCGAACCCTGCGAGCTTGCGGACCGCGCTGCGGCCGCCGTCACAGCCCACGAGCCAGCCGGCGCGTATGACCCCGTGGCTGGTCCGCACGGTGACGGCCCCGTCGTCCGCGTCGAAGCCGGTCAGCTCCACTCCCCGGCGCACGTCGACGCCGAGCTCGTCCGCCCGCCCGCCGAGCAGCCGCTCGATGTCCTGCTGCGCCACGAAAGCGATCTCGGAGGCGGGTCCGGCGTCGCCGAGGCCCGGCTCCGTACGGTCGACCAGGTCGGCGCGCAGCATAATGCCGGCGAAGTGCCCGACGAACCCGAGCCCTTGGCCCGCGGCCCCGCCTCCGTCCCCGCCGTTCCGCTCGCGGATGTATGCCTGGAAGCGGTCCATCGACTGCCGCTGCACCTCGGCCAGCGCGGGCAGCATGCCCCGGCGGTAGAGCGCCTCGGCGCTGGGCGTGGTGATCGCCCCGCCCTTGATCGTCGGGTCCACTTCGGTGAGGCGCTCCAGGACGGCCACCCGCGCGCCTCCGAGCCGGAGCTCGCAGGCCAGCATCAGTCCGACCGGGCCGCCTCCGGCCACCACTACGTCTACGTCATAGTCCATGGCGCCGACTATGACCGAGGGTCAGGAAGGTCAAAAAAGCGCCGCGATGTCAAGGGACCGGTCCCGCGAGGAGAATGGGGCCGGCGCAGTCAGCGCTGAGATCGATCAAGGAATGAGGCTCATCGGCTGCTATCGCCGGGAGCGAGCAGGCTCGTGAGTGCGGCGATCGCCTCTGGGGGCGGCTTGAAGTAGCGGCGGGCGTTCTCCGGCTTCTTGTGCCGGGACTTCGAAGTTGACGCCCAGGACCTCCTCGGACCGCCCCGGCGGTCTCGGGATCAGCTCAGCTCCGGCGGACGGTCAGGATCAGCAGCGGGAAGATCCCGCAGACCACAGCGACCGGCATCGTCCTGGTCACCATCGCGCCAGCGCCAGCCCCATGTCCCCCGTGCGCGCGGCTGGTTTGACTGGGCGTCACCGACCTCGGCCGATCTGAGCCAGGGAGCGTCTATGACCGTCTCCAAGACCGCGGCCCGCCGGGCCGCCTCGTCGCCGTCACCGCGTTGGTCGCCGCCACCTGCACCTCCGGCGCCACCGCGGCGACGCCCGCCGCACGGGCCTCCGCCGCCCCCGCGGGGCACGGCTACCACCCCGCAGATCTACGGCGCGACGTGGACGCCGTGCGCGCCGCCGGCCACGGCACGCTCAACCTCGTCCCCCGCCTCGACACTCCGGACGGCGCGCTGCGCGCCCGCTCCGGGCGCATGCCCGGCACGGACGCGGCGCTGCCATTGGACCTCGAATACCGCATCGCCAGCACCAGCAGGGCCTTCACCGCCGTGGTCGTCCTCCAGCTCGTCACCGAAGGAAGGCTGTCGCTTGACGACACGGTCGAGCACTGGCTGCCCGGCGTGGTGTCCGGCCACGGCAACGCGGGATCGAAGGTCACCGTGCTTGATCTACTCCGCCACACCAGCGGCCTGTTCGACTATGCCCGGGAGCCGGGGTGGCACGAGAAGTACTTCCCATCTGGACGATCCGGCGATCCGGCGATCCGCTTCGACGCCACCCCGCCCCGGCAGTGGCTGCCCTACGCCTTCGCCCACCCGCCGCTGTACGTGCCGCGCCATGACACCGACCGACCGCCGTCGAACTACTCCAACACCAACTACGTGCTGGCCGGGGTGATCGCGGAGAAAGCCGAGGGCACCGGCACCACCTGGCGCGACCTGGTCGAACACCGCGTCATCGCGCCGCTGGGGCTGCGCCACACCTCCATCATCGGCCACCCCACCAGGCCAGGCCCGCCAGAAGTTCACTTCAGCCACTCCGGAAACGGGCCTGAGCTGCTGCGCGACTTCCTGGAGAAACCACCACCGCCGCACTGCGGCACACCTGAACGATCACCGGGCAAGGCCGAGCCGACCAGGTCCCGCCGGGCTCCGGGTGATCAGCACGACGGTGTCCGCGACCGGGTCGCCATGTCCTCCCAGAAGCGGTGGAGTTCGCTGCACGTCATGCGGTGCCAGGGTGCACGCTTGCGCCGCAGCCAGGACAGGGGTCCCAGGATGCCCACACGGCGATAGGGGTGCAACAGTGCCTGCTGCTGTCGGCAGAACGCCTCCCGCACCTCAGCCCGCGGCTGCTCCCCCATGGCGGGGTAGGGGCACAGCTCGAAGGGGCAGTCCCGCGCGCAGGTGCTTCCCGGTGGCGCGTTCTCGGCCATGCCCACGGTCCGGCGGGGGCGGAGCGGCTCCCGCTCCTTCGTGAGGCACGGCGGCAGGACGGTCCGGTTCGCGCGGGTCAGACGGGCCTCCAGCTCGTCCGGCCGGCAGTCCCGCTGCGCGAGGTTGAGCAGCAGGAGCACATCGGCGAGCAGCTGCTGGGCATGGGGGTGCAGGGTGCTCCACCCCACCGAGGGAGGAATCCAGAGGGCATGCCTACGGTAGGCGCCGGGATCTGCGGGCGAGGAACCGATGTTGTTCATCACCCCCATCTCGTCGATCCAGATGAACCGTTCGGGGTGCCCGCTCTCCAGGGCGAGCACCGCGAGACCGGCCGCCGCGGTGACGAAGGGGTGCAGCCGCTCTCCCTTTCGCGTCCGGTCGTCCGGGTGCCGGGCGAGCGGATCTTGCTTGCTGCCCGCGAGCGCCAGCCAGCGCTTCACCACCTGCGTGGGGTCGGTCTTCGCCGACGGGCGGCTCGTTCCGTCCCTCAGCTCCCACAGGCACAGGGCGTGAATGAGCGTCAGCTGGGAATACCAGAAGCGGGCGTGGGCCAGCATGGCCTCCGCCTCTTCGACCAGGTACTCCCGGGAGTCCTCGTTCGTGTGCGGATGCCGCTCCCTGCGGTTGGCGGCGCTCTTGAAGCCCTGGGCGAGGGCGATCTCCAGGGAGAGCGGCATATCCGCCCGCTGCGAGGCGGAGTGCTCCGGCTCCAGGTGATCGAGCCAGAGGCGGAGCCGCTCCTTCGCCTGGTTCCGGTGCTTGTCCCCGACCGAGCCCACCATCATGGGGACGAGCCAGGCGCGCATGACGAACCGCCGCCAGATCCGGGACCGTTGTGTGATGTTCTCCTGTTTCTGCTTCACATACTGCTCGTGTGCCTGGTCGCCGGGGGTCGTGTGGTGGTGGCTCTCCTCACGAGCCCGGTGCTCGGCATACAGCTGTTCGCGGAGTGCCGTCTCGTACTGTGCCCAGGGGTCGTTCTCCTCGGGCGGGCCGTTCTTGGGGAGCGGGAACATGCTGCGCAGGGCGTCGAATGCCTTGTCGCCTCCGGCACCCATTTCCTGCGCGATGGCGAGCCTGATGGGGTACGAGGGCTCGTATTCGGCGATTCTGAAGAACGGTGTGTAGGCCGGGGCCGGGCAGCCGGGCTGATTCTCGGATCGCGCGCCGATCGCGCGCAGGATGTCTCCGACCCGGTGCACGACGTCCTCTTTGGTTCCCTCAAGAGTTCTCCGGTCGCCACCGGTGATGTACTGCCATCGGTCGCACAGGGACGTGACAATGCGATGGTGTGCGGACGCTCCTGTGGCGCTGTCGATGTCGAGGGCGGTGGCGTACAGGTCGAGTGCCTTGGCATCGGTGCGCCTCTCCGCCGCTTCGAGAAGCCGCTGGACTACGGCCTCATGCTGGTTCTCCGCTTCCTTCCGGGAGTCCTCCCGCCGGGAATTGAGGGCCAGCGCGACGAGGAGTTCACGGCCGGGGCCGGGCTCCTGGAGGGAGGTGGCCAGGGGCTCGAGGTCCGAGACATCGACGTAGCCGGATCCGAGATAGGCCTGGAGGGTGCTGTGCGGGAAGCGGACCCGTTCGCCCCGGACTTCCACCAGGCCGAGCTGTTCGCCCTGGGTGGCGCACAAGGACAGGAGCGTGCGGCAACGGTGCGCGTCCGTCCGGCCTGGGCAGGCCGGCAATCGCTCCGTGAGCCGCCCCCAGATATCGGGGAATTCCGGTGCCACGATGGGACCATGGCCCCATGCCCGCGCCGCGGCCGGGCCGGCATTGTCCGGGCCGGCCCCGATCAATGCGTCGAATGCGACTTCGAGCCGGTCCTGGAGCAGCCCTATTCCGGCCAGGGCGGAAATGACCTCGATGGTCGCCTCACGCTTCTCGGAGGGCAGTGCGATCTCTCCGTGAATGCGCCCTGAGATCAAGGCATTTCGCCAGGTGTCGAGCAGGCGCAGATGCAGCTCCGCCCGGTCGGCGCTCCGGGTGTCCAGTTTCCTGTCGCGCCTGATGCCGGTCAGGTGCTCCAGGAGGTGATGGTCCTGTAGCTCGTGCGCGATCTGCAGATACAGCGGGGCCTCGGACACGGCCGCCGTCTCGACGATCCAGGACATACGATGGGGATCGGGATCCGTGCGGTCCTTTTCCAGGTACTCCAGCGCTGCTTCCTCGCTGAGGGGTTCCAGGTCGATGACGGCGGCCTGGGTCTGCTGCAACGGCGGATGCGGACGGGAGGCGATCACCAAGGGGAGCTTCTGCCGCTCCGCCCGCTGGATCGCCTTGCGGATGAGGATGTCCCGTTCCTTCTGCTTCTCGCCCTCGGTGAACGTCTCCTCGAGACCGTCCGCGAGGATGACGGCCTTGTCGTCCATGCACAGTTGCCGCCACACTCTTTCGGCCTGTCGGCCGGACAGCACACCGCTGTCCACCTCCTCGCAGAAACGCTTCATGCCCAATTCACGGAAGTCCAGCAGCGAGCCATCCATGTCCGCGTCCCGCAGCCGGACCGGAACAGGGATGGCGCCTTTCCTGGCCAGCATCTGCGTGAGCTCCACGAGCACCGAGGTCTTCCCGGCCCCCACACCGCCGACCAGCAGATAGGGCCGCCGGTTGCGCCGGTCGCGGAGCGCCCGGGACAGGACCAGGCACATCTCCTTCCGTCCGACCACGTCCTTGACCGTCGGCCCGGCCGTCGGCACGAGACTGCGTGGGTCCTTCCTGGCCGTCCTGCTCAACGGCCTGCGGACCGAGAGGTACTGCACACTCAGAAAGATGAACGTCGCCAGCCCCAGGGTCAGGAACGGCGCCAGGAACCCATAGGTCACGGCGCAACCGGAGCTGTGTGACTGCTGGCACCACTTCTCGACAGGGGACTGTTCCTTGGTGACGATCTCGTAGACCGCCGACCCGACCCAGAGAGCGGTGATCGGGAGAGCCAGCCACGAGAGACGTTGCACGAACGCCGTCGTCGACGGCTTCGTCCACCACCGCCGGGTCAGGACCACCTGGGGACGGGCCGCTGATCGGACTCGTAGCATCCGCAAGAACCGCCCGACGGCATCGGCCGCGCGGGATGCATAACGCCATGGGCGGACCAAGCGCGGGCCGCTCTGCGGGAGGACTTTGCCTTTGGGATGTCTCATGGCGTAGTTCATGATTCAGCCACCTTGACGGCCTTCCCTTGTCCATCGTGCGCTGTGCACCTCGCCGATGTCGAATGCGGGAGCGGCCGAGATGCCGGAGGGGTACGGGCCGGCGGCCGCCGCACGGTCCCGGCGGGCACAGCGGCAGTCCTTTCCATATTGTCGAATCAAGGGCGCGGCATCCCCTGGAAGTCCCCCTCGGGAAGGGGCGCCGAGATGGACGCGCGGACAGCAGCGCGGCCATTGCCTGGCCGGAACGTCCCAGTCGGCCGCCCATGTCGGCCGAGATGGCCCGCTCCCGTGCCGTATGACCACAGCGATCTCGCAGGAGGGCGAGCACTCAGTCGACATGGGCTTGGCGGCAGACGCGGTCATCGAAGCGACAACAGGGAATCGCCCCCCAAATCCAGCGGGACGAGGAGGGGGACCCTGTAGCTCTTCTGGTGCCACCGCGAGAGCTGACAGGCCAGCAGCTCGCCCTGGCACGGGCACTCCTCGCCGACCCCCGGCTGACCATCACCGGCGTCGCGAAAGCTCTCGGCTTTCCTCGCGTCGTGCTCTACGGAGAAGTGCCCGAGACCAACGGCCGCTGTGCCCGCCTCCGAGCGACCACACAGCAAGCAGACGTGCATCCCACCGTCCTCACCGGGCGGGACGCGTGCTGGACGGGCAGGAACCGAGTGCGGCGCACGGTGCGCCGCACTGAGACACCCCGTCGCCGATCTCCGCTACCAGACGCGGTACACCGCGTCACGCGCCGCACCGAGGTACTGCTTGTACGTGCCCAGGCCCCACGCGGCCCACGAGGCCCATCCGCGACCCGTGCCGTCGTTGTCGATAGCGTAGGCATTACGGGCCGACCAGCCCATGTCCTGCCAGTTCTCATCCGTCACAATGCCGCTGTCGTGGTTGTGGACTTCCGGGTACCAGCGCTCGTTGATCTGCCACGCGCCCAGGTCCTTGGTGCCGGGGTCGGGGTCCGTCGGGCTGTTCGTGTGGACGGCGTCGTGTGTGCAGCCGGACTCGGCCATGGCTATCGCGACGGCGTAGATCGCGTCGTCGTTCCTGCCTTCGCCGGACCGGTCCTTGGCGAAACCGGCCAGTTTCGCCTCTCTCGCGCACGCGTCGATGCCGTTGTCCGTTCCATTGGCGAAAGCCGGCGTACCTCCGGACATGGCGAGCGGCACCGCCGCGACCAGACCGACGAGCAGCATGCGCATCTTGTTCATGGTGATCTCCCTGTTCCTTGTGGAGCCGTCAGCGTTACAAGGAGGGATCAACAGCCGATGAACATCGAGTCGAAGGACCCGGGGCAGGCGATCAATGAGTAGGCCATGACCTACTTGGACCGCCCGTCAGATCGCCGACGAATCCCTGGTTCCCACCACTGGAAATGCGCACCGGCCGCGGAGGGCGGCGGTGTTGCCGTGGGTGCGGCCGGCCTGGGCGGCGGACAGCCAGATCAGGCGGCCCTTCTCGTCGGTCAGGGCAAGGAAATGCGGGCCATGGCTGGGGTGCTTGCCGGAATAGTTCCGCCGGTCGGCCTTGCCGGTGCAGCGCCTGACGGGGATGAGGGTGCCGTCGATCAGGACCCCCTCTCCTCCCTGCTTGGCGGCCTAGCTCAGGGCACGGTCCAGGCGCGGCGCCTGGGCGGCGAGCCGTCCGATCAGCTCGTCGCGACAGCGGCAGACGGCATTGGTACACAAGCGGGCAGGTGTCCTCGGCGCGCTCTTCGGCATTCGTCACGCAATTCCAACAGCCGCCGCTGGACCCTTTCCAGGCAGGTCGGGCAGTTGCGTCCCGATGGTGTCCAGCGTCTGCTCAACCTCTCTGACTGGGACGAGGAAGGATCCTGACCGGGCGGCGCCCGCGACAACGTCGCCCTTGGCGTCGTCCGTCCGTGCCCGTCCGCCGATGACCGCGGACCCGTTGGCCCGTCAGCGCCTCGTCACGGAGCCGCAGCGCCACGGCCTACTGGGCTCCGAACCCACACCCAGCGCGGCCTGGGAGCCAGGGCGGTCAGGCGAACGGGCCGCCGTCCACAAAGGCGTGTGCGGCGAAACGCTTGCCCATCCGGCGGTACGCGGCGGCAGTGGGATGCAGGCCATCGGGCAGGTCGGCCACCTCGTCGGGTCCGAGCAGTTCGCGTCCGTCGAGATAGTGCAGATGGGGATCGTGCGCCCGCCGGGCCGCCACAATCCGGGCCAGCTCGGCACGCACCACAGTCAGTGACAAAGCGCCACCGGTCACGTCCGCCGGGTCACCCAGGGCCGTGATCTTCCCGTCCGCACCCATCGAGACCGGACCGGGACGCTCCTCGAGCGCCGGACAGCTCACCGGGGAGATCAGCAGCAGCGGGGTCTCCGGGTGTCCCTCCCGTATCGTGTCGAGAAATCCGTGCACCGCCGGGCCGAACGACCGCCGCCGAAAGGCGGCCGCGGCCACGATGTTGATTCCCACCTTGAGGCTGATCAGGTCTGTCGGAAGATCGCGGATCGTCCGGGCGACGTACGGATCCAGCATCTCGTTGCCCGCCTGGCCGAGGTTGGTCACCTCCACTCCTCCGAGCGTTGCCGCCACCACCGGCCAGGTGCCGGTCGGGCCGTCGGCCTCCAGGCAGTGGCTGATGGAACTGCCGTAGTGCACCCAGCGGCGTCGCCCGTCCGGCAGCGGCGCCACCACCTCGCCGTCGGCCCGCAGGCCCACCAGTTCCGTGGGGGTCTGCTGCGGCAGCCACAGCTCGACCTGCTTCATGCCGGCCGGCAGCCCGCCGAACCGGACAGTCCCCGGTCTGCCCGGGATCAGTCGCTGCTCGGCCCCGGGGCCCGCCATCCGCAGCACGTTGCCCAGCGGCGCCTGCTGCCGCCCGAACGGCACGCCGTCCACCAGAAGTTCCATCATCCCGGTCGGGCGGGGCTGAGGTTCGGTGTCGAGCTGCCCCGTGGAGGTGAGTACGTCCAACTCCACCTCGCGCGCGTCGGTCCGGAACACCAGCCGCACCCCCGAGGGCATCAGGGTCACCCCGTAGACCGAGGGATCCTGGTACTGCGCCTTGGTCCACGCCGGCAGCCGACGCGGCATCACCCCCGCCACCGTGGTCTCCAGATCCAACGCACCCCGAAACTCCACTGGCCCGCCGACCAGCGGCACCGCCTTCATCTCCACCGTCACCGCTCCTGCTCCTCACGTCACCTGACAGAGCGTCCGGCACAGCCATGCCTGGCACCGGCACACCAACCGATGGGGGAACAACCACGACCAACGCCCCTTCCCAGCCTAGTTAGGGCATCCGGTGAGCCAGGCGATTCCACGGTGAACCTTAAGCTTTCGCCGTCCGCCTCACTCCGTAATGATCTCGGTGCGCGACGAGTAGAACATCATCGGGTTCCCCTGGGTTCCCCGACCAGGATCTCGATCAGCACTCTGTACCGCGAGCCTGGCCCAAACGAGTCCCGTACAACGTCTGCGGCATCACTCAAGACTCGCTGCGCGATCTGCCGTAGCTCGATTTTGTCCGGGTCTACGCCATTCCAGGCACCCTCTTCGGCAGCCACTGTCAACGCCAGCTGATCGCGGATGTGCTCCACGACCAGTTCCTCGTACGTGACGGCGAAAGCGATCTCGTTCGCCACCGACGACAGCGGCGGCATCAGGTGCGTGACCACATTGATCACCTAACCGGCCCCCAGGTTTCCGACGGCACCCACTACAGCCCGTGCGACGAGTCGTCGACTGCATGCGCAGGGCCAGCCAGACACCACCCATGCCGTCCAACGGTTGCCCGTCCGTTCGATCAGCGGAGGTGCGCGGGCAGAAACGTCAGGACGCCGATCACCGTGCCGGCGGCCAGGCCCCATACGACAGCGCGCCCACGTCAACTCAGGCTTCACAGCGTCAGGGTATAGAGGCCCAGGTCGGGCGTGCCCCGGGTCCTCGCGGCGCGCAGCACGGTCACCTCCTGATCGGAAGCAGGAAGCCGTCACTCGACCTGCGCCCGCAGGCGGCGAGCCGCCTCGACGACCCCTTCGTGATCAGACGTGAGCAGCTGGCGGCTTCCGGCGGTGGGGTCCGCGTACGTCCCGTCGTCCCGGATTCGGCCTGCCCACGTCTGCACAGCCGCCCGGGGCATCGTGATGCCGATCCACCAGCTTCCTCCGCTCGGGACCAGCCTGGCCTGCTCCCGCCCGGCCCGCTGCACGGCGACGTCACGCCGGTGGCACTGCGGCCCCCGTCCCTCGATGAGACTCACGAACCCGCCGGATCGCACGCGATGAACGGCTTCACATCGCACAAACGTACCGACGCACCCCCGAAGGCGCCGGCCGAGAGCCGAAGTCTGCGCCCGACCCCGAGAGCATGGCCGAATTTCGACGGGTGCTACCACACCCGATCAGCGATCGATGTGGCTGCGACAGGCCGTCAACCCCGTTCCCGCCGGCAAGCTCTCGCGGCCGACCACGCGCCCTGTGCCCTCCCGGTCGCCGAAGCAGCCCACGCCTGAGCCGACTTCGTCAGCACACGCCGGTAAGCCGCGCTGGGGTGGCCAGGACTACGGGGAACGCGAGAGGGCACGGATCGGTCTGGATCCGTGCCCTCTCCAGCAGTAGCGGGGACAGGATTTGAACCTGCGGTGTATTGACCGAACTAACTTTGACGTTTTCGCAGGTCAGAGGGTATTTCTGTTAAGTTCCGGCGGT
>NZ_JBIAWF010000050.1:0-20471 GCF_042895325.1 Streptomyces sp. NPDC001407
CCGGGCGCTTCCCTTCGGTATTTCGTGTTTCCAACCTTACCAGATCCGTTTTCCGTTCCGTTTCCGGTTCAGATTCCGTTTCCGGCCCCCTGTTGAAGTGGGGTTTCGCCTTCCAGCTTTTCGCTTTCCGGCTTCACCGACTTTATCAGATCACTCCGGGTCGGTTTCCCCATCCGCTGCGGAACGGTCCTTCACGCACTAGGCGTTCAGGGGTTCCCGCTGCGGTGGAGCCGTAAACGTACTGGACGGCCGCGCCCGGATGCAAATCGAGTCCGGGGCGGCCGTCCGTACGGCTGATTGTGCGTCAGACCTCGACGACCACAGGGAGGATCATCGGGCGTCGGCGGTAGGTGTCGGACACCCACTTGCCCACGGTCCGGCGGACGAGCTGCTGCACCTGGTGGGGCTCCAGCACGCCGTCGGAGGCGGACTTGGCGATGGCTTCCTCGATCTTCGGCGCCACGGCCGAGAACGTGGAGTCCTCGATGCCCGAGCCGCGCCCGTGGATCTGCGGGCCGCCCACCAGCTTGCCCGTCGTGCTGTCCACGACGAGGAAGACGGAGATGATGCCCTCGTCGCCGAGGATGCGGCGGTCCTTGAGCGAGGTCTCGGTGACATCGCCGACCGACAGGCCGTCGACGTACACATACCCGGCCTGGACCTTGCCGACGATCTTCGCCGAGCCGTCCACCAGGTCCACCACGACGCCGTCCTCGGCGATCACGATGTGGTTCTTCGGCACGCCCGTCAGGGCGCCGAGCTCCGCGTTCGCCCGCAGGTGGCGCCACTCGCCGTGGACCGGCATGAGGTTGCGGGGCTTGCAGATGTTGTAGAAGTACAGCAGCTCGCCCGCGGAGGCGTGGCCCGAGACATGGACCTTGGCGTTGCCCTTGTGGACGACGTTGGCGCCCCACCGGGTCAGGCCGTTGATCACGCGGTAGACGGCGTTCTCGTTGCCCGGGATGAGGGACGAGGCCAGGATGACCGTGTCGCCCTGGACGATCCGGATCTGGTGATCGCGGTTGGCCATCCGGGACAGCGCGGCCATCGGCTCGCCCTGGGAACCCGTGCAGACCAGCACGACCTCGTCGTCCGGCAGGTCGTCCAGCGTCTTGACGTCGACGACCAGACCGGCGGGGACGCGCAGATAGCCCAGGTCACGGGCGATGCCCATGTTGCGGACCATGGAGCGGCCCACGAAGGCGACCCGGCGGCCGTACTCGTGCGCGGCGTCCAGGATCTGCTGGATGCGGTGCACGTGGCTCGCGAAGCTGGCCACGATGATGCGCTTCTGGGCGCCCGCGAAGACCGTGCGCAGCACGTTGGAGATGTCGCGCTCGGGCGGGACGAAGCCGGGGACCTCGGCGTTCGTGGAGTCCACGAGCAGCAGGTCGATGCCCTCCTCGCCGAGCCGCGCGAAGGCGGGCAGGTCGGTGAGGCGGCGGTCCAGCGGGAGCTGGTCCATCTTGAAGTCGCCGGTGTGCACGGCCATGCCGGCCGGGGTGCGGATGGCGACCGCGAGGGCGTCCGGGATGGAGTGGTTGACCGCGATGAACTCGCAGTCGAACGGGCCGATGCCCTCCCGGTGCCCCTCCTGGACCTCCAGGGTGTAGGGGCGGATGCGGTGCTCCTGGAGCTTCGCCTCGATCAGGGCGAGGGTCAGCTTGGAGCCGATCAGCGGGATGTCCGGCTTCTCGCGGAGCAGGTACGGGACACCGCCGATGTGGTCCTCGTGGCCGTGCGTGAGCACGATGCCTTCGATGTCGTCGAGACGGTCACGGATCGAGCTGAAGTCCGGCAGGATCAGGTCGACTCCGGGCTGCTCCTCCTCGGGGAAAAGCACTCCGCAGTCGACGATCAGCAGGCGGCCGCCGTACTCGAAGACGGTCATGTTGCGGCCGATCTCGCCGAGACCGCCGAGGGGCGTGACGCGCAGGCCGCCCTCGGGGAGCTGCGGCGGGGGACCGAGTTCAGGATGCGGGTGACTCAAAAGACTCTCCTCACCACGCACGCCACATGCCCTCCTGGGGCACATGGCGCGCGTGACATTCGTGCACTTGCTGTTGTTTTCGATGTTCAGTTGTGAAGTCTGTGGGCGGGCGCCCGGGGGCGCCCACGGTCGCTAGAGCTCGACCCCGCCGGCGGAGAGGTCGCGCCTGAGCTGGTCCGTCTCCTCGGCGGAGAGCTCCACCAGCGGCAGCCTCAGCGGGCCGGCGGGCAGGCCCTGGAGCGCGAGGGCCGCCTTGGTGGTGATCACGCCCTGGGTGCGGAACATGCCGGTGAAGACCGGGAGCAGCTGCTGGTGGATCGCGGTCGCCTTGGCGACGTCGCCGTCGAGGTAGGCACTGAGCAGCGAGCGCAGGTCGGGGGTCACGAGGTGACCGACGACGGAGACGAAGCCGACGGCGCCGACGGACAGCAGCGGGAGGTTGAGCATGTCGTCGCCGGAGTACCAGGCAAGGCGCGAGCGGGCGATGGCCCAGCTGGCGCGGCCCAGGTCGCCCTTGGCGTCCTTGTTGGCGACGATCCGGGGGTGCTCGGCCAGCCGGACGATGGTCTCGGTGTTGATCGGGACGCCGCTGCGGCCGGGGATGTCGTAGAGCATCACCGGGAGGCCGGTGGCGTCCGCGATCGCGGTGAAGTGCCGGAAGATGCCCTCTTGCGGGGGCTTGTTGTAGTACGGGGTGACGGCCAGCAGGCCGTGGGCGCCCGCCTTCTCGGCGGCGCGGGCGAGCTCGACGCTGTGCTGGGTGTCGTTGGTGCCGGCTCCGGCGACGACGTGGGCGCGGTCTCCGACCGCTTCGACCACGGCACGTACGAGCTGCGCTTTCTCCGCATCGCTGGTGGTCGGGGACTCGCCGGTGGTGCCGTTGACGACAAGGCCGTCATTGCCGGCGTCCACCAGGTGCGTGGCGAGTCGCTGGGCACCTTCGAGGTCAAGGGCGCCATCTGCGGTGAAGGGCGTGACCATGGCGGTCAGGACCCGCCCGAAGGGCGTCTGCGGTGTGGAGGTCGGAGCCATGGGGGCCACGCTACTCGTTGCTCACCGTGAGGTGCTCCCTCGGGGAGTGGGAAAGGGATCCCGGCACTGCCTGCTCGGGGGTTCAAGCAGTGCCGGGTCCGTTTGTTCAGCCTAGATGAAGGTAACGAAAAGCCGCAATACGGACACCTTTGCTACCGGTGCGTACGCGGCCCCGCGCGTCATCCCATCCGGTGCCCCCGCTACTCCGCGTACCCGCGCTACGGCGCGACGCGGCCGTTCTTGTTGAACGCCGCGTAGGTGAGCGGCATGAGCTTGGCCCACTCCGCCTCCATCTTCTCGCCGACCATCTCGATCTCGCGCTGCGGGAAGGAGGGGACGGCCGCCTGCTCGTGCTGGGTGCGCAGGCCGAGGAAGTGCATCAGCGAGCGGGCGTTGCACGTGGCGTACATCGAGGAGAAGAGACCGACCGGCAGGACCGAGCGGGCGACCTCGCGGGCGACGCCCGCGGCGAGCATCTCCTGATAGGCCTCGTACGCCTGGCGGTAGGAGTCCTCCATGGCGCGGGTGGTCAGCTCGTGCTGCGCCTGGGTGCCCTCGACGAAGACGTACTTTCCGGGGCGGCCCTCCTGGACCAGCTTGCGGTCCGCGCCCGGGACGTAGAAGACGGGCTGGAGCTCGCGGTAGCGGCCGGACTCCTCGTTGTACGACCAGCCGACGCGGTGGCGCATGAACTCGCGGAAGACGAGGATCGGGGCGCTGATGAAGAAGGTCATCGAGTTGTGCTCGAAGGGGCTGCCGTGGCGGTCCCGCATCAGGTAGTTGATGAGCCCCTTGGACCGCTCGGGGTCCTTGGTGATCTCCTCCAGGGACTGCTCACCGGCGGTGGAGACGCGAGCCGCCCACAGGACGTCGGAGTCGGCAGCGCTGTGCTTGACCAGCTCGACGGTCACATCGCCACGGAATGTGGGTTTGGCGTTCTCGGTGGGGCTGTCGGTCACCGGCGGGGTCCTTCCAATCGCGTTGCTGGGGCGGCGCCCAGCCTACGGGCCGCCACTGACACTCGGCCTCCGACAGAGCGGGGCCACGGTGATTGCCGGGGCTCCGGTTGAGATTTTTCACAGAAGTCGCAGAATTCGGGCACCACCGGCGCGATTCGAACGTCCTTCTATGTGACAGCACAGACAGCACCGACAGCACACACTCGAGCTTCCTAGGAGAGCGCTTCATGTTCCGCCGGCGAGAGCCCGTGCCGTTCGCCTTTGTCGCCGAGGCAGAGCGTTACCGCAGCAACGTCACGCCGCCGCCCCGAGACCGCGCGAGCCGCTCGCAGATAGCCGGCCGTGCGCTCGTGGGGCTGACGGTCGCGGCGGGGCTCGTGGGGGCGCTGTTGTTCGGGATGCCCGCCCTCGAGACCGGCGCGCAGAGCCCGCACCACACGCAGCAGTCGGAGGCGAAGGACAGCCGCTGACGCGCGCCGATCAGCGACACGACCGAGGTCCGGCCACCCTGACGTGGCCGGACCTCTCGCGCATCGATAGCCTCGCCCAATGCCCCTGCCCTTTTTGACAGCCGCCCGCGACGGCGCCCCCGCCACACCCGCCGCCGAGCCCCTGCCGCACGAGGACGCCCCGCTCGGGCCCCGTGCCCACCGGCCCGGCTCCTGGCAGGTCGGCGGTGCCGCCCTGCTGCTGCTCCTCGCCGCGTATCTGCTCTTCTCCGCGCTGATCATCGTGCTGGCCGGCTCGCTGCTGGTCGGCGGTGTCTGCGTGGCCGTCGCCGCCGTCGTGATCGCGGCGGCCCTGCGGCTGGTGCGGACGGGCATCCGGCCGAGCGGCCGGGGACAGCGGGCGGACTCCCCCGCCTGAGCCCTTGTCCCTCACGCGTCCGCGCGCACCGGCCTGCCGTCGTGCAGGGCGATCGCCCGCTGCATCGCCTTGCGGGCGCGGGGTGTGTCGCGGGCGTCGTGGTAGGCCACCGCGAGGCGGAACCACGTGCGCCAGTCACCGGGGGCGTCCTCCGTCTCCGCCTGGCGGCGGGCGAAGACCTCGTCCGCCGAGTCGCGGTCGATGCGACCGCTCGGCGTGCGGACGAGCTCGTCGACGGGGAGGCCGCCCTCGGCCTCCAGTTCCCGCGCCAGCCGGTTGGCGTCCCGCGCGAACTTGGTGGTCTGGTAGAGGAACCAGGCACCGATGAACGGCAGCACCAGCACCGCGGCACCGAAGGTGACGGTGATGGCCGTGCCCTGCTGGATGAGCATGACGCCGCGGCTGCCGACCAGGACGAAGTAGACGACCAGGACGGCGGCCAGGGCGAAATAGACGATCTTCGCGCGCACGGTGCTCAGCCCAGATCCAGGAAGTTTTCCAGGCCGAACGTCAGCCCCGGCGTGCTCACGACGCGCCGCGCGCCCAGCAGGATGCCCGGCATGAAGCAGCTGTGGTGCAGCGAGTCGTGCCGGATGGTGAGCGTCTCGCCGGTGTCGCCGAACAGCACCTCCTGGTGGGCCAGCAGGCCGCGCAGCCGTACGGCGTGCACCGGCACCCCGTCGACGTCCGCGCCGCGCGCGCCCTCCAGGGCCGTCGTCGTGGCGTCGGGCTGCGGGGCGCAGCCCGCTTCCCGGCGGGCCTCGGCGATCAGCTGGGCGGTGCGGGTGGCGGTGCCGGAGGGGGCGTCCGCCTTGTTCGGGTGGTGCAGCTCGACGACCTCGACGGACTCGAAGAAGCGAGCCGCCTGCCGGGCGAAGGTCATGGTGAGCACGGCGCCGATGGAGAAGTTGGGCGCGATGAGCACTCCGGTGCCCGGCTTGGCGTCGAGCCAGCCGGTCAGCCGCGCGAGGCGGTCCTCGGTCCAGCCGGTCGTGCCGACGACTCCGTGGATGCCGTTGGCGACGCAGAACTCGAGGTTGTCCATCACGGAGTCGGGGTGGGTCAGCTCGACCGCGACCTGGGCTCCCGCCTCGGTCAGCGCCTGAAGCTTGTCGCCCCGGCCCAGCGCGGCCACCAGTTCCATGTCCTCGGCGGCCGTCACGGCCCGTACGGCCTCGGAGCCGATACGGCCGTGGGCGCCGATGACCGCCACGCGCAGCTTGCTCATCCTTGGTGCTTCCTTCTCTCGGGCTCTGGGAACTGCTCAGGCCACGGCTTCGTCGAGCTTGGCCGCCTGCTTGTCCTTCAGCGGGCCGATGACGGACAGCGAAGGACGCTGCCCCAGTACATCGCGGGCCACCGAGCGGACCTCGTCCGGGGTGACGGCCGAGATGCGGGCCAGCATGTCGTCGACCGACATCTGGTCGCCCCAGCACAGCTCGCTCTTGCCGATGCGGTTCATCAGCGCGCCCGTGTCCTCCAGGCCCAGGACCGTGGAGCCGGAGAGCTGCCCGACGGCACGGGTGATCTCCTCGTCCGTCAGACCGTCCGAGGCGACCTTGTCGAGCTCGTCGCGGCAGATCTTGAGGACGTCGTGGACCTGGCTCGGGCGGCAGCCGGCGTAGACGCCGAAGAGGCCGCAGTCGGCGAAGCCCGAGGTGTAGGAGTAGACGGAATAGGCGAGTCCGCGCTTCTCCCGGACCTCCTGGAAGAGCCGCGAGCTCATGCCGCCGCCGAGGGCGGTGTTGAGCACGCCGAGCGCCCAGCGGCGGTCGTCGGTGCGGGCCAGGCCGGGCATGCCGAGGACGACGTGCGCCTGCTCGGTCTTGCGGCCGAGCAGCTCGACGCGGCCGGCGGTGCGGATCGTACGGGCGCCCGCGCGCGGGGCGACCGGGGCCGCGTCCGTGCGGCCGAGCGCGCCGGCCTTCTCGAAGGCGGCCCGCACCTGGCGGACGACCTTGGCGTGGTCGACGTTGCCCGCGGCGGCCACGACCAGGTGGGTCGGGTCGTAGTGCTTCTTGTAGAAGCGCGCGATCCGGTCGCGGCTGAGGGCGTTGATGGTGTCGACGGTGCCGAGCACCGGCCGGCCGAGGGGGGTGTCGCCCAGCATGGTGTGCGCGAACAGGTCGTGCACGCAGTCGCCGGGGTCGTCCTCGGTCATGGCGATCTCTTCGAGGATCACACCGCGCTCGGCGTCGACGTCGGCGGCGTCGATGAGCGAGCCCGTAAGCATGTCACAGACGACGTCGATGGCGAGCGGCAGGTCGGTGTCGAGGACACGGGCGTAGTAGCAGGTGTACTCCTTCGCCGTGAACGCGTTCATCTCACCGCCGACCGCGTCGATGGCGGCGGAGATGTCCAGCGCGCTGCGCTTGGAGGTGCCCTTGAAGAGCAGGTGCTCCAGATAGTGGGTGGCGCCGTTCAGCGTCGGGGTCTCGTCGCGGGAGCCGACGTTGGCCCAGATGCCGAAGGTCGCGGAGCGGACGGACGGCAGGGTCTCGGTGACGATGCGCAGCCCACCGGGAAGGGTGGTGCGGCGGACCGTGCCGATGCCGTGCTCGCCCTTGAGAAGCGTTTGGGTACGGGCGACGGCCCGCCCCTCCGAAGAGGTGCGGGCCGTCTTCCGTGTACTACGGGACGTCACTTGGCGGACTCGTCCTTAGCCTCGTCGGCGTCCTCGCCCTCGATGACCGGGATCAGCGAGAGCTTGCCGCGCTGGTCGATCTCGGCGATCTCGACCTGGACCTTGGCACCGACACCGAGCACGTCCTCGACGTTCTCCACGCGCTTGCCACCGGCGAGCTTGCGGATCTGCGAGATGTGCAGCAGGCCGTCCTTGCCCGGCATGAGGGAGACGAAGGCACCGAAGGTGGTGGTCTTGACGACCGTACCCAGGTAGCGCTCGCCGACCTCCGGCATGGTCGGGTTGGCGATGCCGTTGATCGTGGCGCGGGCGGCCTCGGCGGCCGGGCCGTCGGCGGCACCGATGTAGATGGTGCCGTCGTCCTCGATCGTGATCTCGGCGCCGGTGTCCTCCTGGATCTGGTTGATCATCTTGCCCTTGGGGCCGATGACCTCACCGATCTTGTCCACGGGGATCTTGACGGTGATGATCCGCGGGGCGTTGGGGGACATCTCGTCCGGCGTGTCGATGGCCTCCATCATCACATCGAGGATGTGCAGACGGGCGTCGCGGGCCTGCTTGAGGGCCGCGGCCAGGACGGAGGCCGGGATGCCGTCCAGCTTGGTGTCGAGCTGGAGCGCGGTGACGAACTCCTTCGTACCGGCGACCTTGAAGTCCATGTCACCGAAGGCGTCCTCCGCACCGAGGATGTCGGTGAGGGCGACGTAGTGCGTCTTGCCGTCGATCTCCTCGGAGATCAGGCCCATGGCGATACCGGCGACGGGGGCCTTCAGGGGCACACCGGCGTTCAGCAGCGACATGGTGGAGGCGCAGACCGAGCCCATAGAGGTCGAGCCGTTGGAGCCGAGCGCCTCGGAGACCTGGCGGATGGCGTACGGAAACTCCTCGCGCGTCGGCAGGACGGGCACGATGGCCCGCTCGGCCAGGGCGCCGTGGCCGATCTCGCGGCGCTTCGGCGAACCGACGCGGCCGGTCTCGCCGACGGAGTACGGCGGGAAGTTGTAGTTGTGCATGTAGCGCTTGCGGGTCACCGGGGAGAGGGTGTCCAGCTGCTGCTCCATGCGGAGCATGTTGAGGGTGGTGACGCCCAGGATCTGGGTCTCGCCACGCTCGAACAGCGCCGAGCCGTGCACGCGCGGGATGGCCTCGACCTCGGCGGCGAGCGTACGGATGTCCGTCACGCCACGGCCGTCGATGCGCTTGCGCTCCTTGATGACGCGCTCGCGCACCAGGGACTTCGTCAGCGAGCGGTACGCGGCGGAGATCTCCTTCTCGCGGCCCTCGAACTGCGGGAGCAGCTTCTCGGCGGCGATCTCCTTGACGCGGTCGATCTCGGTCTCGCGCTCCTGCTTGCCGGCGATGGTGAGCGCCTGCGCGAGCTCGTCACGGACGGCCTTGGTCAGGGCGGCCAGGACGTCGTCCTGGTAGTCCAGGAAGACCGGGAACTCGCCCTCGGGCTTGGCGGCCTTGGCGGCGAGCTCGGACTGGGCGCGGCAGAGCACCTTGATGAAGGGCTTCGCGGCCTCGAGACCGGCGGCGACGACCTCCTCGGTGGGGGCGTCGGCGCCGTCCTTGACCAGCTGGATGGTCTTCTCGGTGGCCTCGGCCTCGACCATCATGATCGCGACGTCGCCGTCCTCCAGGACGCGGCCGGCCACGACCATGTCGAAGACGGCGTCCTCGAGCTCGGTGTGGGTCGGGAACGCGACCCACTGGCCCTTGATCAGGGCGACGCGGGTGGCGCCGATCGGACCGGAGAAGGGCAGGCCCGCGAGCTGCGTGGAGCAGGAGGCGGCGTTGATGGCGACCACGTCGTAGAGGTGGTCGGGGTTGAGCGCCATGACCGTCTCGACGATCTGGATCTCGTTGCGCAGGCCCTTCTTGAAGGAGGGGCGCAGCGGGCGGTCGATCAGGCGGCAGGTGAGGACCGCGTCCTCGGAGGGCCGGCCCTCGCGGCGGAAGAAGGAGCCGGGGATCTTGCCGGCCGCGTACATCCGCTCCTCGACGTCCACCGTCAGGGGGAAGAAGTCGAGCTGGTCCTTGGGCTTCTTGGAAGCGGTGGTCGCCGACATCACCATGGTGTCGTCGTCCAGGTACGCCACGGCGGAGCCGGCGGCCTGCTTGGCCAGGCGGCCCGTCTCGAAGCGGATGGTGCGGGTGCCGAAGGTGCCGTTGTCGATGACGGCTTCGGCGTAGTGGGTCTCGTTCTCCACCAGGGATATCTCCTCGTCTGCGTCCCCGCCCGTGTGGCGGGGACGTTGGCGGAGGGGCGCCGGCTGGCCGGTCTTCGATCGAAGCACCCGGATTTCCCTGTTCCGGGGGCCACTACCGAGGACCGGCGGCGAGCGGAGCGCGCCTCCTCATGCTGTTCTTTTGTTCAGTCCTTCGTGGACACCAGACTACAAAGCTTCGGCGTCCCACGAGATACGCGAAGGGAGCGGCCCCCAGAGGTGGGAACCGCTCCCTTCACGACGTCTTACTTGGCGCCCGCGGCACCGCGGCGGATGCCGAGGCGCTCCACCAGGGCGCGGAAGCGCGTGATGTCCTTCTTGGCCAGGTACTGGAGCAGGCGGCGGCGCTGGCCGACCAGCAGCAGCAGGCCACGACGCGAGTGGTGGTCGTGCTTGTGCTGCTTGAGGTGCTCCGTCAGGTCCGAGATGCGACGGGTGAGCATCGCGACCTGGACCTCGGGGGAGCCGGTGTCGCCCTCCTTGGTGGCGAACTCGGCCATGATCTGCTTCTTCGTAGCGGCGTCGAGCGACACGCGTACTCCTTGGAATTCTCGTTTTCAGCCACCGAGTGCCCCTGGTCTTGGTCTCAGGGGAGCTTCCGTTACTCGGGAGGCGGGGTCCGCTGGGCGCTGTCCCCAGAAGCCCCGCAGGGCGGTCCGGAGGCGCGTACACAAACGGCCACTGCACACAGTACCAGCCCGGCTCCCGGGCCCCGCTCCGGCCCCGGCCCAGGGGGCCGTCAGCCCGCCGACAGACCGCGGGCTGTCCCGTACATGCCGAGGACGGCGAGGGCGAGCGGCACGAGGGCCAGGAGGAGGACGCTTTCGGAGATGTCCGAAACGCGCCCCCAAAAAGGTGACAGACCCTTGCGGGGGACGATCAGGGCGACGGCGGTGAGCAGGCCGCCGCCGAGCGTGACGGCCGCGGCGAGCCAGACCGTACGGATGTCGGTGGAGCCGCCCGCGGGCGGGTTCAGGGACATGCCGAGTACCAGCAGGGCCAGGGCGGCGAGCCCGGCGGCCAGGACCGCGGTGACCTGCGAGGTGTAGCGGAAGAGGCGGGCGCGCAGCAGCATCGTGAGCCCGGCGGCCAGGGCCAGGAGGCGGGCCCAGGGGCCGCCGTCGGCCGAGAAGGCGAGGACGGCGGCGGAGACGGTGACGACCGCCGCGCAGCCGCCGACGAGGCCGAGCAGCAGCTCGTGGCCGCGGCGGACGCGGTCGGCGACGCGCTCGGCGTCCACGGGGTCGGGGGTGGCGCGGGCGGCCGGGTCGAGGTCGCCGCCGGTCGCGGAGTGGGGGGCGGCGTAGCCGATGGGCAGCCGGGCGACGCGGGCGGAGAGGCCCGGCAGGAAGGCGAGGGCGCCGATCGCGGCGACACCGCAGACGGCGGCCGCGTCCGCGGCGCCCGCTCCGCTGAGGATCAGGCCGAAGGCGGCGAGGGTGCCGGTGACCGCCGCGGTGAGGGCGGCGACGAAGGGCGCGTCGCCCGTGGGCACGGTGGCGACCAGGGCCGCGGCGGCGACGAGCACGGCCGCGCAGCCGAGCAGGAACTGGAGTCGGCCGGCGCCCTGCCCCGCGTCGGGCGCGAGTATCCCGGAGCCCGCGATCATCAGGTGCGGCAGGGCGGCGAGCCCCAGGGCGATGGCGCAGGCGCGGTCGCCGTAGACCCTCGCCCGTACGCCCGCGAGCGCGGCCAGCAGCACGCCGGCGGCGGCCGCGACGGCACCGGGCGTGCCGTGCATGTCGTGCCGGACAGGGTCGGCGAACCACAGGGCGAAGGCCATCAGGGCGAGCAGCAGGGCGCCGCCGAAGAGTCCGGCGGCGCGCAGGAGCTGGTCGTTCCACAGGGTCCGGTCGCGAGTGACCGCCGCGGCCACGGCGTCCGTCACGTCGTCGTGCACGGCGGGCGGCAGGGACTCCGCGAAGGGGCGCAGCGAGAGCAGTTCACCGTCGAGGACCCGGTGGGCGGCCAGCGAGCGGGCGCCGTCGAGGACCGTGCCGTCGCGGCGTACGAGGTGGTAGCCGGTGGGGGTGCCGACGGGCTGTGTCTGGCCCGTGAGCCGCAGGATCTCCGGGTAGACGTCGGCGACCGCGATGTCGTCCGGCAGCGCGACGTCGATCCGGCTGTCGGGAGCGACCACCGTCACCCGGCAGAAACCTGTCCCAGTGGACGTACTCACCTGTCGGGGCCCCCTGCTCCACTCCGAGCCTTCGCTCATGCATACGCGCGGCGGCCACCCTATCGGGAGCTCGTCGGCGCACGTCGATAGGATCGCCGTTCCGCGGAGGGGAGGCCGGCGCCGGAGGGGTGCCGGGCGGAGATTCCTCACCGCGTGGAGGGGTTGAGGCATCCGGTGAGCCAGGTCGTCGTCCATCGCCCGCCCCGGAGTCTGCCGCCGGACGTGCCCGGTGAGGAGATCCGGCTGGAGGCACCGCCCGAGCTGCCGCGCGGGCGTCAGGACAGCGTGCTGATGCAGCTGTTGCCGACGCTGGGCATGGCCTCGTCAATGGTCTATTTCTTCATGCCGGGCGCCGCTCCCATGATGAAGATCATGGGCGTCATGATGATGTGCTCGACGCTGGGCATGACGATCGCGATGGTCGTGAGGCACCGTCAGGGCTCCCAGGGGCAGACCGCGGACATGCGCCGCGACTACCTCAAGTACCTCGCGCAGACGCGCCGGACCGTGCGCCGGACGGCGCGCGCGCAGCGGGACGCGCAGTTCTATCTGCACCCCTCCCCCGACCAGCTGTGGTCGGTCGTCGCGGAGGGCACCCGGCTGTGGGAGCGGCGCGCGGGCGACGACGACTTCGGGCAGGTCCGCCTCGGGCTGGGGGCGCAGCAGCTCGCGACGCCGCTGGTGGCTCCGGAGACCGCTCCGATAGACGACCTGGAGCCGTTGACGACGGGCGCGATGCAGCAGTTCCTGGCCACGCACGGGTCGCTGGACGGCATGCCGATGGCGCTGTCGCTGCGCGCCTTCTACCACGTGACGCTCTCGGGCGACCCGGAGACGGTGCACGGGACGGCCCGCGCGCTCGTCGCGCAGCTGGTGACGCTGCACTCGCCGGACGACCTGGTGGTCGCGGTGGTCGCGGCGCGCGGGGCGGCGTCGTACTGGGAGTGGACGAAGTGGCTGCCGCACGTGCAGGTGCCGGGCGCGGTCGACGGGGCGGGCGCGCGCCGGCTGATCGGTGACGAGCTCGGCGAGCTGGAGGACCTGCTGCGCCCGCGGCTGGAGGGGCGCTCGCGCTTCAGCCGGGACGGGCAGCCGGTGCTCGACCAGCCGCACGTGGTGCTCGTCCTCGACGGCGGTACGGTGCCGGCCGAGTCGGTGTTCGCGGCGCCCGAGGGACTCCAGGGCGTGACCATCGTCGAGGTGGTGCCGGGGGATCTCGGGGAGCCGCGGGGCGGGCTGTCCGTCGTGGTCGAGCCGGGCGAGCTGCGGCTGCTGTCGCAGGTCGCGGCCTACGACGGCGTGCCGGACACGCTGTCCATGGAGGCCGCGGAGGCGCTGGCGCGGCAGCTCGCGCCGCTGCGCATGGGCGGCGGTGACGGCGACGAGCCGCTGCTCGCCAACCTCGACTTCACGGACCTGCTGGGGCTGGGCGACGCGGGCTCGGTGGACGTGGCGCGCACGTGGCGCCCGCGGTCCTCGGCGGAGCGGCTGCGGGTGCCGATCGGCGTGAGCGAGGACGGCACACCGGTGATGCTGGACATGAAGGAGGCCGCGCAGGACGGCATGGGCCCGCACGGGCTGTGCGTCGGCGCGACCGGCTCCGGCAAGTCGGAGCTGCTGCGCACGCTGGTCCTGGGGCTCGCGGTGACGCACTCCTCGGAGACGCTGAACTTCGTCCTCGCGGACTTCAAGGGCGGCGCGACCTTCGCGGGCATGTCGGCGCTGCCGCACGTGGCGGCCGTGATCACCAACCTCGCGGACGACCTGACGCTCGTCGACCGCATGCGTGACTCGATCACCGGCGAGCTCCAGCGGCGGCAGGAACTCCTGCGCTCCGCGGGCAACTACGCCAACATGCACGACTACGAGAAGGCGCGCGCGGCCGGTGCGGCGCTGGAGCCGCTTCCTTCACTCGTCCTGGTGATCGACGAATTCAGCGAGCTGTTGACGGCCAAGCCGGACTTCATCGACATGTTCATCCAGATCGGCCGCATCGGCCGCTCGCTGGGTGTGCACCTGCTGCTCGCGTCGCAGCGCCTGGAGGAGGGCCGGCTGCGCGGGCTGGAGACCTATCTGTCGTACCGCATCGGCCTGCGGACGTTCTCGGCCGCCGAGTCGCGTACGGCGCTGGGCGTGCCCGACGCCTACCACCTGCCGTCCGTGCCGGGTTCGGGCTATCTGAAGTTCGGTACGGACGAGATGACGCGCTTCAAGGCGGCGTACGTGTCCGGTCCGTACCGCACGGCTCCGGCCGCGGGCTCCGGGGGCGACGCGCTGCCGATCGAGCGCCGCCCGGTGCTCTTCACCGCCGATCCCGTGCCGGTCACCTATACCGCGCCGGAGCCCGCGGCCGGGCCCACACCCCGTGCGGGCGAGGAGCCGCAGGCCGAGACGGTCCTGGACGTCGTCGTCCGGCGGATCGAGGGCCAGGGCCCGCCGGCCCACCAGGTGTGGCTGCCGCCGCTGGACCGGGCGTCCTCCCTGGACGAGCTGCTGCCTCCGCTGTCCCCGGTGGAGGGGCGCGGGCTCACCGCCCCCGGGTACGGCCGCCTCGGCCGTCTCGTCGTCCCCATCGGCCTCATCGACAAGCCCTTCGAGCAGCGGCGCGACGTCCTGCTCCGCGATTTCTCGGGCGCGGCCGGCAACATGCTCGTCGTCGGCGGCCCCCAGTCGGGCAAGTCCACGCTCATGCGGACCCTGGTGGCGTCTTTCGCGCTCACCCACACGCCCGCCGAGGTGCAGTTCTACGGCCTCGACTTCGGCGGTGGCGGCATGAGTGCCATCGCGGGCCTGCCGCACGTCGGCGGGGTCGCGTCCCGGCTCGACCCGGAGCGCGTGCGCCGTACGGTCGCCGAGGTGGCGGGCATCCTGGCCCGGCGCGAGGAGTATTTCCGGGCCCAGGGCATCGACTCGATCACGACGTACCGGCGGCAGCGGGCGGCGGGCGGATTCGCCGACCAGCCGTGGGGCGATGTCTTCCTCATCGTCGACGGCTGGGGCAACTTCAAGCAGGAATACGACATGCTGGAAGGCGTCGTCACCGATATCGCGGGGCGGGGCCTGGGTTACGGAATCCATGTCGTCGTGACCGCCTCCCGCAATATGGAGGTCCGCGCCTCGCTCAAGGACCAGCTTCTGAACCGGCTGGAACTGCGGCTCGGTGACACCATGGACTCGGAATTCGACCGCAAGGTCGCGGCGAACGTCCCCGCCGGGGTGCCCGGCCGGGGACAGCTCCCGGAAAAGCTCCACTTCATGGCCGGCCTGCCGCGGATCGACGCCGACAGCGACCCCGAGACCTTGACGGACGCGACCGCCGAACTGGTCCGCGCCGTCGACGAGGCGTGGACCGGACCCCACGCTCCCGGGGTCAGGCTCCTCCCCCGCAAGCTGCGCGCCGACGAGCTCCCCAAGGGCTTCGAGAATCCGCAGCAGGGCGTCGCCATCGGCATCGACGAGACCAATCTGGAGCCGGTCTACGTCGACTTCGAGACCGACCCCTTCTTCCTCGTCTTCGGCGAAAGCGAATCGGGCAAGACGGCGCTGCTGCGGCTGCTGGCCAAGCAGATCACCGAGCGCTACGGGCCGGAGGAGGCGAAGATCGTGGTCGGCGACTTCCGCCGCACCCTGCTCGATGTCATCCCCGACACGCATCTGCTGGAATACGCCCCGCTCGCCTCGGCCCTGGCCGTCCACGCGAACGCCCTCAACGGCCTCATGGAACGGCGTGCTCCGCAGCCCGACATCACCCCGCAGCAATTGCGCGACCGCAGCTGGTGGTCGGGCCCGCGGTTCTTCGTCATCGTCGACGACTACGAACTCGTCTCGACCAGCAGCGGAAATCCCCTCTCGGTCCTGACCGAGAATCTCCCCTTCGCCCGCGACGTCGGCATCCGCTTCATCATCGCCCGCAGCTCCGCCGGTGCGTCCCGCTCGATGTTCGAGTCCTTCATGCAACGCGTGAAGGAACTCGGCGCCCAGGGCGTGGTCCTCTCCGGCGACCCGGGCGAGGGCGACCTCCTCGGCGGCGTCCGCCCCCGCCCGATGCCCCCGGGCCGCGGCTTCTTCGTCTCCCGCAAGCGGGGGGCTCCGCTGGTGCAGGTGGGGTGGCTGCCGGAGGAGTAGGCAGAGGCCGGCTTTCGACTGACGCAGGGGCATGAGTACGCGTACTCATGCCCCTGTCGCGTAGGCGTGCCTAAGGTCGCGACAGGGGTGCGCCAAGAGATCAGGATGCGGCTGCGCCGGGCAACGCCCCATTGTTAGATTCGAACGCGCAAATGCGGTGCTGTAGAGGTGCGTTGGGGGAATTGTGGCATTCGACGAGGAATGGACCGGGCTGCACACGGAGGCGGTGGCCCGGATGCGGCTCAATGGGGTTTCCGGGAACGATGGGTTCCCCCAGCTCCCGGGAAGAAGTGACGCAGACCTCAAGTCTTCTGCGGCGCGGAAGAAGTCGGCCATATCCGCGCTGGAGCAGCACATACAGCCCGATGTGCAGAAGGCGGGCAGCGCCATGGACGAGGCGACGGAGGCCGCGGCCAAGGGATTCGCGGAGTGGGTGACGGGAGCCGGTATCAATGAGGCGCTCAAGGGGTGGCGGGCCTCGGTTAAGGCGTTGCAGAGCCGACTGTCCGCGGAGAAGGCGGCACTGAGCGGTGCCAACCGGTTGTTCCAGGGCACGGACATCCACACGGGCAACCAGATCCCGCTGCTCATCCCGCAGGACGGAAGAGGCTTCCAACCGCCCTTCCAGTCACGGCTGTCGGAATACTGAGGGGAAGTCGGCACGGCATGCTCACGTACCACCAGGCCATGACTACGGACCTGTCCCTGCTGACCACAGCGGCAGCGAAGTGGGAGTCGGCGGCGAAGGACTTCGAGGGTGTACAGAAGACTTACGACAGCCAGGTGAAGAGCATCGGATACGACGGCTCCTGGACCGGCGAGGCCAACCTGCAGGCCCGGCCCAACATGCAGAAGACATCCGACCAGTACGCCGCTGCGGCGAAGGAGGCACGTGCGGTCGCGACCCTTCTGCGTGACGCGCAAGCACAGTTCACCGAGCTGCGCGGCAAATTGAAGTCGGTGGTCGCCGAGGCGGAGAAGAACGGCCTGAAGGTGAGTGAGGACGGCACCGTCTCCTCCACCGCCCCCACCGACCGCGCTGCCCTTCACGACCCGGACTACCAGGCCGTACTCGCCCGAGAGGCGAACAAACGGGCTGACTGGGCCCAGAAGATCACCGACATGGTCAAGGTCTTCGATGATGCCGACCACGGGGTCAGGATGGCCCTGACCGCCGCCGTCCAGGACACGGACATCCTCGACGGAATTCCCAACAGCTTCAACGCGAAGGCCGAGGGCGATCTCGAAAAGGCCGAGGCCAAGGAAACCATCAGGCTGGCCCAGAAGCTCAAGGACGGCAAGAAGCTCGACCCGGACGAACTCGCCGAGGCTTCCTGGCTCTTCCGCGACGTCGCCCAGGACAAGAAGGCCAGCCAGCTCGTCCTGGCCACGATGGGCCCCGACGGAACGATCGAGCTGACCAACCGCCTCAACGGCCTGGCCGGCTCGGGCGACAAGAGCCACAGAGAGGCATACGACGCGATCCAGTCCGGCCTGGCCGGCACCGTGTCGGCCGCCACCTCGGATCCGAAGTCGCCCTTCTACGAGAAGTGGCGCGACGGCCTGCGCAAAGCAGGACCGAAGGTAGTCGAGAACGACGGTCAGGTGCAGATACGCGGGTATCAATCACTCCTCACCCTGATGTCCCATGGAAAGAAATTCACTCCGCAGTTCATCGCGGATCTGGGGGACGACATCATCGCGGCCGAGAAGAAGGAGCCTCGAATCTGGGACATGCCCAGCGGAAAGAGCTTGAGCAAGCCACCAGCATGGCTCGCAAGGGACCCGCTCGACACCCTTCTGGGTATAGCGGGCAAGGATCCGAAGACCGCTGAGAAATTCCTCGATCCAGATGCGAACAACAGCAACGGACGTCTGCACTACCTGCTTCAGGACCGGGACTGGAAAACCCGTTACGAACTTACGGGAAACTATTCCCATCCAGACATGGAGCAGTTCAAGAGGGTAGAAGATGCGGATGCCCGCAAAGGTCTGGCCAGCGCAATCGAGGCTGCCGCCACTGGACGCACGGATGGCGACTCTGGGCCCATCGACTCCAAACACTCCGAAGCCCAGGCGCGAATCACTCAACGCACTGTCGAAGGCCTCAACAATAAATTCGGCGACCGCATGCCGGAGAACCTTCGCGGCCCAATCGCCCGCACAATCGCCGACTACGCGACGGACACTCACGAGATCCTGACAGGCCAGAACTCTGCGTATGGCTACGAAGGGGGCCTCGAAAACGTCCTGGCCAAGGGCGGAAATTCACACATTGCAGTAAGTCAGGAAAGTCTCATCCGAGTCATACGTGGAGTTTCCGACGACCCCAAGAACTTCTCCCTCATCTACAACACTGAGCGCGCTCACGCCGCAGGCGTCCTCGCAGGGACGCCGAGTCACCCTGGTCGATCGAATGTCGATTGGGACGTCCCGAGCCGTGACGTGGGAGCAGCCTTCGGAGCGCTCAACGCTATCGGCTCGGACACGATTATGGATATTCGGGATGCGAAAATGACATGGGCTGATGACGTGGCCAGGTATGGGTACCACCTGGGCGGCGCTCCCATCACCGGAATACCCATCATCGGTGACGTGGCCCAGCGAACGCTGGATGCCGCAGCCTACGACTGGTCGAAGGATATCAAAAATTTGGCTGCCGAGACCGCGCGAGGGCACTTGTCCAAGGAATGGACAAAGGACTCCATGGCAGTAAAGGATCTCATCGACGCTTCTATGCAACATCACGGAATAAACGCTGGCGATGCGGGCGGGCAGTACTACAACGATGTGAAGCAGATGAGGCAGGAGGCTCAACAGTCCTATGCGGCCAGCCGCGACCAGGCCATGAACTATCTTCGCTGACATCCAATGGGGAAATTCGTGAAACGCACAGTATTGGTCATGGCAGCAGCAGCGACCGCGGTATTTTCTGCGGCGGGGGTCCTGCACGCCACGTTCAACACGAACATTTTCGGCCCTGAGCGTCTGTGCGACGGCACGCTGTCCGCCGAAGATGTCCACCGAATCCTCGGAACTTCCGGCCGCATTTCCTCATCGATTCAGCCTCAAGCAGACACAGACAGCACGACCTCCTTCACGTGTTCAGTGAAGGTCAGCACGAAATTTCCGGACGATCGTTCTCGCTTTTTGACGCTCGAGGTTGGTGATCAGCCGAGCGGTTTTCCAATCGACGGCTCAAGAGGGACAGCTTCGGGCAGTCTGTCGTATTTTGGCGATCAAGCTCTTGGCGGAGTCTCAGATAGCGTCGGCTGGCTCAGCCTCCCGAACCAATGTGGGAAGCGAATGACGGCCCACGACAGCGGAGCTCCCGCACAAGCAGTCACTATTCGTCTTGAGGAAGCTCCGCCAGCCAAGGAAGACCGACGCATTGACATTTCCAAGGCTCTCACCACAGCGATGTCCAAACTGGGCACGTCAAACGGATGCGCCATGGTGGGAGAAAACAGAGAACCGACCCTTCACGATCCGTCACCCGAGCGACCGATAAACTTCGCGCACGCTTGCGCATTGCCTGGTTTCGCCATCCCGGACGATGCCAGACCCGGCCACGTTCCACAGCAGGAGACGGAGCAAGTGAGCCACAAGGGCCAACAGGTCTGGAGTTGCGATATTCGCTTCAAGAAGACGCCCGAACCCCAAATCAGCATCGCGATGACTCAGGACAAAAATCTACTGGCGTCCTTGTCCAGAGACATCAACCGGGCGACTCCAGCAGCAGCCGACTGGAAGGCAAACGGATCGACTTCCGGACCCCTCATGGCATCGTGCGCAAAAAAAGATACCTATTTCTCGATCAACGTTTCCAGCGAATATCGACAGCTGATCGAGAAAAACAAGGGGATATCTGCAGCTGAGGCCCAGAGGGAAATATTTCGATCGTTCCTCAACGCCATGGGCCGACAGTTGGGTTGCTCTGACATCGCGCCTTAGCACGTCGGGCACGCGACGGCCAGCGCGGCACAGAGACCACGGCTGCTCTGACCTGGCCCTTCCCGTAACAGGGACCCGACTCCGAGCCCACGGAAAACGTTCGGACTCAGTGACGACCTCGATATCGACTCGAACTGCGAGTTTTCCCCGTGACCAAGACCATGCAATTGGCGACCGTCTGCTGGGTGTTGGCCGCTGTCCTGTTTCTGATCGGTTGCGCCAACCCCAGAGCCGTCTACTGGGGAAGCCGCGCCTGGCAGTACCGGAACCCCGAGGCCAATGAGCCGTCCGCCGCCGCCTATGTGGTGCAGCGCGTCGGAGCCTTCGTCAGTGCTGCCGTGCTCTGCGGCATGGGGTTCGTGCTCATGCACTGGGAAGATCAGTCGACATACGATGCGGGTGATGTGAAGAGCGCCGTGGACGATGTCGTGGCCCAGCTCAATCAGGAGAAGGTGCAGCAAGGCGGCGTACTCTCGCCTGATTACTACCT
>NZ_JBIAWF010000051.1:0-12565 GCF_042895325.1 Streptomyces sp. NPDC001407
ATCACCGCATGCGACGTCAGCGACCCCCACCAACTACGAAACCTCCTCGACACCATCCCCCACCAACACCCCCTCACCACCGTCATCCACGCCGCCGGAGTGCCGAACTACATCGCGCTCGACGAGCTCTCGCCGGCCGAGCTGGACGCGGTGCTCCAGCCGAAGGCGAGGGCCGCGCTCAATCTCCACGAGATGACGCGGGACGCGGATCTCTCGGCCTTCGTGATGTTCTCCTCCGGCGCCGGGGTGTGGGGCAGCGGGCAGCAGGGCGCGTACGGCGCGGCCAACCACTTCCTCGACGCCCTCGCCGAACACCGACGCTCCCAAGGACTGCCCGCCACCTCCATCGCCTGGGGCCCCTGGGCCGAGGCCGGAATGGCCGCCGATCAGGCGGCTCTGGCCTTCTTCAGCCGCTTCGGTCTGCATCCGCTGAGCCCCGATCTGTGCGTCAAGGCGCTGCACCAGGCCGTGAGTTCGGGCGAGACCACACTGACCGTGGCGAACTTCGACTGGGCGCAGTTCACGTCGACGTTCACGGCGCAGCGGCCCAGTCCGCTGCTCGGGGACCTGCCCGAGAACAGGCGGGTGATCGCGCCGGTGGCGCGCGAGAGTGACGGGGAGTCGTCGCTGCACCAGGAGCTGACGGCGGCGAAGCCCGCCCAGCAGCGGCAGTTGCTGTTGCAGCACGTGCGCTCCCAGGCGGCGGCCACGCTGGGGCACTCGGATGTCGACGCGGTGCCGGCGGCGAAGCCGTTCCAGGAGCTCGGCTTCGACTCGCTGACCGCGGTGGAACTGCGCAACAGGCTCAACAAGAGCACCGGTCTCACCCTGCCGACCACGGTGGTCTTCGACCACCCCACGCCCGAGGCCCTCACCGACGTCCTCCAGGCCGAGCTGTCGGGCGGGACGGCGGCCGGCGCGGAGCGGGCGGCCACCGTCGCCGCCGACGACGAGCCGATCGCGATCGTCGGCATGGCCTGCCGCTACCCGGGCGACGTGCGCTCCCCCGAGGAGCTGTGGGATCTGGTCATGGCCCGCAGGGACGCCATGGGCGACTTCCCCGACGACCGGGGCTGGGACCTGGAGGCGCTCTACAACCCGGATCCTGAGAGCCGCGGCACGAGCTATGTACGCGAGGGCGGGTTCCTCTACGACGCGGGGGACTTCGACGCCGCGTTCTTCGGCATCAGCCCGCGCGAGGCGATCGCCATGGATCCGCAGCAGCGGCTGCTGCTGGAGACGGCCTGGGAGGCGTTCGAGCACGCGGGCATCAACCGCGAGGCCTTCAAGGGCAGTAACGCCGGGGTGTTCACCGGCCTGACCATCTTCGACTACCTCGCGCTGGTCGGTGAGCGGCCCACCGAGGTGGAGGGGTACATCGGCACGGGCAACCTCGGCTGTGTCGCCTCGGGGCGCGTGTCGTACGTACTGGGTCTCGAAGGCCCGGCGATGACGCTCGACACCGGATGCTCGTCCTCCCTCGTGGCGATCCACCAGGCTGCCAACGCGCTGCGCCAGGGCGAGTGCTCGCTGGCGCTCGCCGGGGGCGCGACGGTGATGGCGACGCCGGGCGCGTTCGTGGAGTTCTCGCTCCAGCGGGGTCTCGCCGCGGACGGGCGGTGCAAGCCGTTCGCCGCCGCGGCCGACGGCACGGGCTGGGCCGAGGGTGTCGGACTCGTGGTCCTGGAGCGGCTGTCCGAGGCGCGGCGCAACGGCCACAAGGTCCTCGCCGTCATCCGTGGTTCGGCCATCAACCAGGACGGCACCAGCAACGGTCTGACGGCCCCCAACGGGCAGGCGCAGCAGCGGGTGATCCGGCAGGCGCTCGCCAACGCGCGGCTGTCGGCCGACGAGGTCGACGTGGTGGAGGCGCACGGCACCGGCACCACGCTCGGCGACCCCATCGAGGCCGGCGCACTCCTCGCCACCTACGGCAAGGACCGGCCCGCGGACCGGCCACTGTGGCTCGGCTCGATCAAGTCGAACATCGGGCACGCGCAGGCGTCGGCCGGCGTCGCCGGTGTGATCAAGATGGTGAAGGCCCTGGAGCACGAGCGGCTCCCCGCCTCGATCCACCTCGACGCGCCCACGCCGCACGTGAACTGGGAGGGCGGCGGGGTGCGGCTCCTCGCCGAGCCGGTCGACTGGCCGCGCGGCGACCGCCCGCGCCGGGCCGGGGTGTCCGCCTTCGGCATCTCGGGCACGAACGCGCACGTGATCCTGGAGCAGGCCCCGGACGCTCCGGAGCCGGTGGGCGCGAGCGCTGCCGACGCTCCGGCCGGAGTGGTGCCGTGGGTGGTCTCCGCCCGTGACGAGGCGGCGCTGCGGGCCCAGGCGCGGGCCCTGGCCACGCGCGTGGCCGACGACCCCCGCCTCGCGTCGCCCGTCGACGTGGGGTGGTCGCTGGTCAGGAGCCGGTCGCTGTTCGAGCAGCGGGCGGTCGTCCTGGGCCGGGACCGGGACGCGCTGACGGCCGGGTTGCGGGCGCTGGCGGCGGGCGAGCCCTCGTCCGATGTGGTGTCCGGTCTCGCGGGTTCGTCCGGCGCCGGTCCGGTGCTGGTGTTCCCGGGGCAGGGGTCGCAGTGGGTGGGCATGGGTGCTCAACTCCTCGACGAGTCGGCGGTGTTCGCTGCTCGCATCGCCGAGTGTGAGCAGGCGTTGTCGCCGTACGTGGAGTGGTCGTTGACCGGTGTCCTGCGCGGTGACGGCAGCGAGCTGTCGCGGGTGGAGGTCGTGCAGCCCGTTCTGTGGGCGGTGATGGTCTCGCTTGCGGCGGTGTGGGCGGAGTACGGCATCACGCCCGCTGCTGTGGTGGGGCATTCGCAGGGTGAGATCGCGGCGGCGTGTGTGGCGGGGGCGCTGACGCTTGAGGACGGTGCGAAGGTGGTGGCGCTGCGGAGCCAGGCGCTGCGGGAGCTGTCCGGGGGCGGTGCGATGGCCTCCCTCGGGGTCGGCCGGGAGCAGGCCGCCGGGCTGATCGAGGGCCGCGCCGGGGTGGGGGTCGCGGCGGTCAACGGCCCTGCGTCCACCGTGATCTCGGGCCCGCCCGAGGAGGTCGCGGCAGTCGTCGCCGACGCCGGGGCCCAGGGGCTCCGGGCCCGGGTCATCGATGTGGACTACGCCTCCCACGGCCCCCAGGTCGACCTGATCACCGATCTGCTCACCGAGCGCCTCGCCGGCATCCGCCCGTCCGACACCGGCGTCGCGTTCTATTCGACGGTCACCGCCGAGAACCTCGACGACACCAGCACCCTCGACACCGACTACTGGATCACGAACCTGCGGCAGCCGGTCCGCTTCGCCGACACCGTAGAGGCCCTGCTCGCCGACGGCTACCGCGTCTTCATCGAGGCCAGCCCGCACCCCGTACTGACCCTCGGTCTTGAGGAGACCATCGAGCGGGCGGACGTCTCCGCCACCGTGGTGCCCACGCTGCGCCGCGATCACGGCGACACCGCCCAGCTCGCCCGCGCCGCCGCCCAGGCGTTCACCGCCGGTGCCGACGTCGACTGGACGGGCTGGTTCCCGGCCGTTCCGCTGCCGCGCGTCGTGGACCTGCCGACGTACGCCTTCCAGCGGGAGCGGTACTGGCTGGAGGGCCGCCGGGGCCTCGCGGGGGACCCGTCGGGGCTCGGGCTCGCCTCGGCCGGGCACCCGCTGCTGGGGGCCGCCGTGGAACTGGCTGACGGCAGCAGCCACTTGCTGACCGGCCGGATCTCGCCGCGGGACCAGGGGTGGCTGGCCGAGCACCGGGTCGCGGACACCGTGCTGCTGCCCGGTTCCGCCTTCGTGGAGCTGGCCCTTCAGGCGGCCGTGCGCACCGGCTGCGGGCAGCTCGCGGACCTCACCCTGCACACGCCGCTGGCCTTCGGTGACGGCGGTGCGGTCGATCTCCAGGTGTCGGTCGGCGCGGTGGACGAGGACGGGCGGCGCCCGGTGTCCGTCCACTCCCGGCCCACCGGCGACGGCGAGGAGGAGCCTGCGTGGACCAAGCACGCGGCGGGGGTGCTCGCGCCCGCCGACCCGGGTGCGCCGGACGCCGGACCCTCCGGGGCCTGGCCGCCGCCGGGCGCCACGCCGGTCTCCGGGCCCGACCCGTACGGCGATCTCGCCTCGTACGGCTACGACTTCGGGCCGGCGTCGCAGGGGCTGGTGGCCGCGTGGCGGATGGGCGAGGACATCTACGCCGAGGTGGCGCTGCCGGAGACGGAGAGCGGTGCGGCCGGGCGGTATCAGGTGCATCCGGTGCTGCTCGACGCGGCGTTGCACGCGCTGATCCTGGACGCGGTCACGTCGTCCGCCGACACGGACCAGGTGTTGCTCCCGTTCTCCTGGAGCGGCCTGCGGGTGCACGCGCCGGGCGCCGACCGGCTGCGGATGCGGATCGCCCGTACGGCGCCGGACCAGTTGTCCCTGACGGCCGTCGACACCGGCGGTGCGCCGGTGCTGACGCTGGAGGCGCTCACGGTGCGGCCGGTGGCGGCCCATCAGGTCGCCGGTGCGCGGGGCGTGGACCGGGACGCGCTGTTCCGGCTCGACTGGGCGCCGTCGGGCAGCAGGGCCGAGGGTGGTTCCCAGCGGTCCGCCGTGATCGCGCTGCCCGGGGAGCCGCTGGCGGTGGAGCTGGCCGGTGTGCTGGGCGGGGCGCCGGTGCGGGAGACGTTCGGTGCGCTGCGGGCGGAGGTCGCCGAGGGGGCCGACGCACCCGATGCCGTGCTCGCCGTGTATGTCACGCCGGAGGAGGGCGCTTACGACGCCGCCGAGTTCGCCCGGCAGGCAGCCCTCGGGCTGCTGGCCCTGCTCAAGGAGTGGGTCGCCGACGCCGCGTTCGAGACGAGCCGGCTGGTCGTCGTCACCCAGGGCGCTGTCGCCGCGCGGCCGGGCGAGGAGGCCGGTGATCTGCCCGGCGCGGCGCTGTGGGGCCTGGTGCGCAGTGCGCATGCCGAGAACCCGGGCCGGCTGACGCTGCTCGACGTCGACGAACTGCCCGCTTCCCTCGAAGCGGTCCCGGCGGCGCTGGCGTCGGGCGAGCCCGAACTGGCGCTGCGCGCGGGGCAGGCGTACGTGCCGCGGCTCGTGCGCGACGACGCGTCCAGGCGGATCACTCCGCCGGTCGGGTCCGCCACATGGCGTCTCGCGCGGGGCGAGGGGGAACAGCTCGTTCTCGTCGACGCCCCGGAGGCCGGCCGGGAGCTCGCCGCGCACGAGGTGCGGGTGGCGCTGCGCGCGGCCGCTCCGGACCCGGCGGCGCTCGGTGCTCCCGGCCTCGTGATCGCGGGTGCGGGTGTGGTGACGGAGGTGGGTGCCGGGGTCGACGCCGTGTCGGCGGGCGACCGGGTGCTCGGGCTCTTCGACGCGGTGGGGCCGGTGGCCGTCACCGGTGCCGGGCTCGTCGCGCCGGTGCCGTCCGGCTGGAGCTGGGCGCAGGCTGCCGGGTCCCTGGCGGCGTACGTGTCCGCGTACCACGCGCTCAAGGACGTGGCGGCGCTGTGCGAAGGCGACTCGCTGCTGGTCGAGGAGGGCGCGGGCGCCGTCGGGTCGGCGGCGCTGTGCCTGGCCGGGCACTGGAAGGTGGACGTGGTGGACGGCACCGCGCACTCCCCCACCGCGGTCCTGACGACGCGGGACGGTGCGCTGGTGGTCCGGCGGGGCGACGGCCCGGAGCAGGTGGCCGGGCCCGTCGAGCCCGGGCGCGCGCGTGAAGCGGTCGTCGCCCTGGCCGAGTTGGGGGCGCGGGGTGGCCTGGTGCCGCTGGAGGTGTCCGTGTGGGACGTCCGGCAGGCGCCCGAGGCGCTGGGTGCCGGGTCCTTCTCCTCGCACCCGCCGGTGTTCGCGCTGCCGGTCGCGTTCGACCCCGACGGCACCGTTCTGATCACCGGTGGCACCGGCGCGCTGGGCTCTCTCACGGCCCGGCATCTGGTCACGCGCCACGGGGCGCGGAATCTGCTGCTGTCCAGCAGGCGCGGGGCCGAGGCGCCCGGCGCGCTGGAGCTCGCGGCGGAACTGGCCGCACTGGGCGCACACATCGCCTTCGCCGCTTGTGACCCGGGCGACCGGGAGGCGGCGGCGGCCCTGCTGGCCTCGGTGCCCCGGGAGCATCCGCTGACAGCGGTCTTCCACTGCGCGGGCACCGTGAACGACGCGGTCGTCCAGAACCTCTCGGCCGACCAGGTCGAGGAGGTGATGCGGGTGAAGGCGGACGCCGCCTGGAATCTGCACGAACTGACGGCGGACGCGGACCTGTCGGCGTTCGTCCTGTACTCCTCGGTGGCCGGCCTGCTCGGCGGGGCGGGGCAGGCCGGTTACACGGCGGCCAACGCCTTCCTCGACGCGCTCGCCCGGCACCGGCACGGCGGCGGCGCCGCGGCGACCTCCCTGGCCTGGGGCTACTGGCAGCTGGCCGACGGGATGTCGGGGCGTCTGAGCGACGCCGACCGGGCGCGGCACGCCGCCGCCGGTGTGGTCGGGCTCGGCACCGACGAGGGCCTCGCCCTCCTCGACGCCGCCTGGAGCAGCGGCCTGCCGCTGCTCGCACCGGTCCGCCTGGACCTGGCCCGGATGCGCAGGCAGGCGCAGAGCCACTCGGCCGCCCCGACGCTGCTGCGGGACCTGGTGCGTGGCGGCACGGGCAAGGCGGCCGGCGGCCCTTCGGGGGCGTCCGCGCTCCTGAGGTCGCTGAGCGCGCTGCCCACGGCGGAGCGGGAGCAGGTGCTGCTCGACCTGGTGTGCTCGCACGTCGCGGCGGTGCTCGGCTACGACGCGGCCACGCCCGTCAACGCCACGCAGGGGCTGCGGGAGCTGGGCTTCGACTCCCTGACCGCGGTGGAACTGCGCAACAGGCTCTCGGCCGCGACCGGTCTGAAGCTGCCCGCCACCTTCGTCTTCGACCACCCGGACCCGGCGGCGATCGCCCACCGGCTGGGGCAGGAGCTGGCACCGCAGGAGGCGGACCCGCTCGCCGGGGTCCTGGAGGAGTTCGAGCGCCTGGAGCCGGCCCTGCTCGCCGTCTCCTCGCGGGGCGGCGCGGCACGGACCGAGCTGGCCGGGCGGCTGCGCGCCACGCTGGCCCGTCTCGACGCGCCGGAGGGCGCGGCCGAGGGCGCCGCGGTGGCCGCCCGTATCCAGGACGCGTCGGCCGACGAGATCTTCGCGTTCATCGACCGGGACCTCGGCCGGGGGACCGGCAACGGACACAACGGCCAGGAAGTGCAGGAGCAGCGATGAACGAGTTCACCCGTAAACAGCGCGCCCTGGAACACAGCCGCCGGATCAACGCCGGAGACCTCGACGGGGTGCTGGAGCTCTACGCCCCCGGCGCCGTCCTGGAGGACCCGGTCGGTCTGCCGCCGCTCAGCGGCCACGAGGAACTGCGCGCGCACTACGCGCGGCTGCTCGGCGCCCACGTTCACGAGGAGGCGGCCGAGCCCGTCGCCGGACAGGACGGCACCCACGTCCTGCTCCAGGTGACGTCCGTCGTCGACTATCTGCCGGACGGCCCGCTGTACGCCGAGCGCGGCTGGCTCAAGGCCCCCGACAACCCGCGGACGGCCCGCGTCCGGCGCGCGGCCATGCTCGTGATGCGCCTGGAGAAATCCGGCCTCGTCGAGCACGTGAAGGCGTACTGGGGCACATCCGATCTCACGGTCCTCGGCTGACCGGTCACCCTTCCTGGAGGTGCGATGCCCGACGAGGCCGCGCGAAAGAAGATGGCGCTCGACTACGCCCAGCGGATCAACGCCGGCGACATCGAGGGCGTCCTCGACCTGTTCGCCGACGACATCGTCTTCGAGGACCCCGTGGGACGCCCGCCGATGGTGGGCAAGGAGGATCTGCGCCGGCACCTCGAACTGGCCGTCTCCTGCGGGACGCACGAGGTGCCGGACCCGCCGATGACCTCGATGGACGACCGCTTCGTCGTGACGCCGACGACCGTCACGGTGCGAAAACCACGGCCGATGACCTTCCGCATCGTCGGCATCGTCGAGCTCGACGAGAACGGGCTGGGCCGCCGGGTCCAGGCGTTCTGGGGAGTGACGGACGTGACCATGAACGAGCCCGACGCGACCGGCACGGCATCCGTCACCGGCCCCACCCACCCCGAAGGGAACCGCGCGTGACCACCACCCGACCCGCACACGCCGTCGTGCTGGGCGCCAGCATGGCGGGGACCCTCGCGGCCCACGTCCTGGCCCGCCACGCCGGGACCGTCACGGTCGTCGAGCGCGACGACCTGCCCGAGGAGCCCCGGCACCGCAAGGGCGTGCCGCAGGGCCGCCACGCCCATCTGCTGTGGTCCAACGGGGCCCGTCTCATCGAGGAGCTGCTGCCCGGCACCACGGACCGCCTCCTCGCGGCGGGCGCCCGCCGGCTCGGCTTCCCCGAGGATCTGGTGACCCTCACCGGGCAGGGCTGGCAGCACCGCTTCCCCGCCACACAGTTCGCCCTGCTCGCCAGCCGCCCGCTGCTCGACCTGACGGTTCGTCAGGCCGCGCTGTCGCGGGAGAACATCACGGTTCTCCCGCGCACCGAGGCCGTCGAGCTGACCGGCGACGCCGGCCGGGTCACCGGCGTGGTCGTACGCGACGTCGACAGCGGCCGGCAGACCTCGCTGGAGGCCGACCTGGTGATCGACGCCACCGGGCGCGGCTCCCGGCTCAAGCAGTGGCTGGCGGCGCTCGGCGTGCCCGCCCTCGAAGAGGACGTGGTGGACGCGGGCGTCGCCTACGCGACCCGGTTCTTCCAGGCCCCGCCGGGCGCCACGACGCACTTCCCCGCCGTGAACATCGCCGCCGACGACAGCGTCCGCGAGCCCGGCCGCTTCGGTGTCGTCTACCCCATCGAGGGCGGCCGCTGGATCGTGACGCTCTCCTGCACGCGGGGCGCCCGGCTCCCCTCCACCGAGGAGGAGTTCCTGCCCTTCGCGAGGGACCTGCGGCACCCGGTCATCGCCGATCTGCTGCGCGACGCCGAACCGCTCAGCCCCCTCTACGGCTCCCGCTCCGCCGCCAACCGGCGCCTCTACCCCGAGCGGCTCGACCAGTGGCCCGACGGGCTGCTCGTGCTCGGCGACTCCCTGACGGCCTTCAACCCGATCTACGGCCACGGCATGAGCTCGGCCGCGCGCTGCGCCGTCACGCTGGACCGGGAGCTCGCGCGGGGCAGCACGCCCTCGCACCGGATACAGAAGGCGATCGGCGCGGCCGTCGACGACCCGTGGATCCTGGCGGCGTCCAAGGACATCGACTACGTCAACTGCCGCGTCGACGCGACCGACCCGCGGCTCGTCGGCGTCGACACCGAGCAGCGCCTCCGGTTCGCCGACGCCATCACCGCGGCGTCGATCCGCGTCCCGGAGGCGTCGGAGATCGTCACGGACGTCATGAGCCTGAACGCACCCCAGTCGGAGCTGGGCTCCAACCGCTTCCTGCTCGCGATGCGCACCGGCGAACGCCACCCGGAACTGACCGCTCCCCCGTTCAGCGCGGACGAGCTGGCGGTGGTGAACCTGGACGCGTCAGTGCTCGCGCCGGCGGCGGTACGGTCCTCGCCCGCCGCGTAGGCGGCACCCTCAATACCCGACGGGCCGGATGTGGCTGACTCGCGTCAGCCACATCCGGCCCGTCCGACGTGAAGCACACGCAAAGGCACGGCTCGAACAGTGAGTTCGGCTCCGCCTACGCGGCGTCGGTCACCTGCCGTGCGGCAGGTGACCGGCGCAGGATCAGCGGCCGCCCCATTCGCGGTCGATCAGCGCGAACATGTCGTCGGCGCTCGCCTCGGACAGGTCCTCCTGGCCGCCGAGCACCCCCTCCTCGCCCACCGCGAACGGGGCCGCAGCGTCGGGGTGCTTCCACAGCAGGGCCTGGAGGCGCCGGATCAGGCCCCGGCGGCGCGGGTCGTCCGCCGCGAGGTCCGTCAAGGCCGCGTCCAGGTCGTCGAGATGGGCGGCCACCGGCAGCTCCGCCGCACCGCCGTCGGGCAGGATCCGCTCCAGCAGATGCCCGGCGAGGGCGCGGGGCGTCGGGTAGTCGTAGACCAGGGTGGCGGGCAGGCGCAGCCCGGTGGCGGCGCGCAGCCGGTTGCGCAGCTCCACGACGACGAGGGAGTCGAAGCCCAGGTCCTTGAAGGCCCGCTCCGGATCGACGTCCTGACCCGGCTCGTAGCGCAGCACGGCGGCCACCTGCGTACGCACCACCTTCAGGAGCGCGCCGGCCCGCTCCCGCGCGGGCAGGGCGGCCAGCTCGCGGCGCAGTTCCGAGACGTCCGCCCCGTCACCGGTCTCCGAGCCGGCATCGAGCACCCGCAGGGCGGCCGGGACGCCGTCGAGGAGCCGGGTGGGCCGGGACAGCGTGAACAGCGGGGCGAAGCGTTCCCACTCGATGTCGGCGACCATCACGTGCTTGTCGTCGCCGTCGAGCAGGGCGCGCAGCGCGCCGAGCGCCAGCCGGGGCTCCAGCGGCGGCAGACCCTGCCGCCTCGACAGACCGGTCTGCCGGAGGGCGAGGTCCCCGTCGTCCGGCAGGTCCCAGATGCCCCAGCCCACGGAGATCATCCGCGGACCGTCGGGCCGGCGCTGCTGGGCCAGGGCGTCGAGGCAGGCGTCGGCGGCGGCATGGGCACCGTGTTCCCTGCTGCCGAGCGTGGCCGCGAGGGAGGAGAAGAACAGCACGGTCTCCACCGGCCCGGCACCCGCCGGTTCGCCCAGGTCCATGGCCGCGGAAACCGCCGTGGCGAGCTCGTCGGGCGTGAGCTCCGCAAGCGGGGCGGGCACACCGGGCAGCGAAGTGTGGATGACCGTCCGTATCCGTACGTCCGCCACCTCCCCCAGGGAGCGTGCCACCGTCAACTCGGTGCCGTGCAGGGTCGCTTCGGCGGCGAGCTCGGCTTGCCGAGGAGCGCCGGTGCCGTCCGGGTCCAGGAGTACGACGTGCTCGGCACCGCACGCGGCCAGCCACCGCACCACGTGGTCCGCCAGCTGCCCGACACCGCCCGTCACGAGTACGGCGCCGTGCGGCTGCCAGTCCTCCCCGGCGCCGTCGAGGGGCGCGGGCGCCGGGTCGGGCACCAGACGGCGGCCGAGGGCCCCGGCCGGGCGCAGCACGACCTGGTCCTCGCCGGCGTCCCCGTACAGCACCGCGCGCAACGGTCCCGCCGCGAGCTCGGCCGGGTCGGCGGGCAGGTCCACCAGGCCACCCCACAGCTCCGGGTGTTCCAGGGCGGCCACCCGGCCGAGGCCCCAGACCGCGGCCTGCGCCGGGGAGACGACGGGATCGGTGTCCGCGCACGAGACGGCGCCTCGGGTGGCGCACCACAGGGGCGCGGAGAGGCCGGCGTCCAGCAGGGCCTGCACCAGCGCCAGGGTGGCCTCGGCGGGCCGCTCGGTGAGGGCGAGCAGGGACAGCACACCGGCGGGGGCGGCGCCGTCCGGGAGTTCGGCCTGGCGGAGCAGGTCCGCGAGCTCCGCACGCTTCGGGTCCGGGCCGGCCTCGACGAGAGTCGCCGGGATCCCGGCCTCCTCCAGCACGCTCAGGCACGCCCCGGTCCAGGCGTCGGCGCCCTGGGAAGGAGCGACGACCAGCCAGGTACCGGAACCGGCGGGGGCGGAAGGGGACGTGGGGACCGGCTGCCAGTCGACGCGGTAGCGCCAGGAGTCGACGACGGACCGCTCACGCCGCTCGCGCCGCCACGCGGACAGGGCGGGGAAGACGGTCTCCAGGGCCGACCTGCGCGCGTCGTCCTTGAGGTGCAGGGTGTCGCAGAGCGCCTGGACGTCCTCGCCCTCCACGGCCGCCCAGAACCCGGCCTCTTCACCGTCGGCCTGGGAAGCGCTCTCGGGTCCCAGGATGTCCGCCAGCCAGAAGCGCCGACCCTGGAACGCGTACGTGGGCAGGTCGACGATCCGAGGAGCGGGGTCGGCAAGGAACCAGCCGGACCAGTCCACTGCGAGGCCCGCCGTGTGCAGCCTGGCCACGGCCTGCGTGAACGCCACGGCGTCGGGCTGCGCGGGATGGAGCGAGGCGGTGACGACCGGTTCGGGTGCCTCCGTTTCGGTCACGGCGTCGAGGGTGTGCTGGGCGGCGGTGGTCAGGACGGGAGCGGGGCCCAGTTCGACGAACGCCCCGGCTCGGTCGGCAATATGGGCGATGGCCTGCTGGAAGAGAACGGGCCGGCGCACATGACGCACCCAGTAGTCGGGGCTCGCGATCTCCTCGTCCGCAGGCAGACCAGTCACATTGCTGATCAACGGAATCGTAGGTGCCTTGAACTTCACCTCGCCGATGGCCTCGGCGAAGTCCTGGAGCATCGGCTCCATCAAAGCCGAGTGGAACGCGTGACTGACCGACAGCGCCTTCGTTTTACGACCTCGCGCCGACCACGCCGAAGCAATCCCATGCACTTCATCGGCCGGACCGGAAATCACCGTGGAATCAGGGGTGTTCACCGCAGCCACACTCACCCCGGAACCCTCAAGCTCCGCAGCAAGCTCCTCCGCCGTGGCCTGCACCGCACACATCGCCCCGCCCTCGGGCAACGCACCCATCAACCGGGCACGCGCACCCACCAG
>NZ_JBIAWF010000052.1:0-12455 GCF_042895325.1 Streptomyces sp. NPDC001407
CGCTGCGTTACCAGCACGATTTCGTGGATGTGAAGGACGGGAAGGTCCGTAACCGTCTCCAGGCGCGCACGTCGATGGCGACGGGTGCGGAGGCGCTGAAGACGTTCGCCGTCTCGCGTCTGTTGTTCGACAATGTGCCGCATGTGAAGGTGTTCTGGGTCATGCATGGTGTGCAGACGGCGCAGTTGGCGTTGCAGCACGGTGCGGATGACATGGATGGTTCGGTGGTCGAGTACAAGATCACGCATGATGCGGACAATTACGGGACGCCGAACAAGCTGACGCGTGATGATCTGCTGGATCTGATCCGGGACGCGGGTTTCCGTCCGGTGGAGCGGAACACGCGGTACGAGACGATCCGTGAGTACCCGGGCCCGGATGCCTCGCTGCGGGAATCGCCCCAGCCCATGCGCGTCTGAGCCGTACAGCTTTGAGTTGAAGCCCTGGTGGGCGTCGTCCACCAGGGCTTCACCTATTGCGGCCGCGCGCCGCGTAATGGTTGCATTGCGCCTATGCCACTTACCTTCATACGAGACCCCGAGCTGACCCCCGCGCTGCGCGAGGAGTTGCTCCGCCTCTGGGTGGACGTCACCCAGGCCGGTGGTTCCGTCGGCTTCGTGCCGCCGGTGACCGCGGACGTGGTGCGGCCGGTGGCGGACAGGCTGACCGGGGACGTCGCCGCGGGCAGGGTGCGCATGCTCGGCGCGTACGCGGAGGGGCGGCTGGCCGGCACCACGTTCTTCCGGCTCAACGCCAATCCGCTGCTGGGGCACTGGTGCACCCTCGTCACCGTGATGATCCACCCCTCGCTCCAAGGCGCCGGCCGGGGGCGGCAGATGCTGGACGAGGCCACGGAGATGGCCCGTGACCTGGGCTTCGAGGCACTGCGGCTCGAAGTGCGCGGCGGCATGGGCCTGGAGGACTTCTACGCGGGCTGTGGCTACAAGGAGGTCGGCCGGGTGCCCGCCGGCATCCGGGTGGCGGCCGGTGACGATCGCGACGACATCACGATGTGGCGCCCACTGGACTGATCACCTTCCGGGCGTGCTTGACTGGAGAGCGACCCTTTCGGTTGTCGTTGAGAAGAAGGTCCCGTCCGTGAGTAGCCAGAAGTTCGCCTCGCTCCGCTACACCGCCCTGCGGTTCGGCCTGCTCATCGCCTGCTTCGCCGTTGTCTGGGTGCTCTGCTCCATGCACGTCATCCCGCTCGGCGTGGGCAGTTCGAACCTCATCTGGATGGTGCTGCTCGCGCTCGTCCTCTCCGCCCCGCTGAGCTGGGTGCTGCTGCGCAAGCAGCGTGACGCGATGTCCGAGCAGATCGTGGAGCGCGTCGACCGTGCCAAGGCGCGCTTCGACGCCAACGCGGCCCAGGAGGACGGGGTGGCCTGAGCCTCCCTCATCGGGACGGATCGCCCTGATCGGGTGTAAGTCTCCTCACATCACCGCAACGCCCCGCCGTGGAGCAGCCGCTCCACGGCGGGGCGTCGGCGTTCTCCGGAGCCCGTGAAGTCACCGGAACCCAAAGAAGTCCTTTGGGACCCCCAAAGCTCCAGTGTTAACGTATTGGACATGAAGACAGCAGCAGCGCACCGATCCCCCATGAGCACCGCGCTCGTGGCGCGCCTGCACGTCGATCTTTGCCGCTGTGTCTCCGCGGCCTGTTGCCGCCGCTGACGTATGTCGCCCGGCCGGAGATCCCGCAGCACGTACGGACCTCCTTGGCGCCCCACGCCCTTCCTGACTTTCCGGAGCTTCCGTTGTCCTCGACACCCGTGTCGTCCAAGGCGTCCCTGCGCGGGCGCATACCCAAGATCCCCTTCTGGGGCCAGATCCTGCTCGGTCTCGTTCTCGGCGCCCTCCTCGGCTGGGCCGCCAAGAGCGGTGACATCCACTGGCTGGAGGTCACCCTCGGCAAGATCGGCGACATGTTCGTCCAGTTGCTGATGGTGGTGATCGCCCCGCTGGTGTTCTTCGCCATCCTGGTGTCGATCACCAATCTGCGGAACGTCTCCAACGCCGCCCGGCTGGCGACCCGCACGCTGATGTGGTTCATGATCACGTCACTGATCGCGGTCCTCATCGGCCTGGCGATCGGCCTGCTCACCGACCCCGGCGCCGGCACCGGCCTCACCGCCGCCGACGGCGGGCAGCCCAAGAAGCACGGCTCCTGGCTGGACTTCCTCACCGGCATCGTGCCGACCGACGTCATCACGCCGTTCAGCAAGCTCGAAGTCATGCAGATCGTCTTCATGGCGGTCGTCGCGGGCATCGCGATCCTCCAGGTCGGCGCCAAGGCCAAGCCCGTGCTCGACTTCAGCCAGGCCGCGCTGGAGCTGCTCCAGAAGGTGCTCTGGTGGGTCATCCGGCTCGCCCCGCTCGGCAGCCTGGGTCTGGTCGGCACGGCGATCGCCACCTACGGCTGGGACCTGATCGGGAAGTACGCGACGTTCACCGCGGACATCTACGTCGGCTGCGCCATCGTCCTCTTCGGTGTCTACCCCCTGCTGCTGGCCACCGTCGCCAAGGTCAACCCGCTCCAGTTCTTCAAGGGTGCCTGGCCCGCCATTCAGCTGGCCTTCGTCTCCCGCTCCTCCGTGGGCACGATGCCGCTGACCCAGCGGGTCACCGAACGCCTGGGCGTGCCCAGGGAGTACGCGAGCTTCGCCGTGCCCTTCGGCTCGACGACCAAGATGGACGGCTGCGCCTCCATCTACCCCGCGATCGCCGCGATCTTCGTGGCGCAGGTCTTCGACGTGCCGCTGGGCATCCGCGACTACGTCCTGATCGCGTTCGTCTCCGTCGTCGGCTCCGCGGCCACGGCCGGTCTGACCGGTGCCACCGTGATGCTGACCCTGACGCTCTCGACGCTCGGCCTGCCGATGGAGGGCGTGGGCCTGCTGCTCGCCATCGACCCGATCGTGGACATGATGCGCACCGCGACGAACGTCGCGGGCCAGTCGGTGGTACCGATCATCGTGGCCTCGCGGGAGAAGATCCTCGACCGCGAGGCGTACGACTCGGCGACGGCCTCGCCGCTGGACCAGGCCGAGCAGCCCGCTCCGGTGCCGGTCGCCGCGGCCTGATCGAAGTGGCCTGATTCCTTCGCTCCGGGCCTTTCGGCCGGATCTTTCCTCCTCGGCGTCCCTCCTCCCCGTAACATTACCAACCGGTAACGTAGCGGGGGCGGAGGGACGTTTGTCGTGAATGCTGCACAGACCGACGCTGCTGAGGCCGGAATGAAGCAGAAAGGCAGGATCAAACGCATGCCGCGCGCGGTGCGCGAGCGCCAGATGCTCGACGCCGCGGTGGAGGTCTTCGCGCGCCGTGGCTACCGCGCGGCGTCGATGGACGAGATCGCCGAGGTCGCGGGCGCTTCCAAGCCACTGGTCTACCTCTATCTGAACTCCAAGGAAGACCTCTTCAGCGCCTGCATACGCCGCGAGGCCGAGGCGCTCATCCAAGCCGTGCGCCAGGCGGTCGATCCGCACGCACCCGCCGACCGGCGGCTGTGGCAGGGGCTCCGCGGCTTCTTCGCGCACACCGCCGCGCACCCCGACGGCTGGGCCGTCCTGCACTGCCAGGCCCGTACGCACGGGGAGCCGTTCGCGCTCGAAGTGGCCTCACTGCGGCAGGAACTCGTCGATGTCGTCACCCAGTTGATGGTGGCGACGGCCGCGGAGAACGGCTGCGACACGCCGCTGCCGTGGCAGGAGGCGTCCGGGCTGGCCCACGCGCTCGTGGGCGCCGCGGAGTCGCTCGCCGGCTGGACCAACGCCCGCACGGACGTGGCACCGTCGGGGCGGGACACGGCGGAGACGCTCATGGACTTCGCCTGGGCGGGGCTGGGCAACCTCATGAATGGGCGGCGGTGGGTGCCGGCTCGTCCTTAGGCTCGCGCCTGCGGCGGGCTTGTTCCCCTACCCCGCCGCAGGCGCCAACCGACCCGCACCCGAAGACGGCGCCACCCCGCCGCCCCCTGGAGCGCACGCGCAGCAACGCGTAGATTGGCCGCGATTTACCGCTGAGTAGGTCTACGCCGGCCACGAACAGGAGCCGCACGTGTCCGAACCGCACAGCGCAGCCGTCGCCCCAGTTCTTCAACCGCCCCGCACGACGCTCGTGCACGGTGTCGTCCGTGAGGCCGCCGTGCCGCCCCTCGCCCCGCCCGTGGCCAGCGGGTCCCTCGGGGACCTGCCGTTCGAGAACGCGGCCGCCGCGCCCACCGATGTCGTGCTCAGCCGGAAGCAGCCCGACGGGACCTGGCGCGACGTCACCACCGCCACCTTCGCCGCGGAGGTCCTCGCCACCGCCAAGGGCCTGATCGCGCACGGCCTGCGGCCCGGTGACCGGCTCGCCATCATGGCCCGTACGACCTACGAGTGGACGCTGCTGGACTTCGCGGCCTGGGCGGCCGGGCTGGTGGGCGTGCCCGTCTACCCCACCTCGTCCGCCCACCAGGTCCGCTGGATCCTCCAGGACTCCGGCGCCGCCGCGTGCGTCGTCGAGAGCGCGGCCCAGGAGCGGCTCGTCGAGGAGGTCCGCGCGGACCTGCCCCGACTGGACCGTCTGTGGAGCTTCGACGCCGGGGCGATCGGCGCCCTCATGGCCGCCGGGCGGGAGTTACCCGCGTCCGTGGTCACCGAGGCCCGCGCCACCCGCACCCCCGCGGACATCGCCACCCTCATCTACACCTCGGGCACCACCGGCCGCCCCAAGGGCTGTGTCCTCACCCACGGCAACTTCTTCACCGAGGCGGACAGTTCGAGCGAACTGCTCCACCCCCTCTACAAGGCGACCGCGAAGGCCCCGGCCGCCACCCTCCTCTTCCTGCCGCTCTCCCACATCTTCGGGCGGACCGTCGCCGTCGGCTGCATGCGGGCGCGCGTACGGGTGGGCCACGCGCCGTCCATCCGGACCGACGACCTCCTCGCCGACCTCGCCGCCTTCCGGCCGACCTTCCTGCTCGCCATCCCCTATGTGCTGGAGAAGGTCTACAACACCGGCCGCGCCACCGCCGAGAGACTGGGCCGCGCCGCCTCCTTCGACCGGGCCGCCCGGATCGCGACGCGCTACGGCGAGGCCGAGGAAGCCCGCAGGCACGGCACCGGCGCGGGACCCGGCCCGGCCCTGCGCGCGGCCCGCGCGCTCTACGACCCGCTCGTCTACCGCCGCATCCGGGCCGCGCTCGGCGGCGAGGTCCGCTACGTCCTCAGCGGCGGCTCACCGCTCGGCCACCGCCTCGCCGCCTTCTGCGCGGGCGCGGGCATCGAGGTCTTCGAGGGCTACGGCCTGACCGAGACCTGCGCCGCGGTCACCGTCACCCCGCCGCTGCGCCCCCGCATCGGCACGGTCGGCTGGCCGCTGCCGGGCAGCGCCGTACGGATAGCCGACGACGGGGAGGTGCTGCTGCGCGGCGGGCAGGTGTTCTCCGGCTACTGGGACGCGGCGCGCGGCGAGGCGGTCCCCGCGGCCGTCGGCGAGTGGTTCCCGACCGGCGATCTGGGCGCGCTCGACGCGGACGGCTATCTCACCATCACCGGCCGCAAGAAGGAGCTGATCGTCACCTCCGGCGGCAAGAACGTCGCCCCCGCGCCCCTGGAGGACCGGCTGCGGGCGCACCCGCTGGTCGGCCAGTGCATGGTCCTGGGCGACAACCGCCCGTACATCACCGCGCTGGTGACGCTGGAGGCCGACGGCCTGGCGCACTGGGTGCGGATGCGGGGGAAGACCGCGCTCCCGATGGAGGAGCTGGTACGGGACCCGGAGCTGCTGGCCGAGCTCCAGGAGGCGGTGGACGACGCGAACTCCCTCGTCTCCCGTGCGGAGTCGATACGGCGGTTCGCGGTGCTGCCGGTGGACTTCACGGAGGAGGCGGGGCATTTGACGCCGTCCTTGAAGCTTCGCCGGGCGGAGATCGCCCGGGATTTCTCGGGGGTGGTGGAGGGGTTGTACGGGGGGTGAGTGCGGGGGTTTTGTTCCCCAGTCCCGCCCCTTCCCGAACTGGGGCTGCGCCCCAGACCCCGGACCGCGCTTCGCGCGGTGTCCTCGAACTCCCCCAGCTACCTCCCCCAGACTCCGTCCGGGGGTGCCCCCAGAGGTGCCCCCAACGGGCTGGATTTTGCTGATGTGGGTGCCAATTCAGCCCGTCCGGCGATTGAGGACGCGCCCGCAGGACGCGCCCGCAGGGCGCTCCCGCAGGGCGCTCCCGCAGGGCGCTCCCGCCGCAGGCGGCGAACCGGCCCGCAGCTGGGGGTCTGGGGCACAGCCCCAGTTTCGGGAAGGGGCGGGGCTGGGGAAAAAGAACCCCGCCCCCCACCTAACAGTTGCCCGCCGCAGGCGTCCCCGCGAAGCGGCCCGCCAGCCAGTCCGCAGCCGGGACCGACCCCTCGATCGCCCCCAGCACATGCTCACCCAGCGGCAGCGAACGCCACTGCACCGCCACCCCCTCACCGCACCAGTCGGCCCGCAGCTTCCGCCCGATCGCGTACGGGATCAGCTCGTCGAGCACCGCGTGGTAGAGGTAGACGGGCCGGTCTGGGGCGTGCGTGCCGAGGTCGGAGGAGTGCAGCACGCGCTGCCAGTCCGGTTCGTCCAGCGGGTTCCTGACCGTCACGTCGGAGATCCGTTTGAAGAGGCCGGCGACGGTGTTGGCCGTCACGCAGTGCTGCTTGAGGTAGTCGACGTAGTAACGCCCGCGGTCGTTGAGGTACTTGTCGAGCTTCAGCTCGGGATAGGCCGCGTTCTGGCCGACGGCGGCCATGAGGATGAGGCCCGCGCCGATGTTGCCGTCGTTGTACTCGGCGGCCTTGATCAGATCGGCGGGCACCCCGCCGGTCGCGGTGCCCTTGAGGTTGAGCTCGGGGGCGTACGAGTCGTGCAGCTCGGCTGCCCAGCTGCTGGCCTGGCCGCCCTGGGAGTAGCCCATGATGCCCACGGGCGAGTCCGCGGCGAGCCCCGCCCCGGGCAGCCGCAGGGCGGCGCGGGCCGCGTCGAGGACGGCGTGGCCCTCGGAGCGGCCGACGACGTAGGTGTGGTCGCCGGGGGTGCCCAGCCCCTCGTAGTCGGTGACGGCGACGGCCCAGCCGCGCAGGGTGAGCTGCTGGATGAGGTTGGCCTCGACCGCGGTGCCGTCGGGGAAGCCCGCCGAGGGCGCGCACCGGTCGGCCATCCCCACGGTGCCCACCGCGTAGGAGATCAGCGGGCGCGGCCCCGTTCTGCCGTCCTGCGGCACGATCACCGTGCCGGAGACGACGTCGGGGGCGCCCTTGGCGGTGGTGGAGCGGTAGGTGATGTGCCAGGCCCTGGTGTTGGTGAGCTGGCCGGGCAGCGGGTGGAAGGAGGTGGGCGCGGAGGTGAGGACGTCGCCCGGGGACGCGGCCCCGGGTCCGTCCGTCGCCGTGCCCGTGCCCGTGAGGCCGAGCGAGAAGGCCAGCGCGGCGACCGCGGCGAGGGCGGTGGAACGCAGGTGCATGCGGACACTCCCGACTGTCGGTGGTGCCGGGTCAGTTGTGGCGACCGTAGTGACGCAAGGGTCAGTATGGCGGTGACCGGGGAGCTCAGCTTTGCTGACCCGGCCGCACCCCCTGCCCCAGGAGGCGGTAGGCGCCGGGAGTCGTACCCGTCCAGCGGCGGAACGCCCGGTGGAAGGCGGCGTCCTCCGAGAAGCCCAGCCGCGCCGCCAGCTGCGCGATCGGCTCCCGCCCCTCCGCCAGGCTGCGCACCGCGGCCTCCCGCCGGACCTGGTCCTTCAGCCTGCGGTACGAGGTGCCCTCGTCCCGGAGCCGGCGCCGCAGCGTCGCCGGGCTCACCGCCAGCCTGGCCGCTGTCTGCGCCACCTCCGGCAGCCGGACGGCCCGGCTCTCGCGCAGCGCCCGCGCCAGGGAGTGCCGCACCTGCTCGGCGACCGTCGTGGCGTACTCGCGCCGGCTGAGCAGACCGGCGGGAGCGTGCCGGAGCAGGGCCTCCAGGCTCGCCTCGTCCTGCACGACCGGGGCGGTCAGCCAGCACGGGTCGAAGGCGGCGCCGGTGCGGTGCGCGCCGAAGCGGACGGGGCAGCCGAAGAGGAGGTCGTACTCCCGGGCGTACGGCGGGGCGGGGTGGGCGAACTCCGCCCAGCGCAGGGTGATCCGCCGGCCGATCAGCCAGCCGGCCATCCGGTGCCAGACGACCATCAGGGACTCGGCGAGGAAGCCGCTCTCGGGGATGTTCCGCAGATCGCTGCGGACGGTGAGGACGGCCTCCCCGGGCCGCCGCTCCAGCGCGAGGTCGGGGCCGCCGGGGAAGAGCCCGTAGAAGCGGATGCCGCGCTCCGTGGCCGTGCCGAGGTCGGGGCAGCCGGAGCAGGCGTAGCACATCATCGCGAAGGTGCCGGGCCTGCTGGGGGAGGGGCCGAGGCCGAGGAACTCGTCACCGGTGGCCCGCCGCAGCTCCTTGATCAGCAGGGCGAACTGCTCGGGGGTCACCCGGGCCCCTTCGTCGGTGAGGAGGGGCGGTGGGATCCGCGCGCTGTTCAGCAGCGGGACGGGGTCGATGCCGAGCCGTCGGGCTCCGCCGAGAGCGGCCTTGACGTGGTGCACGGTGATCGTGCGACTCATGGGGTAATTCAAGCCGGTCCGGCGTGAGAGGGCACGCCCCGGACATCAAGATGAACAAAAACGAAAGAAAGAGTGCAAAAGAAAAGCTGAATCGAATAGATCAGGGCAGGGAGGTGAAAGGCAGGAGCCCTGCCCCCTTCCGTCGAAACGGAAGCGGACAGGGCTCCTTGGGTACTGCAATAGCGACCGCGATCGGTCGGACGGTCAAGCCGCCGGATCAGGAGATCCGAGGACTTAGGCCGGGGTGACGTTCTCCGCCTGCGGACCCTTCGGGCCCTGCGTGACGTCGAAGGTGACCTGCTGGTTCTCCTCGAGGGAGCGGAAGCCAGCGGCGTTGATCGCGGAGTAGTGGACGAAGACGTCGGGGCCCCCGCCGTCCTGGGCGATGAAGCCAAAGCCCTTTTCAGCGTTGAACCACTTCACGGTTCCGGTAGCCATAAGCCCTCCTTGGGCCAAAGGGTTGCCCTGCTCCAGAACCTGCGAGAAGTCTGAAAACTACAAAAGCCTGCGGGGTCACATGCTCCGCAGGCTCTGTACTGCAAGGGAAACCAAACTGCAACTTGCGGCGAGCCTAGCACGCGAGGTTCTTGCTGCGAAAGAGTGGAAGATCACGCTGTTGGATGGTTTTCCGGGCGTGGCAGCCGGAAAAGATCGACGGTCGGGCACCTGCCGACAGGCCCCCCGCCCCGCCCCTTCCGGCGCCACGGGGCTAGCCTCCGGATGTGGACAATTCAGCCTCGGACCGGCAAGCCGGCCGCCCCCGCGTCGGCCATATCCAGTTCCTCAACTGCCTGCCCCTCTACTGGGGGCTCGCCCGCACGGGCACGCTGCTCGATCTGGACCTCACCAAGGACACCCCGGAGAAGCTCAGCGAGCGGCTGGTCCGCGGCGATCTGGACATCGGGCCCGTCACCCTCGTCGAGTTCCTGCGCAACGCCGACGACCTGGTGGCCCTGCCCGACATCGCGGTGGGCTGCGACGGCCCGGTGATGTCCTGCGTGATCGTCTCGCAGGTGCCGCTGGCCGAGCTGGACGGCGCCCGGGTCGCGCTGGGCTCCACGTCGCGCACCTCGGTGCGGCTCGCGCAGCTGCTGCTGGCCGAGCAGTACGGCGTGCGGCCCGACTACTACAGCTGTCCGCCCGACCTGAGCCTGATGATGCAGGAGGCGGACGCCGCCGTGCTGATCGGGGACGCCGCGCTGCGGGCCTCGCTGCACGACGCGCCCCGGCTCGGCCTGGAGGTCCACGACCTGGGGCAGATGTGGAAGGACTGGACGGGGCTGCCGTTCGTCTTCGCGGTCTGGGCCGTGCGCAAGGACTATCTGGCCCGCGCGCCGCACATCGTCGCCGATGTCCACGAGGCGTTCCTCGCCTCCCGTGACGTCTCCCTGGAGGAGGTCGGCAAGGTCGCCGAGCAGGCCGCGCGCTGGGAGGCGTTCGACGCGGAGCTGCTGGAGCGCTACTTCACGACCCTCGACTTCCGCTTCGGGCCGGACCAGCTCGCGGGCGTCACCGAGTTCGCCCGTCGCACGGGACCGACGACGGGCTTCCCCGCCGACGTCCGGGTGGAACTGCTGAAGCCCTGACCCCGGGAAAACGGGATCAGGGCTTCAAGGAGCGGTCCGCGGCTCGCGGGCCCCGGTGGAACGGCCGGGGCCCGCGAGCCGCGTCCGTCAGGACACCGGGCCTTCCATGTGCTCGCTGATCCACTGCATGCTGCCGTCGCCCATGCCCTCGACATAGGTCTTGGCGTCGTGCTTGCCGCCCTGGATGACCTGGAGGCGGGTGTGGATCGGACCCTTGTTGCCGTAGGTCTTGATGAACTGGTCCACCTTCGGGATGACGCTCTTCTCCAGCGTTCCGTACTGGAACGCGAGATAGACGTCCTGGCCCGGCTTGTTGGCGGCGATCATGGCCTTGGCCAGCAGCTCGGGGTTGTTCTCGTTCTTCTCCTGCTCGTGGCCCTTCCACAGCGGGGAGTCCGGGACGATGTCCGGGCCGGAGGCGATCACGGCCTTGAACTTGTCCGGGTGCTTGAGCACGGCCTTCAGGCCCGAGAAGCCGCCGGAGGAGGAGCCCATGAAGGCCCAGCCGTCGCGCGAGTTGATCGTCCGGAAGTTCTGCTTCATCAGGTCCGGGACGTCCTCGGTGAGCCAGGTGCCCATCTTCGGCTGGCCGGGGATGTCACTGCCGTCCCAGTAGAGCCCGCCGTCGTCCGGCTTGGGGTTGAGGACCGGCATCGCGAGGAGGAAGGGCTTGCTCTTGCCCTCGGAGTACCACTTGGAGATCGACGACTCCAGCTTGAGGTTGTCGTCCATCCAGTAGTTGGCCGGGAAGCCGGGGCCGCCGGGGAGGGCGATCAGGACCGGGAAGCCGCTCTTGGCGAACTTCGGGTCCTCGTACTCCTTGGGCGCCCAGACCCAGACCTTGCCCTTGAAGCCGGACTTCTTGCCGTCGTACGAGACGACGCCGACGTGCGTGCCGTTGCCCAGCGTGCTCGCGATCTTGAAGTCGGCGGCCGGGCCCGTGGGCATGGACACCTTGGAGTTCGCGGGCTGCTCGCCGCCGGTCCCGCCGGCCTGCCCGCCGCCGTTCGGCACCTGGCCGAAGCTGACGGGCTTGCCCTTGTCGGTGAAGGGCGGGATCTCGTAATAGCTCATGACGGGCCACGCGATCAGCCCGAGCACGGCTATGGACGCCACGACGATGATCCATCGTTTGGCGCGGGAGGCTCGGCGGTGGCCCTGGGACCGGTAGGCCCCGTTGGATGAGTGCGTCATCTCGTCGCTCCGGATGATGCTGCTGCCCCGAAGGACATGACGGTTTGTTCCGTCCTGGTGGATGGGCAAACGCGGCGTCGGGGTTCCTGGAAGACCTCGTGAATTGAGTCATAGGCTGAAAATCGTAGTGATCGGTCCCGGTGAGAGACGCGCCGGGCGCGGAGAGTGACCACCTGCGGCGGGCTGCGCAACACGGCTTCGCCGTCTTGTCCTCAATCGCCGGACGGGCTGGTTCTGGCCGATGTGGGGGCCAATTCAGCCCGTCCGGCGTTTGAGGACGCGGCCGCAGGCCGCTCCCGCCGCTGGGGGCACCTCTGGGGGCACCTCTGGGGGCACCCCCGGACGGAGTCTGGGGGAGGCAAAGCACCCGCACCCGGAAGCGCACCCGCACCCATGAACCGCCACCCCCTGCCGTACGCTGGCTCGGTCGTGTCAAACCCCCTCCGAAGGGACGCCCGGTGACCGAGAACGCCGACCTTCAGTCCGTCCTCGACCGTGCCGCTGCCGGTGGCCGGATCACTGCGGGGGAGGCGCTGGAGCTGTACCGTTCGGCGCCGCTGCACGCCCTGGGCGCGGCGGCGGATGCGGTGCGGCGCAGGCGGTATGCCGGTACGGAGCACATCGCGACGTACATCATCGAGCGGAACATCAATTACACGAACGCGTGTGTGACGGCGTGCAAGTTCTGCGCGTTCTATGCCCCGCCGAAGAGCGAGAAGGTGTGGACGCGCGGTCTGGATGACATTCTGCGCCGGTGTGCGGAGACCGTGGAGCTGGGCGGCACGCAGATCATGTTCCAGGGCGGGCATCACCCGGATTACGGGGTGGAGTATTACGAGGAGCACTTCGCTGCGATCAAGGCGGCGTTCCCGCAGCTGGTGATCCACTCCTTGGGTGCGTCCGAGGTGGATCACATGGCCCGGATCTCCGGTGTGTCGGCGGAGGAGGCGATCCGCCGGATCCACGCGGCGGGTCTGGACTCTTTCGCGGGTGCGGGTGCGGAGTTGTTGCCGGCGCGGCCGCGGACGGCGATCGCGCCGTTGAAGGAGTCGGGTGAGCGCTGGCTGGAGATCATGGAGCT
>NZ_JBIAWF010000053.1:0-11599 GCF_042895325.1 Streptomyces sp. NPDC001407
ACGAGGACCCGGCGAACGACCCGGTCGACGACCGTGTGGTCTCGCATCTGTCCTCGACGGCGATCGCGGGGGGCACCGCACACCCCGAGCTGAAGCTCATACCGTGACCCAAGGCGGCCGCAAGTGGCTGATCCTCGCGATCTGTTGCATGAGCCTGTTCATCGTCGGGCTCGACACCACGATCGTGAACCTCGCCCTCCCCTCCGTCCAGCGTGATCTGCGCGCCTCGGCGTCGGGCCTCCAGTGGACGGTCGACGCCTACACCGTGGTGCTCGCGAGCCTGCTGATGCTCTCCGGGTCGATGGCCGACCGGTTCGGCAGGCGGCGTACGTTCCAGACCGGGCTGCTGCTGTTCGGTCTGGCGTCGCTGCTGTGCAGCCTCGCGCCGGACACCGGTTCGCTGATCGCCTTCCGGATGCTCCAGGCGGTGGGCGGGGCGATGCTCAACCCGGTCGCGATGTCGATCATCGTCAACACCTTCACCGATCCGAAGGAGCGGGCCCGGGCGATCGGGATCTGGGGCGGGGTCGCGGGCATGAGCCTGGCGTTCGGCCCGGTCGTCGGTGGCGCGCTCGTCGACGCGACCGGCTGGCGCTCGATCTTCTGGATCAACGTGCCGGTGGCCGCGCTCGCCCTGGTGCTCACCGCGCTGTTCATCCCGGAGTCCAAGGCACCACGCCCGCGCCGGCTCGACCCGGTCGGGCAGCTGCTGGTGATCGCGCTGTTCGCGACGCTGACGTTCGGGATCATCGAGGGGCCGGGCAAGGGCTGGGGTTCACCGCTGATCACCGGCTGCTTCGTGGTCGCCGTCGGCGCGGCCGCCGCCCTGGGGTGGTACGAGCGGCGCCGGCCGGAGCCGCTGCTCGACCTCCGGTTCTTCCGGAGCGTGCCGTTCACCGGCGCGATCGTCTCCGCGGTGTGCGGCTTCGCCGCGCTGGCCGGGTTCCTCTTCCTCAACTCCCTCTACCTCCAGGACGTACGGCACTGCTCACCGCTGCGCGCGGGCCTGCTCACCCTGCCGATGGCGGCGATGACGCTGGTCTTCGGACCGCTGGCGGGGCGGATCATCGGGGCGCGCGGGCCGCGGGTCCCGATGATGGCGGCGGGGGGCGGGATCGCGCTGTGCGCCCTGCTGCTGTGCCGCCTCCGGGCGGACACCCCCCTCTGGTACCTCGTCGTCGCCTACGTCCTCTTCGGCATCGGCTTCGGCATGCTCGACGCGCCCATCACCTACTCCGCGGTCTCCGGGATGCCGCGCGCACAGGCGGGTGTCGCCGCGGCGGTCACCTCGACCGGGCGGCAGGTGGGGGCCTCGCTCGGGGTCGCCGTGCTCGGTTCGGTGTCGACGGCGCGCGTCCAGGGGCCGTTCGCGAGCGGCTTCCCCGCGGCGAGCCACCTGGGCTGGGGAATCATGGCCGGCTGCGGATGCGCGGTGCTGGTCCTGGGCGCGGTCACCACCAGCGCGTGGGCGCGGCGGTCGGCGGAGCCGCGGGCGCAGGCCGTCCCGGCGCCCGTCGGCGGCGATCGCTGAATCGCCCGCCGACAACCGGCTGGTTCCCCGAGAGCTTCACTCTTCTCTTTTCATCAGCACTCTTTTGCACGGCACAGAACGGCACAGAAATGTCTCAGGAGGCTTGGACCATGGAACGCACCGAGACGCCCATCGAGGCGCAGCTCCGACCTTTCTACAAGGCCCACTACCACTTCCAATTCCTGAGTGCCGCCTTTCAGTTCGGGCTCTTCACGATTCTGGAGCAGGAGCCGGGGATCGTCGCCAAGGACATCGCGATACGGCTGGACCTGAAGGAGCAGCCGACGCGCATCCTGCTTCTGGGGTGCACCGCCACGGGCCTGATCCGCAAGGAGGACGGCGGCTACTACAACACCCCGCTCACCCAGCCGCTGAGCGCCGGTTCCGGCCAGGCGCCGGGTTCCTTCATCCCGTGGGAGCAGCAGGGCATCTACCGCGCGATGTCGTGGTTCCCCGAGGCGCTGCGGGCCGACACCAACGTCGGCCTCCAGCGGGAGATCCCGGGCTCCGCGCCGACGCTGTACGGGCGGCTGGCGGGCCACCCGGAGCTGGAGTCCACCTTCCACACCATGATGGGCGCCGTCAGCCGGCTGGTCGGTGAGGAGATCGCCGCGAAGCTCGACCTCTCGGAGCACCGGCACCTGCTCGACGTCGGTGGCGGCACGGCCATCAACGCCTCCACGCTCGCCGCCCGTTGGCCGCACCTGCGGGTCACCATCGGCGACCTGCCGTCGGTGGCGGCCGCGGCGAACGGGAAGATCGAGGAGATGGGCCTGGCCGACCGGGTCGCGGCCGTGCCCCTGGACGCCTTCGAGGACGAGTTCCCCACCGGCTGCGACGCGATCCTCTTCGCGCACTTCCTGGAGATCTGGTCGCCGGAGCGGATCCGGGAGCTGCTGGCGAAGGCGTCGCGGGCGCTGGAGCCCGGGGGCGCCGTCTTCGTCGTCACCCCGCACCAGAACGACGAGGAGACCGGGCCGGAGCGGGCGGCGTACCTCTCGGCGTACTTCCACACGATCGCGTCCGGCGAGGGCATGGTCTACACGGGCCGGGAGTACGAGGAGTGGTTCGTGGAGGCCGGGTTCGAGCCGTCGGGCCGGGTGATGCTGGGCGCCGACACGGTGGTCATCTGCGGGCGCAAGCTCTGACGACGCGGGTGGGGCGGGCGGGGGAGCACCCCGCCCGCCCCGTCGGCGAACTGCCCGGTCAAGCGGGCTTGACGAAGTCCGGTGCGGTTCGGCAGCGCCCCGAAGGGGCGCGGGGCTGCGACGGTGTGCGGATCCGCCGCGCGGGCGCGACCAGCCACGACCCACCCGCAGATGACTCACCGGGCTTCCAGCGGAGCGCCTAGCTCCGGCCGGTGGCCCCCAGTGCCTCGCGCACCTGGGTGACGATCGCCGCCGCCGTGATGCCGTTGCGCTCCACGAGGTGGCTCTGGCCGCCCGTGCCCCGGGCGAAGTGGTCGCCCAGGGCGACACGGCGTACGGGCGTGGGGACGCCCAGTTCGGCGATCGTCTCGGCGGCCGCGGAGCCCAGGCCGCCCGCCGCCCAGTGCTCCTCGACGGTGACGACGGCCTTCGTCGTCCGCGCCGCCGCGATCAGCGCGCCGGTGTCCAGCGGCTTGATCGTGTGGAAGTTGAGCACCGTCGCCTCGATGCCCGCCGCGGCGAGCGTGCCGGCCGCCTCCAGCGCGGCGTGGACGGGGTACGGGCCGGTGGCCACCAGCGTCACGTCGTCGCCCTCGCGCAGCCGCTGTGCCTCGCCGAGCCGCTGTGGCGGGGCGCCGGCCGGCAGATCGGGGGTGGCGTTGCGGCCCAGCCGGATGTAGACGGGGCCCGGGAGCTCCTGGGCCTGCCGGACGAGGGTCTCGGTGGAGGCGGCGTCGGTGGGGACCACGACCGTGAGGTTCGGCAGCAGCCGGGTGATGGCCAGGTCCTCCAGGGAGTGGTGCGTGGATCCCAAGTGGCCTGCGGCGAGGCCGCCGTGGGTGGCGGCGATCCGCACCGGGAGGTTGTTCAGCGCGATGTCCAGCTTCAGGGACTCCAGCGCCCGCGTGGTGGCGAACGTCGCCATCGTGTTGACGTACGGCAGCCGCCCGGATCTCGCCAGGCCCGCTGCCACGCCCATCAGGTTCTGCTCGGCGATGCCGAGGTTTATGTAGCGGGCCTCGGTGCCGGCGAAGTCCACGCCGTTGAACAGGCCGGTGTCGCTGTCCAGGCACACCACCCGCTCGTCCGCGGCGAGGAATTCCACCAGCAGGTCGCGGTAGACGTCACGGCTGGACGGGGTCGCGGGCGCCTCGGTGCCCGCCGCGGGCGCGGTCCGCTCCGGGGCGCGCGGGGCGTCGGGTGCCACGGTGGTCATGCCTGTGCCGCCTTCCTGGACTGGGCGCGCAGGATCGCCAGCGCCCTCTTCTTCGGTCGCTCGCCGAGGCGGGCGTAGTGGCTGCGCGCCTGGCCCTCGATGTAGGGCAGGCCGCGGCCCTTGACCGTCCGCGCGATCAGCACGGTCGGCCGGTCCGCGTCGGCGGGGATGCCGTCGAACGTGGCGCGGAGCCCGTCGATGTCGTGCCCGTCCACCTCGTGCACGTGCCAGCCGAAGCTGCGCCAGCGGTCGGCCAGCGGCTCCAGGGCGACGGCGTTCTCCGTGGGGCCGGTGATCTGGAGGCTGTTGCGGTCGACGACGGCGACGAGCCGGCCGAGGCCGAGCGAACCTGCGGCCATCGCGGCCTCCCAGTTCGAGCCCTCCTGGAGCTCGCCGTCGCCGAGGATGACGAAGGTGCGCCGGGGGGAGGCGTCGAGCCGGGCCGCGAGGGCGAAGCCGACGCCCAGCGGCAGTCCGTGCCCGAGCGAGCCGGTGGGCATCTCGACGCCGGGCACGGCCGCGTTGGGGTGCGCGGAGAAGAGGCTCTCCGGACGGCCGTACGTGGCCAGGTCCCCGGCGGGGAAGAAGCCGCGCTCCGCCAGGGCGGCGTAGAGGCCGATCGCGCCGTGGCCCTTGCTCAGCAGCAGCACGTCGCGCTCGGGGTCGTCCGGCGCGGCGGGGTCGACGCGCAGCACCGAGCGGTAGAGGGTCACCAGGATCTCGACGAGGGACATCGAGCCGCCCAGGTGACCGCCCTCGGCGGAGCCGCACATCTCCACGATCAGTTCGCGGACGCGCAGGGCGTGCTCCTCGGGAGCGAGGTCGCCGATCCAGGGGGGTGTGGCACTCATCAGCATTCCTCGGGTCATTCCTCGGTTGCGTGCGGGGCGGGGGCCTGCGGCGGGAGGCAGGCGCCGAGTTCGCGCAGGGCGGCGGAGAGCACCTCGATGCCGCCGAGGTAGTCGGACAGCACGACGTGCTCGTCGTCCGCGTGGTCGAGCTTGCTGTCGCCGGGCCCGTACGTGGCCATGGGGACGTCCCAGACCTCGGCCAGGGTGTTCATGTCGGAGGTCGCCGTCTTCACCTTCATCGACGGCTTGGCGCCCTGCTGCCGGATGCCCGCCGTCAGCGCCCGGACGACCGGGTCCGTACGGCCCACGCGGCACGCCTCGACGGTGTTGACGACCGTGATCCGGCCCTCGGGCACGGCCTCGGTCAGCCGGTGGACGAGCTTGTGGTGGTCGAAGCCGGGCGGGATGCGGATGCTGAACTCCGCGGTGGCCGTGGTGAGATCACCGTTGATCGACACGAGGGTGGGTCCCGGCTGGTCGAAGGAGCCGTGGCCCGCGTCCGGCCCCAGCAGCTCCAGCAGCGTGGCCCAGGCGCCCGCGGCCAGCTCGGTGGCCTTGGGCAGCGGGTTGCTGGGGTGCGTCGCCTCGCACTCCACCTCGTAGCGGAGGTCGAGCTTGCCCTTGTAGCCGAGCACGACCGTCGACCAGCCGCTGGGCTCGCCGATGACGAAGGCGTCCGGCCTGGGGTGGGTGCGCCGGATGTGCATGGCACCGCGCGACAGCGCCGTCTCCTCCTCCACGGCGCCGACGACCACGACGCGGCCGCGGAAGTCCGTCGCGGCGGCGGCCGCACAGACCATGGTCGCCAGCGGGGTCTTCGCGTCCACGGCGCCGCGCCCGTACAGCCGCCCCTCGGCGGCGTAGACGGGCAGGTCGCCGGTGACGGTGTCCATGTGGCCGAGCAGCAGCACGGTCGGCCCGGGGCCGCGGACGATCTCGCCGACGGCGTTGCCCGCCTCGTCGACCCGGGCGTCGAACCCGAGCTCCGTCATGCTCGCCACCAGGAACGCGGCCAGCTCCGCCTCTCCGTAGGAGGGGGACGGGATCTCCAGCATGCGGCGCAGCATGCCCACCGCGTACGACTCCGTGACCGGGCTTGCCGCGGTCACCGGCGTGAGCGTCATCGGAGTGCCTCTTCCCTGTCTGTGGTGTGGGAGATCACGATCTCGGTGGCGTGGCCGGCGAGCGCGGCGCGTACGGGGTCGGGGCGGCGGCCGTCGGCGACCAGCACCCGCCGCGCGCCGCCGAGCAGGGCCTCCCGGGCGGCGATGAGCTTGAGGCCCATGCCGCCGCCGACATGCGGCGGCGCCCCGGTGGGCGGCACGGCGCAGACCGGCAGCACGGAGGTCTCGTCGGCGGGGTCCGCGAGGACGCCCGGCGCGCCGGTCAGCAGGACGAGGGTCTGCGCCCCGAGTGCCCCGGCGACGGCCGCGGCGGCGCGGTCGGCGTCGGTGTTCACCGGACGGCCGTCCTCCGCGACGGCCGGCGGGGAGACGACGGGCACCGAACCGGCGTCCAAAAGGGTGTGCAGCAGCGCGGTGTTGACCTCCACCACGCGTCCGCTGTGGTCGTCGCGGACGAGCACCTTGCGGCCGTCGACGATCGCACGGTGCGCGGACTTGCGCTTGGCGCGCAGCAGACCGCCGTCGAGGCCGGTGAGCCCGACGGCGCTGACGCCCGCCTCGACGAGCGCGCCGACGAGGCGGGGCTTGGCGAGCCCGGCGAGGGCCAGGTGGACCACTTCCAGGGTCGCGGCGTCGGTGTGCCGGGCGGAGACGCCGTCCGGCGAGGTGAGGCGGCGCAGCGGGACGCCCATGCGGCCCGCCAGGTCCTCGATGTCGGCGGACCCGCCGTGCACGAGGGCGACCCGTGCGCCCCCGTGGGTCATCGCCGCTACGTCCTCGCAGATCGCCAGCGGGTCCACCGCGGCGTTGCCGCCGCACTTGACGACGGTGATGTGCTGCATGTTCTTCGGCCTTCCGGCTTCTCGGGGTGCGGCGGTGCCGCCCCGCGGACGGGGGCGCGGGTCAGTTCGGGTGCAGGCCCGTGAACTCCAGGCCCAGCTCCTCCGGCCAGCCCTGGCGGATGTTCAGGCACTGCACCGCGTTGCCCGAACCGCCCTTGACGAGGTTGTCGAGCGCGCCCACCACGACCGCTGTGCCGTCCTCGTCGCCGATCGCGAAACCGACGTCACAGAAGTTCGACCCGGAGAGGATCTTCGGCTCGGGCAGTCGGTAGAGGCCGCGCTTCTGCGCGACGACGCGCACGAACCGCTCCTCGGCGTACGCCTCGCGGTAAGCCCGGCGCAGCGCGCGCTCGTCCGTGCCCTCCGTGAGCTGTACGCGGCAGAGCACCTGCACGCCGCGTACGGCCTCCACGCCGGTGGCGGTCATGCTGACGGGCAGCCCGGTGGACTGGGTGATCTCCGCCTGGTGGCGGTGGCTGCTGGGCGCGAAGATGCGCATGGCGCCGCTGCGTTCGGCGTGGATGTTGGACGAGCCGGCCGAGATGCCGGAGCCGCTGGATCCGGTGCGGGCGTCGACCTGGACGCTCCCGGTGAGCAGCCCGGCCTCGCTGAGCGGGCGGAGCGCCAGGATGCCGGCGGTCGCCATGCAGCCGGGTACGGAGACGCGGTCGCTCTTCCGGATCTCCTCGCGGTGCCACTCGGGGAGTCCGGTGGCGAAGGTGGGGATGAGCTCGGGCGCGGTGTGCGGGGTGCCGTAATGGTGCTCGTAGACCTCCACATCGCGCAGCCGGAAGTCGCCGGAGAGGTCGATGACCTGCTCGGCCAGCCCGAGGAACTCGGGCATCCGGCCCATGGTCTCCTTGTGCGGGGTGGCCAGGAAGAGGACGTCGAAGCTGCCCTTGGCCTCCGCCAGCCGGTCGTTCGCGGTGAAGGTCAGGTCGGTCGCGCCGCGCAGATTGGGGTGCGGGCCGTCCACCCGCTTGCCCGCGAAGCGGTCCGAGGTCGCGACGGCGACCTCCACGCGCGGGTGGCCGATGAGGAGCCGTAGGAGTTCGCCGCCGATGTATCCGGAGGCTCCGACAACCGCTACTCGCAGCATGATTCAGACCTTGTCATGAGATGTTCGACGATCCTGTCGGCCACGTCCACGCGGTCGCCCATGGCCCGCTGGAAGCCCGAGAACTCGACGCCGTGGTTGACCTCCAGGACCACCACCTCGCCGTCGTCGCTCTCGATCAGGTCGACGCCCGCGATGTCGGCACCCACGGTCTTCGCGGCCAGGACGGCGAGTTCGGCCGTCCCGGGCGAGGGGGTGAACGCCTCCGTGGTCGCGCCGCGCGCCACGTTGGTGCGCCACTGGGTGCCGCGGCGGTAGGTGGCGCCGAGCACCTCGCCGCCCACGACGACCATGCGGATGTCGCGGTCGGGCTTGGCGATCAGTTCCTGGACGTAGACGATGTGCGACTGCGGGGCCGGGAGAGCGGCGATGTACTCCATCACCGTCTCCGCCGTCCGCCGGTCCGGCAGCAGGGTCACCAGGCGGCCCCAGGAGCCCACGAGCGGCTTGACCACGGCGGGGTAGCCGATCTCCTCCAGGGCGTCGAGCGCGGCCTCGGGCGTGAGGGCGAGCGCGGTGCGCGGGGTGGGCAGGCCGGCCCGGCGCAGGGCCACGGAGGTCTGCCACTTGTCGCCGCAGACCTCGGTGGCCGCCGCCGAGTTGACCACGGTGGCGCCGGCGGCCTCCAGGGCGCGCGCGGCGTAGAGGGCACGGGCGTGGCCGATCTCGCGGTTGAGCACGATCCGCCACGGCGGCCGCTCCGCGTGCAGAAGGCTCCACGACGCCCGGCTGTCGACGTACTCGCAGTGTGCGCCCCGGCGTTCGAAGGCGTCGAGAAGCCGCTTCTCGTCCGCTCTCATACGGGACGCGAGCATGGCGAAGCGGCCCGGGCGCGTGGAGGAGGTCACTCGCCCCAGTCCTCTTCGATCTCCGGGGCCAGCACGAGCTCGACCGGGTCGACGGAGATGAGCTCCAGCTCGCTGGAGCAGCCGGCGCACTCCACGATCTCACTCACCCGGGGGTTCTCCATGAGGGCCACGGAACCTTCGCACTCCGGACACTTCGCCATGAAAACTGCTCTCCCATCGCACTGTTGCGGAATCGCGCTCTTGACACGCACTGGATGCGCGGACCAAGGCTAGGGGCCGCGGTTCAGGGCGGGCATCCACTCGTTTGATGATTCCCGTGGGGCGATTCCGTTGACCACGCCGGGCAATTCCTGATGGCGCGTCGACGCGCGTCCACAACTCCTCAACGGCAGGCTGACCGGCCTGTTTCAATTCCCCCGGACAGGGCGCCGGGCGGTGCCTGGCCATTGCTACCTGCGCGCCGTTCAGGCTAGGTTGAGGCGCCCGTGTGCAGTATCGGCAGAGTGTGCGAGGAGTGTCATTTTGCGGTCCGCAGAAGCCCCGAGAATTCTGGCCCTCTGGAGCGCTCCGCGCTGCCGTTCCACCGCATTCTTCCGCATGATGTCGGAGCGCGGTGATTTCGGGCTGCTGCACGAGCCGTTCTCGTATCTGATGGAATTCGGTTCCGTGGCCGCGGCCGGCCGGGAGATATCCGACGAAGCCGGTCTGCTCGCCCGTATCCGCGAGCTTTCCGCGGACCGCCCGCTTTTCTTCAAGGACACCACCGACGAGCGCTATCCCGGGCTGCTCGCGGACGCGGATTTCCTCGGGCGGGACGCGCTGCACACCTTCATCATCCGGCACCCGCGCGAGACGATCGCCTCGTACCACGCCATCAATCCCGACGTGCGGTCGCACCAGATCGGATTCGAGGCGCAGTACGAGCTCTTCGAGCGCGTCCAGGAGCTGACCGGCACCGTGCCCGCCGTGGTCGACGCCGCGGATCTCGTGGAGGCGCCGGAGCGGACCGTGCGGGCGTACTGCGCCGCCGCCCGCATCCCGTACGTCCCCGAGGCCCTCCAGTGGAGCAGTGGCAGCCGCGAGGAGTGGGCGCCGAGTGAGAAGTGGCACCGGGACGCGAGCGCGAGCAGCGGCTTCGAGAAGAAGGAGCGCGCGGACCGGGTCGACGTGGACACCCACCCTGTCCTCTCGGAGTACCTCGCGCACCACCTACCGTTCTACGAGAAGCTGCGCGCGCACCGGCTGGGTGTCTGACGTGGGAACGAGGGCGGCCGCGGCGCGGCCCCTGACCGATGCGGTGAGGAGCGGGGGAGGCGGAAGGTGACAGTGACACAGTGCACGTGCGGCACGCCGGAGCGGACGGGTGCCACGGTGTGGCTGACCGGTCTGCCCAGCGCGGGCAAGACGACGATCGCCAAGGCGCTCGCCGAGCGGCTGCGCGGCGAGGGGCACCGGGTGGAGGTGCTGGACGGCGACGAGATCCGCGAGTTCATCTCCGCGGGCCTCGGTTTCAGCCGCGCGGACCGGAACACCAATGTGCAGCGCATCGGGCTGATATCCGAGGTGCTCGCGCGCAACGGCGTGAAGTCGATCGTGCCGGTGATCGCGCCGTACGCCGATTCCCGGGAGGCGGTGCGCGAGCGCCACGACGCCTCGGGGACGGCCTATCTCGAGGTGCATGTCGCGACTCCCGTCGAGGTCTGCTCGGAGCGTGACGTGAAGGGGCTGTACGCCAAGCAGGCGGCCGGCGAGATATCGGGTCTCACGGGGGTCGACGATCCCTATGAGGCGCCGAAGTCACCGGACCTGCGGATCGAGTCGCACACGCAGACCGTGGCCGAGTCGGCCGAGTCTCTGTGTTCGTTGCTCACGGAGAGGGGCCTGGTGTGAGTGACACCGGTTCGACGGCTTTCGCGCCTGTCGACGGCACCGCCGGCCGATACGCGCTGTCGCACCTGGACGTGCTGGAATCCGAAGCGGTGCACATATTCCGGGAGGTGGCGGGTGAGTTCGAGCGGCCGGTGATCCTTTTCTCCGGTGGCAAGGACTCCATCGTGATGCTGCACCTGGCGCTGAAGGCGTTCGCGCCCGCGCCGGTGCCCTTCACGCTGCTGCACGTGGACACCGGGCACAACTTCCCCGAGGTGCTGGCCTACCGCGACCGGGCCGTGGCCGAACACGGCCTGCGGCTGCACGTCGCCTCCGTGCAGGACTACATCGACCGCGGCGTGCTCCGCGAGCGGCCCGACGGCACCCGCAACCCCTTGCAGACGGTTCCGCTCACGGAGGCCATCCAGGAGCACCGCTTCGACGCGGTCTTCGGCGGCGGGCGGCGCGACGAGGAGAAGGCGCGCGCCAAGGAGCGCGTCTTCTCGCTGCGCGACGAGTTCTCGCAGTGGGACCCGCGGCGGCAGCGGCCCGAGCTGTGGCAGCTCTACAACGGCCGGCACGCGCCCGGTGAGCACGTCCGCGTCTTCCCGCTGTCCAACTGGACCGAGCTGGACGTCTGGCAGTACATCGCCCGCGAGGGCATCGAGCTGCCCGAGATCTACTTCGCCCACGAGCGCGAGGTCTTCTCCCGCAACGGCATGTGGCTGACCGCGGGCGAGTGGGGCGGTCCCAAGGACGGCGAGCTTGTCGAGGTGCGCCAGGTGCGCTACCGCACGGTCGGCGACATGTCCTGCACCGGTGCCGTCGACTCCGGCGCCACCACGCTCGACGCGGTGATCGCGGAGATAGCGGCCTCCCGGCTGACCGAGCGGGGCGCGACGCGGGCCGACGACAAGATGTCCGAGGCAGCGATGGAAGACCGGAAGCGCGAGGGGTACTTCTGATGACCACCACCACCGGGCAGCCGGCCGCGGGCCTGCTGCGTTTCGCGACCGCGGGTTCCGTGGACGACGGCAAGTCGACCCTCGTCGGGCGGCTGCTGCACGATTCCAAGTCCGTGCTCGCCGACCA
>NZ_JBIAWF010000054.1:0-9973 GCF_042895325.1 Streptomyces sp. NPDC001407
ACGTGGCTTCTTCTTGGCCATGCTCTCCATGATGGACATCCTTCCGGGGCCGAGGCCCCTGATCTCGGATGTCCGTCAAACCGAACCAAGCCCAGCGTCGCGCCGCCGATGTCCATGGGGCCGCCGTCCTCGGCCTTGAGCCGGGTGATCTCGGCGATCGCGTCGCCGGTGACCAGGCGGGTGTTCCAGTCGACTTTGTCGATCGTCGAGGAGAACACCACCTTCGGCGTGTCCCGCCAGTTCCGCGCGAACGCGATCTCCGCCGGGGTGGCGCCCGGCTGCTGGTCGCCGGTCGGCCAGTAGGAACTCATCGTCTCCCACAGCTTGCGCCCATACAGCGACAGGCCACTCGCCAGCTCGTGGTCGAGCCACCACTGGAACAGCTCGTCGCTCGGCGGTCCGCTCCAGCCGATGTCGTCGCCGGCCGCGGCGATGTAGCCGTCCAGGGTCACGTTCATGCCGTAGATCAGTTTCCGCATGGCCCAGCCTTCCGTCCGTGGGTGTCCGGCGTATAGCCAGCGCGGCGCGGGAAACGCATCGATGCGCGATCTGGGCCGGCCGGTAGTCCTCGTACTCGGGGCTCAGCGTGGGGTACTCGGCCGACTCGGGCAATCCGCCGGATCTCGACCTTGCCCTCGCGAGGCAATGCCACAGACTTGAGACTCGAACCCTTCGGCGAGCACGCGGTAATGGGGGCCGTCCCATCCGGCGTCGGTCTGCAGTTCGCTCGTCGTGGTGGTCACAGGAGAAGCATCCCAGCAGTCCAGATCACCATCCAAAGGAATCGGACACCGCAGCCGCCGGGGAGCAGACCACCGCCGCCATCATGGGCTCATGAAGACATGGATGCGCTGCTACTGGGACGAGGAAGATATCTGGTTCTACTTCGAGGTCGATGCCGAAGGCTGGGTGATCCGGCAAGTCGAACTCCAAGGGCCTGGGCTGACACCGATCGCAGCCGCCTCTCTCGACGAATGGCAGCGGGCCCACGACGCAGGCCGTCTCGATGAGTACGACAGCAGGTTCGGGATCACAGCCGAGCTGCCCGTCTCGGAATGGGAGGGCCACGACCCCGAGCCACTTACCTCCGTGGAGTTCGAGGAGGTCTGGGGTCCTACTCGTCGGCAGGTCGCGTCGCGGCCACGCTGACTTCTCGGCCCTGCGGAGTCTTCGTGGCATCATCGTCAGCCGCATCGAGCGAGCAGTGCTCCGGCGCGAGTGGGTGGAACGGATGGCTGCCTTGATCTTAATCTTCCGCGCCATGCCGGGCGTAGGGGCAAGGGCTTAGCGCGGACAAGACCCCGTGGATATGGGAGACATGGCCGTGAGGGTCGTGGCATGCTGTCCGCATGCTTGATCACATAGCGATCCAGGTACGAGACGTCGCAGCGAGCGCGGACTTCTATGACGCCGTCCTCACACCGCTTGGCGGCAAGCGGACAAAGGAATTCGGCGCCTTCGTCAGCTTCGGTACCACTGGGCACACTCTCTGGCTTGTCCCCGTCGACGAAGACGACAAAGCCCGTGAGGTGCATCTGGCGTTCGCCGCGGCCAACCGCACGGCCGTTGACGCGTTTCACGCCGCGGCGGTCGCAGCCGGCGCCGAGTCCCTGCACACACCACAGCTTTGGCCCCAGTATCACGAGTCATACTATGGCGCTTTTGTTCGTGATCCCGATGGCAATAACGTTGAGGCCGTCTGCCACACACCGTAGCCAGTCCGACGCCTGTCAGCGTGGCATTTAACCTCTGCTGCCAGGGTTCCTCACTCCCAGTGACAGAACTCCAGGCGCCTTTGAGATCGTGGGCGATATGAGTGAGCTGGTGGAGCGTGTGGACGAGCGGGACCAGGTGGTGGGGGTTGCCGACCGGGGCGAGGCCATCCGCAGGAAGTGGCTGCACCGGGTGGCGACCGTCGTCTGCCGTGACGCGGAGGGCCGGATACTCGTGCACCGGCGGCCGGAGAACGTTTCACGGTTCCGGGCCAGTACAACTGGCTGCTCGGCGGCGCGGTGAACGCAGGTGAAACCTACGAGGATGCCGCTGCCAGGGAGCTGGAGGAGGAACTCGGTGTCTGTGCCCCGGTCCGGCTTGCCTTCAAGTTTCTCTGCCGCGGCGTGATCAGCCCTTACTGGCTCGGCGTGCACGAGGCCGTCATCGCAGAGGGCGTGGTGCCCGATCAGTCGGAGATCGCCTGGCACGGCTGGCTTCCCGAGGCTGCTCTCAGGGAGGCTCTGCAACAGTGGCCGTTCGTTCCCGACTGCCGGAAAACCTTCACGAAGTACATCGCGCTCCCGGGACGGTTGCCCGATGGCCTTGCTCAGACAGACCTGGTGATCGAATAATCCCTCGAACTTGATCGCTCGCAGAGGTAACCGCCGGACCCGAGGGCGGCCTTCGCCTGATCCATTGCTCCGTCACAGAGGCATGGGATCAACAAAGGCCGAGGGGTGAGTCTGCTGCATCAACAAGTCCAGCGGGAAGCCGTTCGCACTGCTGTCACACTTCCGGTCGGAGTTGTACGCGTGTATGACCGCGCCTGCGGACGTGCTGTTCGAGCTCACGGACGCCATGCTGTGTGCGGACGGACCGGGTGAAGACCCCTGGTCGGGCTGGTGCTCACCCCAGAACACCGCCGTGGACACGGCGCTCTATACGCGGGTCTCAACCACGGGCGGCTCAATGTGAGCCGGCTGCGGAGGTCTCTGGTATTGGTGCCGCTGCCGAAGGCGGCCGACGGTCGCCTCGTCCTCGCGGTCAACGTCTCGCCCTGGCTTCGGCCGGACGCCGACACCGCCCCTGGCCGGTGCTTCTGCCACGGTTCTTCTTTGGTCAGCATGCTGAAGTGGTCGTGGAGGGTTTCGGGGGCCGGCCGACTGCCGTACCGACGCGGTCTGAGAGGCCAGTAGTCTCCAGGGTGGAGGCGCCGTGCCGGGGAGCTCGGCCTGCCGGGGCGGTGAGGTCTGGGCCCTCCCTCACGCTCTTCCCGGAGGGTGAACTCCTTGGCGGGCTGTGGCGTTTACTCCCGCAGGAGCGCTGGGTGTTCGGATGCCTCGGCGAGGGCGTGACGCAGGCCTTCGCGGGTCCGGGGATCAGGCAGGTAGGCGCGGCGCTCGGGGTCATGGCCCAGGGGCTTGTAGGCAGTGGGGGTGATCTGGCGGCGTACGGCGTCGATGCTGGTCATGGTGCCGCGCAGGCGTCCGGCGGCTATGGGGTGGACAGGGTGCTGTGCGAAGTGCGCACGTACGTGGTCGAAGGGGGCCTCGCCGTCCTGGTCGACCACATGGCGCAGCACCTCCCGTGCTCCTGACCGCGCTTGCGCTACCAGGTAGAACAGGTGGCGTTCGGTCCAGCCGCGGAAGAGCCCGACGGCTCGCATGCGGCTGCTGCCGCGCTCGGGCTCGCCCGCTGCGTCATCGCGGACGGCGCGCAGAGCACTCACCGGCAGATCGCTGAACACGTGGCTGGCTGGGAGTCCGGCAGGGCCGAACCGCGTCCGCCGAAGCGCCGAGCCGCCCTCAAGCGCTTGCCCTACAGCGTCAGCAGGCCCCAGAACAGTGCCCAGGGAAGGAACAGTGCGCTCGCGAGAGCCAGTAGCCCGAGCCGGGCGGTGGTGCCGCCCGCCACGGAGGCCCTGACGCGCCACCAGCTCACCGCTGTCGCCACGGTCGCCAGTGCCGTGCCTGCGGTGAGGAGTTGCAGGACGAGCCAGAACACCGGACGGTTGCCCAGCATCGGGCCGGGCGTGTGATTGTGTGGGGTGGTGTCAGCGGGTTGTGTGGCAGCCGTTGAGTGTTCGTAGTGAGTGGGTCTGAGCTGCCCTTTTCAGGGGTGATGGCCGGGTCCGTGGCTGTCATGGGATGACTGAATGGCTGTCATGGTCTGAGAGTTGCGTGTAGCACACCTGGTGGGTGGCTGACGTGGGGATGCTTATTCCTGTGCACCCGGTGAGATCGCCCTGGTGTGCTGGTGGGTATGACTGCACGGTCCTCGTCACCCGCTACCGCCACTCCCACTCCTCCTCCCATTTCGGGGGAGGGGGCAAGGTCGCCGTCGTCCGTTTCCCCGGCGTTGGCGCTGACCTCGCCTGCGCAGGATCGGGCGCTGGCCCGCCAGGTGATGGTGCGCCGTCTGCTTTCCCTGGATGAGGCGGGCACGCTGGATACGGTGCACGTGCGGATTGCTGCGGACACTGCCGGGGTGCATGTCCGTACGGTGTGGCGCTGGCTGGCTCTCGCGCGGGACACGGGGCGGGTGGAGGCACCGCCGCGGCGGCGTGTGGTGTTCGCGTTCACGGATGAGCTGTGGGTCCGCCTGTCGGACCTGGGCGGGAACGTGAAGGCTCTGCACCGTTGGATGGAGGAGCACGCCGACGACGTAGTGCCCTCGCTCAGTACTGGCGTGCTGCCGTCCCTGACGACCTTGTATCACGCAGTGCACCGTGAGCAGCGGGCGGGCCGGGTGCTGGCGATCTCCCGGCCCGCGCACGCCCACAGAATTCCGGAACGCTATGACCGTGCCCTGGCCGAGCTCGCCCTGCCGGGCACGGTCGATGAGACCGGCCAGTCCACCGCGTCTGCCGCCGAGAGGGAGGCTGGTGAAGCCGACGGCACGCCCGATCAGGCAAGCCCGCCGCCGTTCGGTCACGGGGCGCGCCTCTACGCGCCGGGCGCGCATCTGGTGTCGACCCGGCAGCTCGGTGCGGTCACCGAAGCACTCGCCCATACCGTCGCCGCACGCGGTGTGTTGTGCGTGTACGGGGACACCGGGCACGGCAAGACCGTCGCTCTCGACCAGGCGCTGCGCCAGCTGCCGCGCCGAGTTCCGGTGCGCCATGCGCTGGTAGCGGTGAAGCCGGCCCTGCCGCAGCTGCGCGCCGCGCTGCTCACCGCCTTCGGCCTTTCCGCTCCGTCGCTGACGAACCGCACGGACGCGGCCGACCGTGCGCTCCTGGACGCGTTGCAGGCACCGGGTGTGCTGGTCATCGACGATGTCCAGCGGATCGCCGCTCCGGAGCTGGACTACCTGCGCCTGCTCATCGACGCCCCCACGACGAGGACGTCCCTGGTACTGTGCGGGGCCGGCGCTGAGCGCACTTTGGCCCGCGCTCCCGCGCTGGCCTCCCGCATCCTCACCTGGCAGCACATGCCACGCCTCGAGGCCGCCCAAGCCCCCGGTTTGCTGCGCCTGTTCCACCCTCTCTGGGACACCGCGCTTGACGCCGATCTGCTGCATGCGGACCAGACATGCGCACGCGGGAACTTCCGGACCTGGGCGAAGATCACTTCCCACGTGTACGCGGCCCTGGCCCGCCGCCCCGGCACCCCCGTGGATCATTCTCTGCTGTCCATCGCCTGCGCCCGCCTGGGCCCCGCTTCCTAGCCGTGCTCCCCGAGCCCCGGCCGGCCTGCTCCGGCCATGCGGCTCACCGAAGGACGACCGATGAACGCGCACCACGCCCCGCCTCCCGGCACGACACCGCAGCACGCCCCGTCTGTCGCTCCGGCGCTGGACGGGGCATCGCTGACTGCCCTGCGCGCTCCGGCTGTACGACATCTCCTCCAGCTGCGGGCCAGGGGCAAGCTCAGCCGCACTCATGTGGCCACGACCGCGCAGTGCCTGGACGTCTCGGACCGCACTGTGTGGCGGTGGCTGGCCGACGCCAGTGCCGATCCCGCCACTGCTGTGTCCCCGGGCGCCCGACGTGCTACCCGCTTCGAGATCACCCCCGAGCTCCGGGTGCTGCTGGCGTACTGGCACGGCAACGCCTCTGCGGTCCACCGCGAGCTCCTCGCCCGCGCCCGCCAGGCCCTCACCCCACCCCCACCACCGGCAGACACCGACTCCTCCACCCCTGGACCGGCCGCGCCACCACCCCGCGCCGCGGTCCCGGGCGGTGCCCCACCGACAGCTGTTCCGCTGCTGGACCCGGTCCCGTCCCTGGCGACGTTTCTGCGCGCGGTCCGCCGGGACCTGACCGCGGGGGAGCGGGCCGGCTACCGCCACGGCCCCGAGGCAGCCCGCTCCCTGGACGTGTTCGCCACACGCCTGCGGGCGTGGCGCAACGAGGTGTGGGAAGCCGACCATGTCCAGGCCCCGCTGCGCGTCGACGCCGACGGCTCTCTTCTCCACCCCTACGTCACCTGGTTCATCGACTGCGCGACCAAGGCCGTCACCGGCGTCGCCGTCACCCCCCATACCCCGACGCGCGCCTCGGTCCTGGCCGCGCTGCGCTCCGCGATCGTGCGCACCGACCCTTACGGGCCCTTCGGCGGGCTGCCCGAGCACGTCAGGTTCGACCGCGGCCGCGACGTCCTCTCCCGCACCGTCTCCACCGCTCTGACCGCGCTGGACGCGGACATCACCGTCCTGCCGCCCTACAGCCCGCACCTGAAAGGCAGCATCGAGAACCTCAACCACTGCGCCACCGCCATGCTGTTCGCGGCCCTGCCCGGCTACACCCCGAAGAAGCCGCGCCGCCGTCCCGACCGCCGCCCGCAAACGGCCCCACCGATGTCGTTCACAGCGTTCACCGAGGAACTGCTGGCCTGGGCACAGTGGTGGAACACCGAGCACCACCCCGCCGAACTGCACGGCGCGACACCGCTCGAAGCGTGGCAGGCCGATCCGACCCCGCTCAACGACGTCCCCGCCACCGAGGTGTGGACGTTCACGCTCGAGGACGACGGCCGTACCCGCACCATCACCAGCCACGGCGTCCGCTTCCGTAACCGGGACTACATCGCCGACTGGATGACCGGACAAGCCGGCCGCAAGGTCACGGTGCGCTTCATGCCCCACCACACCCACGAGATCGAGATCTGCGACCTTGCCGGCCGCCGCCTGTGCACTGCCCACCTCGCCGACCAGGCCACCGACGAACAACGCGCCGCGCTGCGTCACGCACGCACCCGGCGCGCCCGCCGCCTGCGGGCCGAGGCAGAAGCCGCCGAGCAACTACGGCATACCCGTTTCGCCCCGGCCACCGAAGCGACCCAGGCCCGCCGCCTGGACACGGTCACCGCCACCGAAGCCGCCCGGGAACTGGCCCAGCACCCCGAAGCCGACCTCACCGCGCTGGCCCTGCCCGACCTCATCCCGCCCGCCCCGCCTCCGGCCGACTGGGCGATCTCCGACGCCCTCAAAGCCCGCACCCGCCCCGCCGGCCCGGCACCCGACTCCGCCTGCAAGGACACCCCATGACCCGCCAGCTCCCGCCCCCACCCACCGACCAGTACGTCACCCTCCCCGACGCCCGCCTCGTCAGCACCCGCGCGCTGCTCACCGCCCGGGAGAACCTCACCGACACCATCAACGCCCGCGCGATGATGTGCGTCCATGGCGGCGCCGGCTTCGGCAAGACCATGACCGTCACCAGCTGCCTGCGCGCACTCGAACCAGACGAGGACATCCGCCGCATCACCTTCCACGCCCGCGCCACCACCCGCGCCGTCCGCCACGAACTGCACACCGCCCTCGAACTGCCGGGCCCGCCCCCGCGCTACGCCAGCGAGTCCGACCACCTCCTCAAAAACGCACTCGCCACCCACCCGCGCACCCTCGTCCTGGACGAAGCCCAGTGGCTCCAAAGCGACCAGCTGGAATACGTCCGATACCTCTGGGATGACCCCTACACCCAGCTCGCGATCGTCTTCGTGGGAGGAGAAGGCTGCTACCAGGCCCTGCGTAAGGAGCCGATGCTGTCCTCCCGGATCTTCATCTGGCAGCGCTTCACCCGCCTCACCGAAGACGAGGTCCTGGACGTCATCCCGCTGTACCACCCCATCTGGGCCGACGCCGACCCCGACGACATCGCCTTCGCCGACCAACGTGCCGCCCACGGGAACTTCCGCAACTGGGCCCGCCTGACCGCCCACACCCACACCGCCCTGGAACGCACCGGCCGCCCCGGCGTCGACCAAGAGGTACTGCGCTGGGCCTTCAGCTGCCTCGGCTCGGGCACATAGCCCTTCACCACCCCGCTCCATCCCCGACGTGCACCGCCTGCTCATGCCACGCCACCGGATCACGGCTTCTCTCCCCTCGATCTCGTCCGGCGCGGAAAGATGACCCCGTCTGTTGTTGTCGTCTGCCGAGGTTCTGCCCCCATGCCACCCACCCCCGGCCCCGCAGCCGCGGCCGCGACTCCTGCCCCCGCTCCCCGGGCCGTGGTTCCTCGCTGTGTGCTGCGCCCAGATCAGCAGCAGGCGGTGGACAGCGGGGTGCGGCACCTCAAAAAGCCCGGGAGCCGCGGGCACACGGTCTCGGCGTGCGGGACGGGCAAGACGCTGATCGCGCTGCGCACCGCCGAGGCCTTGAACGCCGACCACCTCCTCATCGCCGTACCGTCTCGGGATCTGATCGGCCAGTGGGCCCAGGTCGCCCGTGCGGATGGCTGTACCGAACCGCTGATGGCTGTCTCCTCGCTCCGGGCCGACAAGCACCCGCTGCTCGCTGAGGCCGGGGCGGTGTCCACAGGTTCGGGGGAGTACTTGGCGTACTGGCTCACCCGCCACAAGAAGGCGACCGTGTTCGTCACGCTCGACTCGCTGCCCCGCATCGAGGAGTCCGGGCACTCCGTGTTCACCGCCCCCGTCTTCGACCTCATGATCGTGGACGAGGCACACCGCACAGCCGGCTCCTGGGACAAGCAGTTGTCCACGCATACCACTTGATAGGGGGCAATCAGTCCGCGGCTGATGGCTTCGGGCAGGCCCAGCTTGAATGCCACGGGCCCGTAGATGGGGGAGTCGGGGTCCATGCTTGCGACCAGCCGCGGCGTGCCGTCACGGCTGCCCTCGGCGGCTTCCCAGATGCGGGGGGTTGCGGTCATGTAGAGGCGGCGGGCTGCGGGGATTTTGGTCTGGTCGTGTACGGCGGCCCACGGCCTTCCGGCGTCCCCGCTGGTGCGGTGGGCTTCATCGACGACCATGAGGTCCCATACGGCCAGGTCCTGAGCGTGGGCGCGCTGGAGAACGCGGCGGCCGACGGCGGCGTAGGTGGCGAACACCGTCACCCGGTCCAGGCCGCGCGTCCATTCCACGAGCTCGACTGGGTCTGTGGTACAGGGCATGCCGTCGGAGTCCTCGGGCCGCAGGCGGCACACCCCCAGCATGGGCCCCGTGCGGCCGCCTTCCCGCCAGGCGGCCGCGGTCTGGGTCAGCAGGTCCAGCGTCGGGACCAGGACCAGTACTCGCCTCGCACCGAGTTTCTGGGCGGCCGCGGTGGCGATGAGTGTCTTTCCTGAGCCAGTGGCGGCGATGACCTGGGTCCGCAGTCCCTCGGCGGGCATGTGTCCGCTGGCGGGTGTCTGCAGGGCCCTCAGGACGGCGTCGACGGCTTCTACTTGATGGGGGAACAGTTCTTTGCCCGACATTCTTTTCTCCTTTCCAACCGATACTCTGCTCTGGTTGGCGCACGCTTTGATAGGTTGTTGGATCTGGGTTGTAATTCGAATTGCCGGGGATCTGAAGAGGCTGAGTGCAGGCAATTCATGGCCGTTTATTGAGTTGCCTGTTTCCTTCGACGGACCCCGTCCCTGCACTGTGCCGGGGGGTGGCCTGTCTCTCCATAAGCTAGCGGCCCAGCCAAGATGACGCACATGAGTCATGGGAACTGTTCGAAACTGACCGGTCTTGCCAGGGTGATCTCACATCCCAGGGCGGCCGAGCCCTCGCTGCTCGAGTGACGGACCGTTCGGAAGCCCGGGACGCCAGCCAGGGCATGCCCTTATGAACCCCCGTCAACCGATGCGGTACCAACTCCGCCCCCTCGCCAGCTTTGAGGATCGCGCGGAGCGCGGTCCGTCGGCCGGATCGCGGAGCGATCCGAGCCCGAGGCCAACGGAGTTGGCCTCCCGGGCCACGGAGTGGCCCGGATTCTCGGGACGAAGTCCCGGAATACCGCACGGAGTGCGGTGCCGTCTTTCCGTCGCGTAGCGACGGCGCGTCGTGTCTGCGGAGCAGACCGCGCG
>NZ_JBIAWF010000055.1:0-9897 GCF_042895325.1 Streptomyces sp. NPDC001407
CCGCGTCCCGACCAGAAGGCCAGGGACGGGGTATTTTATAGTCTGGCGTTGACTTTTGGCACGCTGTTGAGTTCTCAAGGAACGGACGCTTCCTTTGTACTCACCCTCTCGGGCTTTCCTCCGGGCGTTCCCCTTCGGTATTTCGTGTTTCCAACCTTACCAGATCCGTTTTCCGTTCCGTTTCCGGTTCAGATTCCGTTTCCGGCCCCCTGTTGGAGCGGGGTTTTTCGCGCCTTCCGGCGTGATCACTACTTTAGCGTATTTCCCCGGCGGCTCCTAATCGGCGCCCGGTCCGGAATTCGGCACGCCGAAAACCATCCCGTTCAGGGAACATGCAGTAGAGATTGCCGCCGGTGCGGCAGGAGTGGCCGCCTCGCCGTCCTCGCGGACGCCGGGGCAACTCGAAGAACTCTACACCAGTCCGGGCGGTGCTCCGCCCCGGCTGCCGGCTACCGGCGTTTGCCCCGCTTGCCGGACTTCGCGCGGCGCCGTTCGTAGCGGGCCAGCGCCTCCTCGTACTCCTTGCGGCGCAGCTCCTCGCCCGGGGCCTCGATGAGGGTGCGCAACGCGTAGGCGAGGAGGGAGCCGATGAAGCCGATCAGCAGCATGCTCTGCATCGAGCGTTCAACGCTCGCGTCCGCCGCGGGGTCCGGGCGGCGGCCGAACCCTTCCCAGGTGCGGCGGAAGGCGAGCGCGCTGCACACGGCGAAGGCGACGACCACGAGGATGTTCACGAGGCTGCCGACCTTGGCGATCGTCAGGCCCTCGTAGCCGAAGCGCAGCACCAGGGCGCCCGCCGCCGCCGTGACGAGCGCGCCGATTCCGGCACCGGCTCTGCGCAGTGCGTAGCCGCCGTCATGGTCGACCCATGTCGTACCGAAGAACCGGATCGGTTCGGGCCGGGGGCCGGTGGCCTCGTGCTCATCGCTCATACCCCGATTATCGCCACCGGCTACCGGCCGACGTCGTGCCTCAGGAGCAGCGGATCGCGACGAAGTCGCTGCTGCCCGTCTTCACATAGGCGTCCGACACGTACTGGCCCGGAGCGATGCTGTCCCAGATGTCGGTGGTGCCGTACGGGCCGGTGACCGTCTCGCCGCGGGTCTGGCAGCGGATCTGGACCTCGGCGTCCTCGGGGAGGACGCGGACGATCTGGCTGCCGGTGTTCGGACCGCGGCGGACGTTGACCTGGGTGCCCGGGGCGATCGGGTAATAGACGGCGCTCGCCGACTGCACCGATACGGCCAGGCCGGCACTCTCGTCACTCGTGCCGCTGTCGTTGCTCTCGCTGATCTCGCCGATGGCCATGTGGCCCTCCCCCGCGCGGTAATGAGGCATTGCTCGATGACATGCGCAGGCTAGCAAGGCACCGGCATGCCTCCCGGGGTTCCCGGGTGCCATCGATTAGGCTCCGGAGGCCGCCGTACGCGGCCGAATACACACGGGGGTGGGGGAATGCCGCCGCTGCGCACGACCGGGGCGGGCCCGGAAGCGGAGGATCCGGGGTATGCCGGTCGGTACCGGCTGGAGGGTCGTCTCGGGTCCGGCGGCATGGGTGTCGTCCATCTGGCCCGCTCGCCTTCCGGGCTGCGTCTCGCGGTCAAGGTGGTGCATGCCGAATATGCGGTGGACCCGGAGTTCAGGGCCCGTTTCCGGCAGGAGGTCGCGGCCGCGCGGCGGGTGAGCGGGGCCTTCACCGCTCCGGTCGTGGACGCCGACCCCGATGGTGAGCGTCCCTGGATGGCCACCCTCTACATCCCCGGTCCCACGCTCTCCGAGCGGGTGAAGCGGAACGGGCCGTTGCCGCCCGACGAGGTGCGGCGGCTGGCCGCGGGTCTCGCGGAGGCCCTGCGCGACATTCACCGCGCCAAAGTGGTGCACCGCGATCTCAAGCCGAGCAATGTGCTGCTCGCCGAGGACGGTCCCAAGGTCATCGACTTCGGCATTTCCCGCCCGTGCGACAGTGAGCTGCACACCGAGACCGGGAAATTGATCGGGACGCCGCCTTTCATGGCACCCGAGCAGTTCCAGCGGCCGCGTGAAGTGGGGCCGGCCGCGGATGTGTTCGCGCTGGCGTCGCTGCTGGTGCACGCGGCGACGGGGCGGGGGCCGTTCGAATCGGACAGCCCGTACATCGTCGCCTATCAGGTGGTGCACAACGAACCGGATCTCGCCGGGGTCCCGGACGATCTGATTCCGCTGATCCGGTCCTGCCTGGCGAAGGAGCCCGCCGAGCGGCCGACGCCGGACGCGATCATGGCCCGGCTGCCGCGGGTGCCCGGGGCGGCGCCGGTGAGCTTCCCCGCTCCGCCGGAGAACGGCGCGTCCCGCGACGCGGTGCCCACGCACGTACGCGTTCCCCCGCAGCCCGAGGCGCCGGAGCCGGCCCCGCCGCCGGCCCGCCCTCGTACACGCCGGACGCGGCGCGCGCTGTGGGCCGTCGCCGCCGCGGTGGTGGCGACGGCGCTGGGGGTCGGTGGCTCCTGGGCGCTGCGTCAGGCCGATGTGTCGCACCGGCCGCCGTCGCAGTCACGGTCGGCGGCAGCGGGCGCGGACTGGCAGCCGTGGGAGGCGTCCGTGCCCCCGGACGCGGCGGGTGACGGCAGGGTGCGGGCCGGGTTCTGTACGTACGGGGAGGCCGCGCTCTACTGCTCCGCTCCCGGTGTGCAGGCGGCCCGCATCGACCCCGCGAGCGGGGAGGTCGTCTGGCGGCGGCCCGTCGACACCTCCCATCCCGCGGAGACGGAGCCGGGCGCTCCGCCCGCGCCGGTGGTCTCGGGCGGCCTGGTGCACGTCATAACGCCGGACGGCGACCAGCTCTTCGCGCTCGACCCAGTGAAGGGCGAGCAGCGCTGGACGCGGAACGTGGCCGCGTACAGCGGGCGGGTCTATCACGCGGGTGACACGCTGCTGCTGGTCGCGGCCGACGGCACGGTGACGGCCGTCGACGGCGCTTCGGGCAGGGAGCGCTGGAGCCACAAACTGCCGGGGCACGCGAAGCCCGTCTTCTCCTCCTTCGCGGACTCCGACGCCGACTCCTACGCCGATCCCCAGGTCGTCGGCGGGCGCGACATCGGCGCACCCGTCTACGCCGTCTCCCCGGCCGGTCCCGGACAGCACCGTACGCAGCTGCTCGCGCTCGATCCGCTGCGCGGGACGGCGTTGTGGCAGCGGACGCTGGACGGCGATCTGACGCCTGTGGGCGTGGGTCCGCGCGGCACGCTCTATCTGACAGCCGTCGACTCCCGCGACCGTGTCTCCGCTGTCGTCCGCTACTCCCCCGCCGAACAGAGCGAGCACCGGGTGCCCCTGAGCACGCCGTTGAGTGTCACGAGCGCGGCCGCGCGGGGTGACGCGGTCTACCTGTTGTCCTCCGACGGTGGTCTGACGGCCGTGGGCGTCGATCCGGCGGGTACGGGCGGCGGACAGCGGTGGCGGCTGGACACGTCCGTGGCCAACGCCTCGGCTCTTGTCCTGGCCGACGACCGTCTGTACTTCTCCGCTGCGGACGGGCGGTTGCTGGCCGTGGATACGGTCCGGGGTTCGCTGCTGGGTCAGACGTCGCCTCGGCTCACTCGGGCGGGGCGGGGGTATCTGGATCTGTTGCCGGCGCCGGTGGCGGCGGACGGGAAGGTTTTCGGGGCGGCGCCGGATGGGACGGTGTTCGCTGTGAGCGACCACGATCCTGGGGGTTGGCGGTAGGGGCGCCTGCGGCGGGCTTGTCCCTCCACCCCGCCCCTTCCCGGCTTCATCTCATGTGCGGCTCCGCCGCGTGGGGGGCGCTGCTGCCCCAGACCCCTGGCCGCGGGACGGTGGACGCCTGCGGCGGGCTCTTTCCCCCACCCCGCCCCTTCCCGAAACTGAGGCGCTGCCCCAGACCCCGAACCTCAGGTCCGTTGCCGCCTGCGGCGGGAGCGCACTGCGTGCGCGTCCTCAAACGCCGGACAGGCTGAAAAACAAAAGCATGGCGCGCCCCGAAGCGTGATGTCACCCACCGGGGGGAGGGGGTGGGGTCGGAGGGTGGGGTTCTGGAACGCGGTGCGACTTCACAGCACTCAATACGACTCACGGCGCCCGCACCGCGTTCCAGGTCCTCAGCCCGGAGGCCCCACCCCCGGCACCCACCACACACCCAAGCCCGGCCGGCGATTGAGGCCGCCCGCCGCAGGCGCACACAACCCGCACCTAAAAACGAACCCGCACCCAGCGGAAAGCGCACCCACCACACACCCAAGCCCAGCCGGCGATTGAGGCCACCCCACCCCAACCACAAACAACCTCAGCCCAAGCGGCTAACGTCCCGCACAGCCCCCCGATCCGCGCTCGTAGCCATCGCCGCATACGCCCGCAACGCCGCCGACACCTTCCGTTCGCGGGACTTCGGGGCGTAGCGGCCGCCAAGGGACGCGCGGCGGGCGGTCAGTTCCTCGTCGGGGACGAGGAGTTCGATCGAGCGGGCGGGGATGTCGATGCGGATGCGGTCGCCGTCCTGGACGAGGGCGATCGTGCCGCCGGAGGCGGCCTCGGGGGAGGCGTGGCCGATGGAGAGGCCGGACGTGCCGCCGGAGAAGCGGCCGTCGGTGACCAGGGCGCAGGACTTGCCGAGGCCGCGGCCCTTCAGGAAGGACGTGGGGTAGAGCATCTCCTGCATGCCGGGGCCGCCCTTGGGGCCCTCGTAGCGGATGACGACGACGTCGCCCTCCTTGATCTCCTTGCGGAGGATCTTGTCGACGGCTTCTTCCTGCGATTCGCAGACGACGGCCGGTCCTTCGAACGTCCAGATCGATTCGTCGACGCCCGCCGTTTTCACGACACAGCCGTCGACGGCGAGGTTGCCCTTGAGGACGGCCAGTCCGCCGTCCTTGGAGTAGGCGTGCGCGGCGTCGCGGATGCAGCCGCCGGCGGCGTCCGTGTCGAGGGTTTCCCAGCGCTCGGACTGCGAGAAGGCGGTGGCGGAGCGGACGCAGCCGGGGGCGGCGTGCCAGAGTTCGACGGCCTCGGCGGATGGGGAGCCGCCGCGGACGTCCCAGGTGCCGAGCCACTCCTTGATGCCGGGCGAGTGGACCGTGTGCACGTCCTCGTTGAGCAGGCCCGCGCGGTAGAGCTCGCCGAGGATCGCGGGGATGCCGCCGGCGCGGTGCACGTCCTCCATGTAGTACGTGCCGCCGGGGGCGACGTTGGGCGCGACCTTGGCCAGGCAGGGCACGCGGCGGGAGACCGCGTCGATGTCCTTGAGGTCGTAGTCCAGCCCGGCCTCCTGAGCGGCGGCGAGCAGGTGGAGGATCGTGTTGGTCGAGCCGCCCATGGCGATGTCGAGGGCCATGGCGTTGTCGAAGGCGGCGCGGGTGGCGATGTTGCGCGGCAGGACGGAGTCGTCGTCCTGCTCGTAGTAGCGCTTGGTGATCTCGACGACCGTGCGGGCGGCGTTCTCGTACAGCGCCTTGCGGGCGGTGTGGGTGGCGAGGACGGAGCCGTTGCCCGGCAGGGAGAGGCCGATGGCCTCGGTGAGGCAGTTCATGGAGTTCGCGGTGAACATGCCGGAGCAGGAGCCGCAGGTCGGGCAGGCGTTCTCCTCGATGCGGAGGACGTCCTCGTCCGAGACGTTCTCGTCGACCGCGTCGACGATGGCGTTGATCAGGTCGAGCTTGCGGACCGTGCCGTCGACGAGGGTGGCCTGACCGGCCTCCATCGGGCCGCCGGAGACGAAGACGACGGGGATGTTCAGGCGCAGCGCGGCCATCAGCATGCCCGGCGTGATCTTGTCGCAGTTGGAGATGCAGATCAGCGCGTCGGCGCAGTGCGCCTCGACCATGTACTCGACGGAGTCGGCGATCAGGTCGCGCGAGGGCAGGGAGTAGAGCATCCCGGCGTGGCCCATCGCGATGCCGTCGTCGACGGCGATGGTGTTGAACTCGCGGGGCACCGCGCCCGCCGCCAGGATCGCGTCGGAGACGATCCGGCCGACCGGGGCGAGGTGGGTGTGGCCGGGGACGAATTCGGTGAAGGAGTTGGCCACCGCGATGATCGGCTTGCCGATGTCCCCGCTCGCTACGCCCGAGGCGCGCATCAGGGCGCGGGCTCCCGCCATGTTGCGGCCGTGGGTGACGGTGCGGGACCTCAGCTCGGGCATCCTGCTCCACTCCTCGAAAGGCGTCGGCGCGCGGTGGCGGCGGCCTGGTGGCGGCGGCTTCGCGCTGCGCGGTGTCGCGTCCTACGAGCCTACGCCGATGATCCAAGATCCGGACAGTGTCTCCGGTATGTGAGACGGGCGTCTCGCGGCGGGCTACGGGGCTCCGGTGAGGTGGCGCTGTATGGCCGGTGTCACCTGGGCGATGACGTCCTCCACGTCCGCCGAGGCCAGCGGTTCGACCTTGATGACGTGGCGCAGCATCACGACGCCGACCAGGTGGGCGGCGGCGAGCTCGGCGCGCAGCCGGGGCTCCTCGATGTCGAGTTCGTCGGCGATGCGGGCCATCAGGCGGGTGGAGACGAGGTCGCGGAAGACCGCGGCCGCGGTCTCGTTGGCGACGGCGGACCGGATGATCGCGAGCAGTGGCTCGCGGGTGACGGGGTCCTCCCACAGGCCGAGGAAGAAGCGCGCCATGCGTTCGCCGGCGGTGTCCGGACCGCCGCCCTTGAGGACGACGTCGGGTGCCTGGAGTGCGGGTGCGAAGGCGACCTCGACGGCGGCGGCGAAGATCTGTTCCTTGGGCCCGAAGTAGTGGTGGACGAGGGCGGGGTCCACGTCCGCGCCCCTGGCGATGGCGCGGATGGACGCCTTGTCGTAGCCGCGCTCGGCGAACTCGGCGCGGGCCGCCGCGAGGATGCGCTCGCGGGCGCCGGGGCCTGCGGCGAGGTCCGTACGGGCGGGCCTGCCGCGTTTTCTGGGGGCGCCGTCGCCCGTACGGGGGACGCTCACGGGCGGGCCGCGCCCGTCGGGGAGGCGAGGTGCAGCCGGGTGAAGGCCAGCGCCTCGGCGAGGTCGGCCTCGCGCTCGGCGGCGGACATGGCGCGCCGGGTGTTGACCTCGATCACCACGTGGCCGTCGAAGCCGGTGGTGGCGAGGCGTTCCAGCAGTTCGGCGCAGGGCTGCTTGCCGCGGCCCGGCACGAGGTGCTCGTCCTTGGCGGAGCCGTTGCCGTCGGCGAGGTGGATGTGCGCCAGCCGGTCGCCCATCCGGTCGATCATCTGGATGGCGTCCGTCCGGGCGGTGGCGGTGTGCGAGAGGTCGACGGTGAAGTGGCGGTAGTCGTCCTTGGTGACGTCCCAGTCCGGGGCGTAGGCGAGCATCTCGCGGTCGCGGTAGCGCCAGGGGTACATGTTCTCGACGGCGAAGCGGACGTCCGTCTCGTCGGCCATCCGCCAGATCCCCTGCACGAAGTCCCGTGCGTAGCCGCGCTGCCAGCGGAACGGCGGGTGGACGACCACGGTCGTGGCGCCCAGCTTCTCGGCGGCCGTGCGGGCCCGCTGGAGCTTGACCCAGGGGTCGGTGGACCAGACGCGCTGGGTGATCAGCAGACAGGGCGCGTGGACGGCCAGGATGGGCACCTGGTGGTAGTCGGAGAGGCGGCGGAGCGCCTCGATGTCCTGGCTGACCGGGTCGGTCCACACCATGACCTCGACACCGTCGTAGCCCAGGCGCGCGGCGATCTCGAAGGCCGTCGCCGTCGACTCCGGGTAGACCGAGGCCGTGGACAGCGCGACCTTCGCATCCGGGATGCGCACCACAGGCTCTGTCACGAGGGACAGCGTACGACCGTGTCCCGGGCCGCGGGCATGGAGGTGCCCGTGCGGCGCACCGGCGGAGCGCCCTTGCCGGCCGCCGGGTCAGGAAGTGGGCAGGTGGTCGAGCCTCCGGAGGATGACGCCCTCCCGCAGCGCCCAGGGGCAGATCTCCAGCTCCTCGACGCCGAGGAGGTCCATGGCCGCCTCGGCGACGAGCGCGCCCGCGACCAGCTGCGGCGCACGGCCCTCCGAGACGCCGGGCAGCCGGGCGCGCTCCGCCGAGGTCATGGCGGCGAGCTTGGGCACCCACTCCTCCAGGGACCGCCGGGTGAGCGCCCGCTGGACGTACAGACCGTCGGTGGAACGAGCCGCTCCGGCGATCCGGGCGAGCTGCTTGAACGTCTTGGAGGTGGCGACGACGTGGTCCGGGGTGCCGTGCCGGGCGAAGTCCCCGACGATGCGGGCGATCTGCGCGCGTACGTGCCGCCGCAGCGCCCGTACGTCCGTGGCGTCGGGCGGATCGCCGGGCAGCCAGGCCGTGGTCAGCCGGCCCGCGCCCAGCGGCAGCGAGACGGCCACGTCGGGCTCCTCGTCCATGCCGAGGGCGATCTCCAGCGAACCGCCCCCGATGTCGAGGACCAGGAGCTTTCCGGACGACCAGCCGAACCAGCGGCGGGTGGCCAGGAACGTCAGCCGCGCCTCCTCGTCGCCGGTGAGCACCGGCAGGGTGATTCCGGTCTCCTTCTGGACGCGGGCGAGCACGGTGTCGGCGTTGGCCGCCTCGCGCACCGCGGAGGTCGCGAACGGCAGCACCTCCTCCACGCCTTTGTCCTCGGCGGCTTCGAGGGCCTCCTGGATGACGGAGACGAGCCGTTCGATCCCCGCCTCGCTGATCGCCCCTTCGTCGTCGAGGAGCTCCGCGAGCCGCAGTTCGGCCTTGTGGGAGTGGGCGGGCAGGGGGCGGGCGCCCGGATGCGCGTCCACCACCAGCAGATGGACCGTATTCGAACCCACATCGAGGACACCGAGTCTCATGGCCTGAACGCTACTGCGAGCGGCCGGGGCGCATAGTCTTGAGGGGTGGCAAAGACGAAGAAGGCGAAGCCTGACAAATCCCTCGAGAAGGCAGGCAAGGCCGACAAGAAGCGGTCCAAGCTCTCCGCGAAGGGCTCCTCCAAGGCCACCGACGAGGTCGGGCTCGACTTTGCCCGCGCCTGGGTCGAATTCCCCGATCCGGCCGACGACGAACAGGTCTTCCGCTGCGACCTGACCTGGCTCACCTCCCGGTGGAGCTGCATCTTCGGCAGCGGTTGCCAGGGCATCCAGGCCGGGCGCGCCGACGACGGCTGCTGCACGCTGGGCGCGCACTTCTCCGACGAGGAGGACGAGCAGCGCGTCGCGGGGCACGTGGCGCGGCTGACGCCGGACATCTGGCAGTTCCACGACGTCGGCACCTCGACCGGCTGGACCCAGGTCGACGACGACGGCGACCGGCAGACCCGCCGCTGGGACGGCTCCTGCATCTTCCAGAACCGCCCCGGCTTCGCGGGCGGCGCCGGCTGCTCCCTGCACATCCTGGCCCTCAAGGAGGGCCGCGAGCCGCTGGAGACCAAGCCGGACGTCTGCTGGCAGCTTCCCGTCCGCCGCACGTACGACTGGATCGACCGCCCCGACGACACCCGCGTCCTCCAGGTCTCCATCGGCGAATACGACCGCCGCGGCTGGGGCCCCGGCGGCCACGACCTCCACTGGTGGTGCACCTCCGCGACGTCCGCGCACGGGGCGGGTGATCCGGTGTACGTGACGTACGCGCCGGAGCTGACGGAACTGATGGGCAAGGAGGCGTACGGGCGGCTGGTGGAGCTTTGTGAGGAGCGGCTGGGGGCACTTCTGCCGTTGGCTCCGCATCCGGCGGATGGTGCCTGAGGTTTTTTGGGTGCGGGTGTGTTGTGGCTGGGGTGGGGTGGCCTCAATCGCCGGCCGGGCTGGGAACGCTTTCCGCTGGGTGCGGGGGCGATTCTGGGTGCGGGTCCGTTGCGCCTGCGGCGAGCGGCCTCAAACGCCGGCCGGGCTTGGGTTGTGGTGGGTGCCGGGGGTGGGGCCTCCGGGCTGGGAACCTGGAACGCGGTGCGGGAACCGTAAGACGTATTGGGTGCCCTGAAGTCGCACCGC
>NZ_JBIAWF010000056.1:0-9416 GCF_042895325.1 Streptomyces sp. NPDC001407
CAACGTTCTGTGGGCGATGATCCGAGACGGAGAGTGCTTTCACTCTTCACCCCCCGTCACGGGAGCAGCTTGACAACACGATTGGGAAGTTCCTTTCTGGTCGGGGTGCCAGTGTCGCGTTTGTGGCGGAGCAGTGATGTTCAGGGGGACTGCTCTGAGCGGTGTCCGTCTTTGACGCTTGTCGGAGTAAGTAACTCCGCTAGGTGGTACAGCCACACCGCCACGCGCTGTTCACGCCGCCCGGGAGACGAAGCGGGACAGACCCGCTGGCGCCGACTGGGCCGGTGGCGCGAGGCCGGCGTCTTCGACAGCCTCCATCGCGTCCTGTTCGCAGAACTGAAAGCCGCCGCCAGCCGGGGCCGCAACCTGGCATCAAGTGTCCGTCCCGGAAGGCGCTTTTCGCGCCGCGTAATCCTCACAGGTACACGAGGTGGCTCTGCGACGACCGTCGGTCCCCCCGGAACCCTCACTTCACCTTGAACTCGCACATCTTGTCGGACTTGCCGTCCTGGTTGTCCGCGACCTTCTTGCCGTCGACGGTGATGACGCAGGGCGCGGCGTGCAGCATGCCGTCGGGGCCGGTGACGGAGCCGGGGACGACGGAGACCCCGTGGCCGACATTCTTCTCGGCGTCTGTCGTCAAGGTGATGGTCGAGGTCTTCTTCCAGGGCAGCTGGACCTGCTCCATCTTGTTGGTGTCGAGGTTGTAGTAGACCGACGTGGTACCGGTGCCGAGGACCTCGAGGGTGACTTCGTGCTTGACCTCGCCGCTGCCACCGTCCGGCTTCGCCTTCGGCTGCGTGGACGCGGCAGCGGCCTTATCGGATTTTGCCGGGCTGTCGTCGCTGCCGCATCCCGTCAGCAGAGCCGTGGTCAGGAGCAGAGCCGAGCCCATGATGATCTTGCGCATGAGTTTCCCCCTTGGTGGACAAGTGAACGATCCTAAGGGTGATCGCGGGGTCGTCGTGCCGCCGGGGCGAGGCGGGCGTCAGCCCGCCCCCTTCGCACGTACCGCGTGATGCCGTCGTAGTGCGACGGCCAGCGTCCGCCACGGCCCTGCGGAACGCCGGCTCAGCCTGAGTAGCCTCCCTCACCTCATACCCATCCGCGACAGCGAGCGGCCGGCCGGCGCCACACTCGTGATCGCCACTCCCAGAGGGCGGACGGCTTTCCTCGCCGCTCTCCGGACCGGGCCGCTGTCACCCTGGCCTAGCCGGGCGGCGCACCGGCTTTCCGGCGGTGACGTCGCTTCAGTGTGCGGTCCTCGGCCAGCCCGGCGAGAACGGCCGCGCCGCGTTCCTGGTCGACCCTGGCGAGGACCGTCGCCGCGATGAGCCGCAGGCGGCTCCCGTGGGCGGGGTCGTGCGCGAAGGCGTCGAGCAGGGCGGCGCCGCGGTCGTCGCCGATGCAGGCCAGCATCTGGGCCGACCAGTTGCGGAGGGAGGGTGTCGCGTCGGGGTCGCGGGCGAAGTCGTGGAGGACGTCCGCGCTGCGTTCGTGCCCGAGGAGGGCAAGGGCCTTGAGGGCGTCGGCACGTTCGTGTGGCAGGAAGCCGCGGGTGTCGCGGGCGTAGCCGTCGAGCTGGTGCACGCCGCGCTCGTCGCCGAAGTGCACCAGCGCCTCTGCGGCTTCGATGCGTGTCTTGTTGAGGTTCCAGCCGTCGGCGGCAAGGCCGTGGAGCAGCTGTACGCCGCGGTCGTCGTCCAGCTCGCAGAGGACGGCGGCCGCGTAGGCGCGCCACAGGCTGCTGGTCAGATAGGGGGTTTCGGCGATTTCGGCCAGGATGTCCGCCGCCTCGCCGTCGCCGAGCCAGTGCAGGGCCTCGGCGGCGTTCACGCGGGCGTCCCGCTGGGCCGTGGCAAGATGCAACTCGCCCAGGGTCGGGTCGAGTCCGGGCGGGCACACTATCTCCCCGGGATTGGCGCGGAGGTACGCCTTCCGCCGGTCTCCGTCTGTGATCCGGGCGATGTTGCGCAGGGACGCCGTGACCTCTTGGACGACACCGTCCGGCAGGGCCGTACCCAAGCGCTTCTGTCCGGCCAGGAAGCAGCAGCCGGCCAGGGTTCGCCGCCTGGTGAGCCTGTGCATCTCCTTGCTCACTTCCTCGGCCGCCGGGTTGATCCGCTCGTTCAGCAACCGGTCGAGGATGAAGCCGGCGTACGACATCCGGTTCTCGGCCGGTGGCTCCCAGCGGCGGCGGCCCCACCAGTGGGGGTGTGCCTGTCGCGCCGGCCGCTGCCGGATCCAGCCCTTGCGGAACAGCTGCTGCACCTGCTTCGCGCACTCGTCCGGGGCCTTGGTCTCGTACCGGGCCGCGCAGTATTCGAGGAACGTCTGCTGGAGGAAGCCGAGTTCGCCCGCACGGTCGGTGAGCAGTCCACTGCGCAGCACGGTCTCCCTCAGGGTCATACCGCGCGGCGGTTGGCCGGGCCACGACTCCAGCAGTGTGTCCAGTGACTGGTCGTACTCTTCCGGCTCGTCATTCCTCGCCAGCCGCTCGGAGGCGATGTACCCCGCGAGGTCCAGCGCCGCCTCCCAGACATTGGCCGCCGCGTCGTCCGCCGCCTGATGCTGACGCAGCTGCTCGACGAACTCGTCGTATATCTCACCACGCCCAGCCGGCAGCGGGCCCGTGGGGTTCCTGGCGTAGAGCTGGCAGAGCAGGCCGGCCATCAGCGGCGTGCGGGCGAGCTCGGGCAGTGGGTCCCGGGCCTGGATCTCCGCGATGAAGCGCGCGGCGCTACCACGCGGGTCCGCCACACCGAGGGCGGTGAACCAGTCGTACGCCACCTCCGGCAGCTCCTCGCGGCCGAATGGCAGCAGGTCGAAGCGCGGTATGTGCGTGCCGAGCCGGTCGAGCTCTCCATCGGGCAGAGGGCGGGTGGCCACGACGAAGCGATACGGCACTGCGCCGTTCCGCCCTGCCAGCAGGGTGAGGTGGCGCAGCAGTTGGATGCGTGTCCTGGCCGAGAGGATCTCGTCCAGTCCATCGACCAGGACGAGCCAGACGCCGCCGCCCGGCGGAGGTCCGGCGAACAACCGGCCGAGCTCCAGCCAGACTTCACCGCCCACCGCATGCGCGAGGGCGGCCGGGAAGGTCCCACCCGCCAGCTTTCCGTCGCCACCGATCAGTGCCCTCGCCGGCACCAGCACTGGCACGGGCACCGGATCGGTACCGTCTCCCGCCGTACGGCGCGCGGCGGCCTCGGTCAGCCAGGTGCGCAGCAGGCTGGACTTGCCGCCGCCCGGCCCGGCCAGCACCACGCAGGCCGGGCCTGCGGTGAGAACGTCGTCCGCGGGCAGCAGCAGCGAGGAGGACACCAGCGGCGGCCGCTTGCCGCTGTGCCCTTCCGCGCCTTTCTCATCGTCTTTGAGGCAGCGGACCTGCTGGCGTAGATGGACCTCGTGCAGCCGTGGCCTCCTGCCGCCGATGACACCGGCGTACGGCTGGTCGTCGGCCTCCTTGACGGCGGCCTCCAGATAGAGTTCCAGCAGCTCGTGCGAGATGCGCGGCACCACGTCATGGGCGTGGAGCACGTCCCGGAAGCCGGGCAGCCGCAGCATGGTCCGGACCGAAACGGCTCTCAGCATGGTGCTGTTGAGCGCGATATTGCGGTCCTCGACCAGGGTTCCCAACAGCAGCCCGTCGTCACCGAACAGCGGCCCGCCGGACATTCCGCCCCAGCGCCTCTCCCCGCGCAGCTGGAGACCGGCGTAAAAGGTCAGCATCCCGAACCGGCTTCCCTGTGCGGGCTCCACGTGTCCCGGCAGTCGCATGACGTCCCGGTCCCCGTCCGGCCGCCGCTCGGCGTCGGGGAACCCGAGGGCGTGACAGGGCGCGCGGTCTCCGCCCGTGACCTCCCCGAAGCGTGCGGCTCCGCCGGGCAGCGGGTGCGTCGGCCACGGTGCTCCTGCGGGCTCGTCGAGCAGCAGCAGAGCCACGTCCTGCTCCGGGTGGGCGTGGTCGTCCACGGGCTCGGCCGGCCAGAGCCGCGAGGCTGTGAGCGGCGGGCAGGACAGGGCGTCCACGGGTCGTACGCGGACCGTCCCGTCGGGCGCGATCACGTGGTACGCGGTCAGGATGAGCCGGTCCGTCAGCAGATATCCGCTGCCGACGCGCTTGTCGGCGACCCGCAGCTCGACGACGCGCGCCAGGTGTGGGTGGTGCACGGCCGGGTCACAACGAGCCGTGGATCTTCGCGTCCACGTCGTTTTCGTCCACCGGCTGGAGCGTCATCTTCAGCCGGTGCACCGTCCCGGCCATGAGCGCCCCGCGCGTCTCCGCCGAGCCCGGCAGGAAGGGCAGGACCAAGATCTTCGCTTTGGCGTCGCCCTCCTTGCGGACCTCGACGGAGAACTCCAACTCCACCGGCCCTGTTCGGAACATGAGCCCATCCGGCCCGTCGTCCGCGGCCTCGTCCCTCGCTTGCTGCAATTGCGTGCGGATGGCGCTGATGGTCTCGCCCAGCTCGGCCCATGATGGTGTGCCGGACATGTGCTTCCCCCCCCCGTCTTGCGGTGTGTGACGCCCATCACGATAGAGCCACGCGGTCCTTCGCATACCAGGAATCCCAGGACTGCGGGGGCCGCTAAGGGCGCGGGGCTGTGCGAGTGCGCCCCGTGAGGGGCGTCTGGGAATTGCGTGAGCAACCGGTCACCGGGCCGCGGGTGGCTGACCTGCGTAAAGGCAGTTCTCGAAGTCCTCGAGCAGAACCACGGTGCCTCCGGTGGCCGGCACGTGGTCGGCGATCAGCCCGGCGGCGTGCGCGAGGGTGGTTGCCACCAACTGACGGGGCTGGTCGACCTCTTCCTCACTGGACTTGGGGCGCATCCTGCCGACTCTCCCGAAGCTGGTGCAGATGCCCTTGGAATGGCCGGTGGTTCCGCCGGTGTGGCGGATGGAGCAGATGCCCTCGGGGTGGGCCAGTCCCGATAGCCGCTCGGCGGACTCTGCGGCGGGCGGCTCCAGCAGGTCGGTGCCCAGCGTACTGACGCCGAGGGTCAGGATGTGCAGGACCGGGGCCTGGGCGGTGAGTTCGGCGGCCCGCGTGGCGTAGGTCGGGTCCACGATCAGCGCCTGGGTCTCCACATCGCGCACGATGGCGGCCTGGGTGTCGGCAGAGGGCTTGTTGTAGAGGTGACTGACCTGACAGTCGAGCAGGTTGGCCGCATAGCGGGCGGCCAGGGCCTCGGAGAGATTGCCGCTGAGCAGTGTGACGGTCTGCCCGCGCTCCAGGCCCTGGGCGCGCAGCGCGTGCGCCAGCCGGTGGACCAGGTCATGGAAATGACCGGCAGTGATCCGCCGCCCCGAGCCCGACCAGACGCACGCCGTGAGTCTCCACGGATGGCGAACGTTCCTGATCGACTCCGGCGGCATTCGTGCAGTCGACGACTCCCAACCCGGTCCGGCCTTCATCCGCCTGGCCTCTGGAGAGTCCGCCTACGCCGGAATCAAGAAGTTCTCCGGATACGACGACGTTGCCGACCACAAGGGCCGCATAGCGAAGACCATCCGGGTCGGCTACAGCACCGTCAGTGGCAATCGGGGCGGGACCACGTCCATCCCGGAGGTATCAGGCGCCTACGTCGACGACACCGCCGCCGTCACCCATTGGCAGGACAACCCTGCCGACACCCTCTTCTGGTAATCCGACGCCAATGGGGCGAGGACGGTGGCGGCCGGGCTCGGACCGGTGGTGTCGGCAATCGTCTGGGCCAGGCTTCGGGCGTGAATGCGCAGGGTCCGCCGGGCGTGATCGGCACGGATCATCCATGCGTACGCCGTCGCGTGCTTGGGCCAAGGGCAGGCTTGAATGAGCATGTGCAGGTAGGAGGGGAGCACGCCCGCCTCGGGCGCAGTGATCCGGATCGATGCCGGAACCGACGCGGCCTCGTCATCCTGGCAAGGCGTCGGTTCTGCGACCCCAGACGCACTCGTTCGCGCGATGCCCGAAGGACAACGTCCCGGCCGGCTCGTACGCACTCCGCGCCGTGGCGTCCGCCTGGTTGTTGCTGCGCAGCGACCACGACCAGCAGGGGGTCTCGGCGGACGGCGGGTCCGACGCGTCGGTTCAGCGGCCGGCGCGGCCAGAGCCGGGTTGGTGAGGAACTCGCAGGCGGTGCGCGCAGTGTTGGCCGTGCCCTGGAACTGTGGAGCGGTGGCGGCAGCGTTGATGGCGCGGCGGGGCGCCGGGCCGGAGACGCCGATGCCGTCGCCAAGGTCGCCCCGAAGCCACTGTCGGATGAAAAAGCGCAAGAAACTCCTCAAATATCTTGGGAAAGGCCGATCCTGGTGGCCACAGTCCTACTTGAAGATGGTGAGGCGCCTTATGACCGTCCTCAGGAACGCAGGCAGACTCGCTCTGGCTGCCTGCGCCGCCCTCGCACTGGCGACCGGGGTCTCCACCGAGGCCCACGCCGCCACCGGTAACTTCACCTACACCGATATCGACGGAGTCGACCACACCTTGGCTGACCCGCCGAGCGGCGAGTGCATCAGCTTCGGCCTTCCCGCGACCGGTGCGGACAACGAGACGGACTCCACGGCGACCGTCTACGAGAACACCGACTGCAGCGGCACCGCCCTGGACCGGCTTCCGCCCAAGACGGGAATGTCCTGGGGTTCTGTCCGCCCCAACGCCGTCCGGTTCAACTTCCTCTAGAAGCTGCACCGCTGGGCAGACCGGACCCGCCGGCCGGCTTCACACGAGTGGTAGCGGCGGCTCACTGCAATGAGTGATCAAACACGATCTTGTGAGGCGGCGGTCCGGTTCTCATCGGGTGGTCGGCGGCGAGTGCCGCCGACCACCCGCGGTTCATGCGGCGAAGCCACCGTCCACGGCGATGGTGGCGCCAGTGATGTACCGGCCGGCGTCACCCGCGAGGTGGGCCACGGTCGCGGCGACGTCCGACGGCTGCCCGTAGCGGCCGAGTGCCGTGAGGCCCTTCTGCATGTCGGCGCTCGGGCCGTCGGAGGGGTTCATATCGGTCTCGGTCGGGCCAGGGTGGACCAAATTGGCGGTGATGCCCCTGGGGCCCAGCTCACGGGCCAGTGACTTGGTGAGGCCGGTCAGCGCGGTCTTGCTCGTCGAGTACAGGGAACCACCGGGGAACGCGGCCCGCTCGGCCATGCAACTGCCGATACTGATAATTCGCCCGCCCTCGGCCATGTGCCGGACCGCAGCCTGGGACGTGATGAACGGTGCCCGCACATTGATGTTCAGCACCCGGTCAATGTCCTCCAGCGACAAGTCTTCGACGGGACCGAGCACGCCGATCCCCGCGTTGTTGACGACGATGTCGAGCCGCCCGAACTCCGCCGCGGCCTGATCCACGGCGTCACGGACCGCTGCCGGGTCCGCGCTGTCCGCCCGGACAGCCCAGGCCCGGCGGCCGAGCGATGTGATCCGATCGACCACATCAGCCGCGCGCCCGTCGCTGTCCCGATAGGTCAGTGCGACATCGGCTCCGTCCTCGGCCAGCCTGAGCGCCACAGCCTCACCGATGCCCCGGCTGCCGCCCGTCACGAATGCCACCTTGCCGTCAAGCATCGCAGGCATGCTCGCTCATCTCTTTGTCAGGTTCGCGGACATGTCGATGCTCCTGCACCCACCAGCGAGGAGTCTGGCGACATTCGGACGTCGCGTTGGGGCTGTGAACGGACGGGCACCTCGGCAAGGAGAAGGCCAAGCCGGGCAGACCGGAACGTATCCGGCCTGACGGCTTCATTTCGCACCGTACGGCAGTGCTGGTCAGCGGGTTGGCCTTCTGCCGCAGTTGGCCTGGGTGGCCGGTGTGCGGCCTGGGCGGTCAGCGTGAGCCGGTGAGTATCCGACTGGACCAGATGTCGATCACCACCTGGTGGTGTGGGCGCACTGCCAGTGTTCCGGCGGCGTAGTTGTTGTCGACCTGGGCCGCTTCGTTCGCGTCGGGTTTGGCGTTCGTGCAGGAGGTGCCGGGGCCGTGGCCGGACATGAGTTCCGAGCACGGTCCGCTGTAGTCGTCGGGCAGTCCGAGGATGTGCCCGGTTTCGTGCGCCGCGATCCGGGTCGCGTCGTAGCCTTCGTCCAGTGCTTGCCGGCCCAGTTGCACGTTGCCGTTGCCGCCGGGGAAGACCGGCCCGAGGGTGGACTGCGGCCAGCCACTGGTCGCCTGGTAGAGGTAGTCGGCCGAGCCGGGGGTGCTAGCCGGCTCCAAGCGCACGTTGTGCACCGCGTCGTTCCAGTTCCGCACGGCCTGCTGGATCGGGCCCGCCCACGGGCCGGCACCGCTGGCGTCGTAGGTCAGGGTGACCACGGCCTGGGCCGCGTACGGCGGCGCGTCGTGCGCCGTAGCGACGCCGGCCGTGGTGCCCAGCAGGGCCGGGATGAGTGCCGTCAGGGCGGCTATGTGCTTGATCATGAGACGGGTGCGCCTCCTTGAGTCAGCTGCTGCCCGCAGTAAACGTGCCCGTCGCGAACATGACAACCCCTTGTGCGGGTCGCGCGGCTCGCGCGACAGTGACACGCGTACGCGCAGCCACTCGCCGCCGCTTCGTCGGTCCACTGTCGCTGCCCCTTCTCCCGCCCCCTGACGGGGCCCCGCCCCCGCATCGCTGCGCACTGCCCTTTCAGGCGGGCGGGGGGAGTTGTCCGCGGCGACGAGGACGCTCAGGGAGGCCGCCGGTGCGAGGCGCCTCCGTGCTCTCACGCATCCCCTTCGCCCCACGGGCACCCTCCGCCAAGACTCGTCCGGCTCGGCGGAAGGTGTCGGCGGGGCCCGGTGTGCGGCACGCCCCGGGGAGGCGCACGCTGGGACGAGTGGGGGAAAGCGTCCCTTGCCGGAGGCCGTCATGTTGCAGACGATCACCGATGCGCTCGGAGCCGTCGGCCATGCCGTCGCCACGGTGGTATCGGCCCCGTTCCGGCTGATCGCGCGGCTCTTCGGCGGAGGCTGAGGCCCGCGCCGATCCCGCCCCGGGCCCGCCGCCGGGGCCGCCCGGGCGCGGCCGGAGGGAAGAGGCGATGCCGTGCCCGCCCGACCGCAGACGCCCTCCGTCAGCCCCGCCGGGACGCAGGATTTTACGGCCAATCACGCGGCCTTCGTTCGAAGTGGAGCATCCCGGCCAGGATTGTGGTCCACTCGCTCGCCCAGGGCACGGAGGTTGCCGCGGCGGCGACCTCCGACTCTTTGAAGCGGCCGACGGTCGTTCTGCGGGTGCCGTGGCAGCAGGCCCGGGGAGACCCGGACCAGGTCCCGGGTGAGAGCGGTCATCCGCGCCGACTGCGAGGGCGTAGTGTTCACCGTACCGGCGCGGGGTGGAGCAGCTCGGTAGCTCGCTGAGCTCATAACCCAGAGGTCTTCTCCGAACTAAGCAGCAGTGCAACGGAATCGGCGGTCCCGGGCCCCCGATGCGGCATAATGGGGCCATGCAGCCG
>NZ_JBIAWF010000057.1:0-6153 GCF_042895325.1 Streptomyces sp. NPDC001407
CTGGTGGGTGCGCGTGCCCGGTTGATGGGTGCGTTGCCCGAGGGCGGGGCGATGTGTGCGGTGCAGGCCACGGCGGAGGAGCTTGCTGCGGAGCTCGATGGTTCCGGGGTGAGTGTGGCTGCGGTGAACACCCCTGATTCCACGGTGATTTCCGGCCCGGCTGATGAGGTGGAGCGGATTGCCGCCGCGTGGTCCGCCCAAGGGCGCAAGACGAAGGCCCTCTCGGTCAGTCACGCATTCCACTCGTCCTTGATGGAGCCGATGCTCCAGGACTTCGCCGAGGCCATCAGCGAGGTGAAGTTCAAGGCTCCCACGATCCCGCTGATCAGCAACGTCACGGGTCTGCCTGCGGACGAGGAGATCACGAGCCCCGATTACTGGGTGGGTCACGTGCGCCGGCCCGTTCTCTTCCAGCAGGCCATCGCCCACCTCGCCGATCAGGCAGGGGCGTTCATCGAACTGGGGCCCGCTCCCGTCCTGACGACCGCCGCCCAGCACACCCTCGACGAAGCCGAGGGTCCGGAACCGCTGCTGCTCTCTTCGCTCGCCGGTGACCGGCCCGAGGAGCAGGCGTTCCTGAACGCGATGGCTCGCCTCCATGCGGCTGGGGTCGCGGTGGACTGGGACGGCTGGTTCCTGGACAAGCCTGTTGTGGTCGATTTGCCGACGTATGCGTTCCAGCGTGAGCGGTTCTGGCTGTCCGGAAGGTCTGGTCGTGGTGATGCGGCTGGTCTGGGTCTGGTGGCTGCGGGGCATCCGTTGTTGGGTGCGGCGGTGGAGTTCGCCGACCGGGGCGGCTGCCTGCTGACGGGGCGGCTGTCGCGTTCGGGTGCTCCGTGGTTGGCCGATCACGAGGTGGCCGGGTCGGTCCTTCTCCCCGGTGCGGCGTTGGTGGAGTGGGCGCTGCGAGCCGGCGATGAGGTTGGCTGTGCGGGGCTTGAGGAGCTGATGTTGCAGGCTCCGGTGGTTGTTCCGGCGGCGTCCGGGTTGCGGGTGCAGGTCGTGGTGGACGCGGCCACCGATGACGGCCGCCGTGAAGTGCGGGTCTACACCCGTCCCGATGACGGCGACGATGTATGGGTCTGCCACGCGACCGGCATCCTCACCCCCGAACCCATCACCGCACCCGGCGGGTTGCTCGGGCCCTGGCCTGCGGCGGGCGCGGTGCCGGTCGAGGTGGAGAGTTTCTACGAGCGGGTGGCCGACGCCGGTTACGCGTACGGCCCCGCCTTCCAGGGCCTGCGGTCGGTGTGGCGGCACGGTGAGGATCTGCTCGCCGAGGTCGCTCTTCCCGAGGCCGCCGGTTCGCCCGACGGTTTCGGCATCCACCCCGCCCTCCTCGACGCCGCCCTCCACCCGGCCCTCTTGCTCGACTGGGGCGGAGAGCCGCAGGGCGACGGCAAGGTCTGGCTGCCGTTCAGCTGGAACCAGGTCGGTCTGTGGGCCGCGGGCGCCGGCACCGTACGCGTGCGCGTATCGCCTGGTGCCCACGACGCGACCGAACGGGAACTGCGGCTCCTCGTGACGGACGCTGCGGGAACGAACGTACTGAGCGCGGGATCGGTGACCCTGCGCCCCGCCGACATCGGGCAGTTGAAGTCCGCACGGGACGACGACGGCTTGTTCGCGGTGGAGTGGACGCCGCTTCCGTTGCCGGAACAGGGTGCATCGGATAGCGATGCCTGGGTCATGCTCGCGGACGGCGAGGGCCTGGCTGGTGTGGTGCGGGACGATGGCGATGTGCCGTGGGCGGTGGTCGTCCCGGTCGAGGCCGGTGACGGTCTGGCGACGGCGGGATGGGCGTTGTCTTTGGTCCAGGAGTTCCTGGCGGTGCCGGAGCTGGCTGATTCCCGGCTGGTGTTGGTGACACGGGGCGCCGTGGCCACCGTCGACGGCGCTGATGTCGATCCGGCGGCCGCGTCCGTCTGGGGTCTGGTGCGCAGCGCGCAGTCCGAGCACCCGGGCCGCTTCGCCCTTGTGGACGCGGACAGTGACGACCTCCCGCAGGCCGTCCTGCGACACGTCATCGAAGAACAGGACGAGCCCCAACTCGCACTCCGCGATGGGGCACTCCTGAGCCCGCGGCTGGTCCGTGCGACAGGTGGTCCCCGCGTCGGAGCGCCCGCCGAGCAGGCGTGGCGGCTGGAGACCAGCGGTCCCGGGACGCTGGAAAGCGTGGCCCCCGTGGTCTGCCCGGAGCTGATCGAGCCCCTGGCCTCCGGCCAGGTACGCCTGGAGGTCCGGGCCGCGGGCATCAACTTCCGCGATGTCCTGGTCAGCCTCGGCATGGTGCCGGGCCAGACGGGGCTGGGCGGTGAGGGCGCCGGCATCGTCACGGAGGTGGGGCCCGACGTCACGCAACTGTCGGTCGGCGACCAGGTCATGGGCGTACTCGGCGGGTCCTTCGGCCCCCTGGCCGTAGCGGACACCCGGATGATCGCGCCGGTTCCGGCGGGGTGGGATGTCCGGGAGGCGGCGGGTGTTCCGGTGGCGTTCTTGACGGCTTGGTACGGGCTGGTGGAGTTGGCCGGTCTGAAGCCGGGTGAGTCGGTGTTGATCCATGCTGCGACGGGTGGTGTGGGGATGGCGGCGGTGCGTATCGCCCGTCATCTGGGTGCGGAGGTGTTCGCGACGGCGAGTCCGGCCAAGCATGCCGTGCTGGAGGAGATGGGCATTGATGCCGCTCATCGTTCATCGTCCCGTGATCTGGGCTTCGAGGAGGAGATTCGGCAGGCCACGGGTGGGCGTGGTGTGGATGTCGTGCTGAACAGCCTGACGGGTGAGTTCATCGAGGCGTCTTTGCGTTTGCTGGGTGAGGGTGGTCGGTTCCTGGAGATGGGCAAGACCGATCTGCGTGATCCTGGTGAGGTTGCCGCCCGGCATCCCGGGGTGACGTATCAGGTCTACGACCTCGTCACCGACGTCGGCCCTGACCGGATCAGGGAAATGTTCGCGGAAATGGGGGAGTTGTTCGCCTCCGGCGCGCTCGCTCCCCTGCCGGTCCGCTCCTGGCCGCTGGAGCGGGCGCGGGAGGCGTTCCGGTTCATGAGCCAGGCCAAACACACCGGCAAGCTGGTGCTGGACATACCGCCTGCCCTCGACCGGGACGGCACCGTACTGATCACCGGCGGCACCGGAGCACTCGGCCAGGTCGTGGCCGAACACGCGGTCCGGCAGTGGGGGGTGCGGCACCTGCTGTTGGCCGGGCGTCGTGGGCTTGATGCTCCGGGTGCCGGTGAGCTGGTGGAGGAGCTCGGCGCGCTGGGTGCTGATGTTTCGGTCGTGGCGGCTGATGTGAGTGATCCGGAGGCGGTGGCGGAGCTGGTCGGCAAGACGGATCCGGCGCATCCGCTGACGGGTGTGGTGCATGCCGCCGGTGTCCTGGAGGACGCGGTGGTGACCGCCCAGACGCCGGAGACTCTGGGCCGTGTCTGGTCCGCGAAGGCGACTGCCGCAGCCAATCTCCATGAGGCGACGCGGCATCTGCGGCTTGGTCTGTTCGTCGTCTTCTCCTCCGCGGCCGCCACCCTCGGCAGCCCGGGCCAGGCCAACTACGCGGCGGCGAACGCCTACTGCGACGCTCTGATGCAGCACCGCCGTGCTGCCGGCCTTAGCGGCCTGTCGGTCGGCTGGGGTCTGTGGCAGACCTCCAGCGGCGGCATGACCGGCGGGCTCAGCGACACCGACGTAGCCCGCATGGCCCGTATCGGCGTCAAGGCGATGAGCAACGACCACGGCCTGAGCCTCCTCGACGCGGCACACCGCAACGCCGCGCCGTACCTGGTCGCCGCCGACCTCAACCCCCGCGTGCTGGCCGCCAAATCCGCCACCGCCCTGCCGGCGCTGCTGCGCGCCTTCGCGGGCGGGCAGGGGACCGCGCGGCCGACCGTCACCGCCCGGCCGAGCACGGACTGGGCCGGGCAGCTGGCCGGGCTGCCCGTGGAAGCGCAGCACCGGACCCTGCTCGACCTGGTGCGCACGCACGCCGCGGCGGTGCTCGGACACGCGGGCACCGACGCAGTCCGTGCCGACGTGCCCTTCACGGACCTCGGCTTCGACTCCCTCACCGCGGTCGAGCTCCGCAACAGGCTGTCCGCGGCCACCGGCCTGCGGCTGCCCGCCACGTTCATCTTCCGCCACCCGACCCCGTCCGCCATCGCCGAGGATCTGCGCGAGCAGCTGTGCCCCGCGGCGGCCGACCCGTCGGCGCCGCTGTTCGGTGAACTGGACCGGCTGGAGACGGTGATCGTGGGCCACGCGCACGACGAGGACACCCGCGGCCGCCTGGTGGCGCGCCTGGAGTCCCTGCTGTGGCGGCTGGGCGACGGTGCGGGTGACGGCGGCGGCGACGCCGTCGCGAGTGACGACCTCGAGTCCGCGTCGGACGACGAGCTGTTCGAGCTGATCGACCGGGAACTGCCTTCTTGATCAGGAGTGGAAGAGACATGCCGGGTACGAAAGACACGCCGGGTACCGAGGACAAGCTTCGCCACTATCTGAAGCGGGTGACGGCGGATCTCGGGCAGACCCGTCAGCGCCTGCGCGAGATGGAGGAGCGGCAGCGGGAACCGGTGGCCATCGTCGCGATGGCCTGCCGGTACCCCGGCGGTGTCACGTCGCCGGAGGAGCTGTGGGACCTGGTCGCCTCGCGCGGCGACGCCATCGAGGAGTTCCCGGCCGACCGCGGCTGGGACGTGGACAGCCTCTACCACCCCGACCCGGACCACCCGGGCACCAGCTACGTACGCGAAGCCGGCTTCCTGCGGGACGCCACACGCTTCGACGCCGACTTCTTCGGCGTCAACCCGCGCGAGGCACTGGCCGCCGACCCGCAGCAGCGGGTGCTCCTCGAAGTGTCCTGGGAGCTGTTCGAGCGGGCGGGCATCGACCCCGCCACGCTCAAGGACAGCCTCACGGGCGTCTACGCGGGGGTGTCCAGCCAGGACTACATGTCCGGGTCCCGGGTGCCCTCCGAGGTGGAGGGGTACGCCACCACGGGCACCCTCTCCAGCGTCATCTCCGGCCGTATCGCCTACACCTTCGGCCTCGCGGGGCCCGCGGTGACGCTCGACACGGCGTGCTCGGCGTCGCTGGTCGCGATCCATCTGGCCGCGCAGGCACTGCGGCAGGGCGAGTGCGACCTGGCGCTCGCCGGCGGCGTGACCGTGCTGTCGACGCCCACCGCGTACGTCGAGTTCTCCCGACAGCGGGGCCTGTCGCCGGACGGCCGCTGCAAGCCGTTCGCCGCCGCGGCCGACGGCACCGGCTTCTCCGAGGGCGTCGGCCTCGTCCTGCTGGAACGCCTCTCCGACGCGCGCCGCAACGGACATCACGTGCTCGGCGTCGTCCGCGGTTCCGCCGTCAACCAGGACGGCGCGAGCAATGGTCTCACCGCCCCCAACGACGCCGCCCAGGAACGGGTGATCCGCCAGGCCCTGGCCAACGCCCGGGTCACCCCGGACACCGTGGACGCCGTGGAGGCCCACGGCACCGGGACGACGCTGGGCGATCCCATCGAGGCACACGCGCTCCTCGCCACGTACGGCAAGGAGCGCGCGGACGACCGGCCGCTGTGGCTCGGCTCGGTGAAGTCCAACATCGGGCACACCCAGGCCGCCGCCGGTGTGGCGGGTGTGATCAAGATGGTGATGGCGATGCGCCACGGAGAGCTGCCCGCCTCCCTGCACATCGACCGCCCCACGCCCCACGTGGACTGGGAGGACGGCGGAGTGCGGCTGCTCTCCGACGCCGTGCCGTGGCCCCAGGCCGACCGGCCCCGGCGGGCGGGCATCTCCTCGTTCGGCATCAGCGGCACCAACGCCCACCTGATCCTGGAACAGGCCCCCGAGGAGGACGATGAGCCGGCGCGCGCCGACGTCCCCGCCGACGAGGGCGCTGTCGTGCCGTGGGTGCTGTCAGCACGGAGCCGCGACGCGCTGCGCGCTCAGGCGGGTCGTTTGAGCCAGGCTGTGGCGGCCGTTCCTGATGTGCGGGGTGTGGGCTGGTCGTTGTTGCGTTCGCGTTCGTTGTTCGAGCATCGGGCTGTTGTGGTGGGTGGGGAGCGGGTGGGGGCGCTTGAGGCGTTGGCTGCGGGGGAGTCGCATCCGGCGTTGGTGGGCCCGGATGTTCCGCGTGCTGGCGAGATGGTGTGGT
>NZ_JBIAWF010000058.1:0-3411 GCF_042895325.1 Streptomyces sp. NPDC001407
GGGCTTATTCCGCCTGGCTGTGCCGCTCAACGCGAGTGTCACCGGATATCCGGTAAGCATTCACGGAGAGTTTGATCCTGGCTCAGGACGAACGCTGGCGGCGTGCTTAACACATGCAAGTCGAACGATGAAGCCGCTTCGGTGGTGGATTAGTGGCGAACGGGTGAGTAACACGTGGGCAATCTGCCCTGCACTCTGGGACAAGCCCTGGAAACGGGGTCTAATACCGGATAATACCTGCCGAGGCATCTTGGCGGGTTGAAAGCTCCGGCGGTGCAGGATGAGCCCGCGGCCTATCAGCTTGTTGGTGGGGTGATGGCCTACCAAGGCGACGACGGGTAGCCGGCCTGAGAGGGCGACCGGCCACACTGGGACTGAGACACGGCCCAGACTCCTACGGGAGGCAGCAGTGGGGAATATTGCACAATGGGCGAAAGCCTGATGCAGCGACGCCGCGTGAGGGATGACGGCCTTCGGGTTGTAAACCTCTTTCAGCAGGGAAGAAGCGCAAGTGACGGTACCTGCAGAAGAAGCGCCGGCTAACTACGTGCCAGCAGCCGCGGTAATACGTAGGGCGCAAGCGTTGTCCGGAATTATTGGGCGTAAAGAGCTCGTAGGCGGCTTGTTGCGTCGGATGTGAAAGCCCGGGGCTTAACCCCGGGTCTGCATTCGATACGGGCAGGCTAGAGTTCGGTAGGGGAGATCGGAATTCCTGGTGTAGCGGTGAAATGCGCAGATATCAGGAGGAACACCGGTGGCGAAGGCGGATCTCTGGGCCGATACTGACGCTGAGGAGCGAAAGCGTGGGGAGCGAACAGGATTAGATACCCTGGTAGTCCACGCCGTAAACGTTGGGAACTAGGTGTGGGCGACATTCCACGTCGTCCGTGCCGCAGCTAACGCATTAAGTTCCCCGCCTGGGGAGTACGGCCGCAAGGCTAAAACTCAAAGGAATTGACGGGGGCCCGCACAAGCAGCGGAGCATGTGGCTTAATTCGACGCAACGCGAAGAACCTTACCAAGGCTTGACATACACCGGAAACGGCCAGAGATGGTCGCCCCCTTGTGGTCGGTGTACAGGTGGTGCATGGCTGTCGTCAGCTCGTGTCGTGAGATGTTGGGTTAAGTCCCGCAACGAGCGCAACCCTTGTTCTGTGTTGCCAGCATGCCTTTCGGGGTGATGGGGACTCACAGGAGACTGCCGGGGTCAACTCGGAGGAAGGTGGGGACGACGTCAAGTCATCATGCCCCTTATGTCTTGGGCTGCACACGTGCTACAATGGCCGGTACAATGAGCTGCGATACCGTGAGGTGGAGCGAATCTCAAAAAGCCGGTCTCAGTTCGGATTGGGGTCTGCAACTCGACCCCATGAAGTTGGAGTTGCTAGTAATCGCAGATCAGCATTGCTGCGGTGAATACGTTCCCGGGCCTTGTACACACCGCCCGTCACGTCACGAAAGTCGGTAACACCCGAAGCCGGTGGCCCAACCCTTGTGGAGGGAGCCGTCGAAGGTGGGACTGGCGATTGGGACGAAGTCGTAACAAGGTAGCCGTACCGGAAGGTGCGGCTGGATCACCTCCTTTCTAAGGAGCACATAGCCGACTGCGAGCGAATGACTCGCACGGTTGCTCATGGGTGGAACGTTGACTATTCGGCACAGTTCTTGAGGGTCACTAGTACTGCTTCGGCGTGGAACGTGAACCTGAGAGAACTGGGCCGGGCACGCTGTTGGGTATCTGAGGGTACGGAACGAGAGTTTCGGACCTTCGCGATGCCGGCCCCAGTGCACTCCGCTGAAAGGTGGGGGTGATGGGTGGCTGGTCGTTGCTTGAGAACTGCACAGTGGACGCGAGCATCTGTGGCCAAGTTTTTAAGGGCGCACGGTGGATGCCTTGGCACCAGGAACCGATGAAGGACGTGGGAGGCCGCGATAGGCCCCGGGGAGCTGTCAACCGAGCTTTGATCCGGGGGTGTCCGAATGGGGAAACCCGGCAGTCGTCATGGGCTGTCACCCGCTGCTGAACACATAGGCAGTGTGGAGGGAACGCGGGGAAGTGAAACATCTCAGTACCCGCAGGAAGAGAAAACAACCGTGATTCCGGGAGTAGTGGCGAGCGAAACCGGATGAGGCCAAACCGTATGTGTGTGATACCCGGCAGGGGTTGCGCATGCGGGGTTGTGGGATCTCTCTTTCACAGTCTGCCGGCTGTGAGACGAGTCAGAAACCGTTGGTGTAGGCGAAGGACATGCGAAAGGTCCGGCGTAGAGGGTAAGACCCCCGTAGCTGAAACATCAACGGCTCGTTTGAGAGACACCCAAGTAGCACGGGGCCCGAGAAATCCCGTGTGAATCTGGCGGGACCACCCGTTAAGCCTAAATATTCCCTGGTGACCGATAGCGGATAGTACCGTGAGGGAATGGTGAAAAGTACCGCGGGAGCGGAGTGAAATAGTACCTGAAACCGTGTGCCTACAAGCCGTGGGAGCGTCGCTGTGTGTGCTTGCACATACAGTCGTGACTGCGTGCCTTTTGAAGAATGAGCCTGCGAGTTTGCGGTGTGTTGCGAGGTTAACCCGTGTGGGGAAGCCGTAGCGAAAGCGAGTCCGAACAGGGCGAATGAGTAGCGCGCCCAAGACCCGAAGCGGAGTGATCTAGCCATGGGCAGGTTGAAGCGGAGGTAAGACTTCGTGGAGGACCGAACCCACCAGGGTTGAAAACCTGGGGGATGACCTGTGGTTAGGGGTGAAAGGCCAATCAAACTCCGTGATAGCTGGTTCTCCCCGAAATGCATTTAGGTGCAGCGTCGTGTGTTTCTTGCCGGAGGTAGAGCACTGGATAGGCGATGGGCCCTACCGGGTTACTGACCTTAGCCAAACTCCGAATGCCGGTAAGTGAGAGCGCGGCAGTGAGACTGTGGGGGATAAGCTCCATGGTCGAGAGGGAAACAGCCCAGAGCATCGACTAAGGCCCCTAAGCGTACGCTAAGTGGGAAAGGATGTGGAGTCGCAGAGACAACCAGGAGGTTGGCTTAGAAGCAGCCACCCTTGAAAGAGTGCGTAATAGCTCACTGGTCAAGTGATTCCGCGCCGACAATGTAGCGGGGCTCAAGCGTACCGCCGAAGTCGTGTCATTCCAGTACATACCCCCAACGGGGACTGGGATGGGTAGGGGAGCGTCGTGTGCCGGGTGAAGCAGCCGCGGAAGCGAGTTGTGGACGGTTCACGAGTGAGAATGCAGGCATGAGTAGCGATACACACGTGGGAAACGTGTGCGCCGATTGACTAAGGGTTCCTGGGTCAAGCTGATCTGCCCAGGGTAAGTCGGGACCTAAGGCGAGGCCGACAGGCGTAGTCGATGGACAACCGGTTGATATTCCGGTACCCGCTTTGAAACGCCCAATATCGAATCC
>NZ_JBIAWF010000058.1:3509-5033 GCF_042895325.1 Streptomyces sp. NPDC001407
GGTAGTAGGTAAGCGATGGGGTGACGCAGGAAGGTAGTCCAGCCCGGGCGGTGGTAGTCCCGGGGTAAGGGTGTAGGCCGTGTGGTAGGCAAATCCGTCACACATATAAGGCTGAGACCTGATGCCGAGCCGATTGTGGTGAAGTGGATGATCCTATGCTGTCGAGAAAAGCCTCTAGCGAGTTTCATGGCGGCCCGTACCCTAAACCGACTCAGGTGGTCAGGTAGAGAATACCGAGGCGTTCGGGTGAACTATGGTTAAGGAACTCGGCAAAATGCCCCCGTAACTTCGGGAGAAGGGGGGCCATTCCTGGTGATGAGTTTTGCACTCTGAGCTGGGGGTGGCCGCAGAGACCAGCGAGAAGCGACTGTTTACTAAAAACACAGGTCCGTGCGAAGCCGTAAGGCGATGTATACGGACTGACGCCTGCCCGGTGCTGGAACGTTAAGGGGACCGGTTAGCTTGGATTCGTCCAGGCGAAGCTGAGAACTTAAGCGCCAGTAAACGGCGGTGGTAACTATAACCATCCTAAGGTAGCGAAATTCCTTGTCGGGTAAGTTCCGACCTGCACGAATGGCGTAACGACTTCTCGACTGTCTCAACCATAGGCCCGGTGAAATTGCACTACGAGTAAAGATGCTCGTTTCGCGCAGCAGGACGGAAAGACCCCGGGACCTTTACTATAGCTTGATATTGGTGTTCGGTTCGGCTTGTGTAGGATAGGTGGGAGACTGTGAAGCGGGCACGCCAGTGTTCGTGGAGTCGTCGTTGAAATACCACTCTGGTCGTGCTGGATGTCTAACCTGGGTCCGTGATCCGGATCAGGGACAGTGTCTGGTGGGTAGTTTAACTGGGGCGGTTGCCTCCTAAAGAGTAACGGAGGCGCCCAAAGGTTCCCTCAGCCTGGTTGGCAATCAGGTGTTGAGTGTAAGTGCACAAGGGAGCTTGACTGTGAGACCGACGGGTCGAGCAGGGACGAAAGTCGGGACTAGTGATCCGGCGGTGGCTTGTGGAAGCGCCGTCGCTCAACGGATAAAAGGTACCCCGGGGATAACAGGCTGATCTTCCCCAAGAGTCCATATCGACGGGATGGTTTGGCACCTCGATGTCGGCTCGTCGCATCCTGGGGCTGGAGTCGGTCCCAAGGGTTGGGCTGTTCGCCCATTAAAGCGGTACGCGAGCTGGGTTTAGAACGTCGTGAGACAGTTCGGTCCCTATCCGCTGTGCGCGTAGGAGTCTTGAGAAGGGCTGTCCCTAGTACGAGAGGACCGGGACGGACGAACCTCTGGTGTGCCAGTTGTCCTGCCAAGGGCATGGCTGGTTGGCTACGTTCGGGAGGGATAACCGCTGAAAGCATCTAAGCGGGAAGCCTGCTTCGAGATGAGGACTCCCACCCCCTTGAGGGGTTAAGGCTCCCAGTAGACGACTGGGTTGATAGGCCAGGTGTGGAAGACCGGTAACGGTTGGAGCTGACTGGTACTAATAGGCCGAGGGCTTGTCCTCAGTTGCTCGCGTCCACTGTGT
>NZ_JBIAWF010000059.1:0-4845 GCF_042895325.1 Streptomyces sp. NPDC001407
CGGATACTTCTGACCATGACGATCAGTGAGCGTGCGAGGCTGCGGCGGTTCCCCGTCGTGACGGCGGTGGTGTTCGCCGTCACGACGGCGGTGAAAGGCGATCGAGCCGGTGTTCCCCACCGACGTGATCGCCTTGAGCCGCCGCGCCCCGTGCCGCTCCGCCGCTCCGGCGAACGCCGCATACAGACGACGCCCGAGGCCGATGCCCCGGGCGTCGTCGCGCGTGGCGATCAGGTGCACGTACCCGGTCCCGTCCGGGGTGACGAATCCGAAGACGTACCCCCGGATCCCGCCCTCGTCGTCCCTGGCGATCAGGCAGGTCGAAGCGAATTCCTAGACCAGCGCCAGGAGATGCAACGCGCGGAGGTTGCGGTCGCCCCAGTAACGGGGGTGATCGGCCAGCACTTGATGGAAGTCGGCTGCCTCGGCGGAGGCGATCTGTATGCGCATGGGGAGATCGTGACAGGGGCCGGCCGTTGGCCGGCAGGGGCATGAGTACCTGTACTCATGCCCCTGCCATGTATGCGTGCGTAGGGTCACGACGGAAGCGCGCCAAGGGATCAGGAAGCGGCTGCGCGAGGCGATGTCTCGTTGTTAGGTTCGAGTGCGCAAATGCGGTGCTGTAGAGATGCGTTGGGGGAATTGTGGCATTCGACGAGGAATGGACCGGGCTGCACACGGAGGCGGTGACCCGGATGCGGCTCAACGGGGTTTCCGGCAACGAGGGGCTCCCCGGGCTACCGGGAAGCAGCAACGCGAACCTCAAGTCTTCCGCGGCGCGGAAGAAGTCGGCCATATCCGCGCTGGAGCAGCACATACAGCCCGATGTGCAGAAGGCGGGCAGCGCCATGGACGAGGCGACGGAGGCCGCGGCCAAGGGATTCGCGGAGTGGGTGACGGGAGCCGGTATCAATGAGGCGCTCAAGGGGTGGCGGGCCTCGGTGAAGTCGCTTCAGAGCCAGCTGTCCAGGGAGAAGGCAGGGCTGAGCGGGGCCAATCAGCTGTACCACGGCACGGACATCCACACGGGCAACCAGTTCCCGCTGCTCATCCCGAAGAACGGGCAGGCCGGCGGGCCGCCTTACCCCTCACGGCTGTCCGACTACTGAGGACCCCGCGTCACACCGAGAGGAAGCCGGGCACAGCATGCTCACGTACCACCAGGTCATGACCACGGATCTCTCCCTGCTGACCACTGCGGCGGCGAAATGGGAAGCGGCAGCCAAAGACTTCGAGACCGTCCAGGGGACGTACGACAGCCAGGTGCGCAATGTGGCCGTCGACGGTTCGTGGACGGGCACGGCCGCCACCACCTTCCGGGAGACGACCAAGACGCAGACGTACAACCAGTACACGGCGGCAGCGGCGGAGGCCCGAGCCGTCGCTTCGTTGTTGCGGGATGCGCATGGGCAGTTCACCGAGCTGCGGAAGAAGCTCGAGAACGAAGTAAAGAGAGCCGAAGAGGCCGGGATGAAGGTGAGCGAGAACGGCAGCGCGACCTTCGACTTCGCCAAGGCCGACAAGGCTCTGGCAGACGCGGCACGCCACGACCCGGACCTCCACACCACAGAAGCCACGTGGAGCGCCCGCATAGCCACCGCCGTTCAGGCGGTCGACGACGCCGACCAGGGCGTAAAACTCGCCCTCCAAGCAGCAGTCCAGGACACGGACTTGTTCGACGGTTTCGCGAACGGCTTCAACGCGAAGGCCGAGGGCGACATCGAGAAGGTCGAGGCCAAGAAGGCGGCGGAGCTGGCGCTGGAGCTCGATTCCAAGGGGCACCTCGACGAGAAGAAACTGGCGGAGCTGGAGCGGCTCTTCCGCGACAACTCCGGCAACAAGGAGTTCAGCCGGACACTGCTCGACAACGTCGGAGCCGATGGAGCCATCAAGCTGTCGAACAAGCTCGATGGGCTGACCTCCTCCGACAAGAGCCACAAGCAGGACTACTTGGCTCTGCAGGGCGGCTTGGCCACCAGCGTCTCCACAGCCACCGCGGACGCGAAGACTCCGTTCTACGAAAAGTGGCGCGAGGAACTGCGCAAGGCCGGCGAAAAAAACTTCGGCAGCAAGACCAATCCGCTCTACGGGTATCAGTCATTCGTCAGCCTCATGGGACACCATGACCAGTACGGTAAAGCGTTCTTGAATGACCTCGGGAACGACATCATCGCCACCGAGAAGCAACACGATGGCATCTGGAACAGGATCGCCGGCGGGCACAAGGGAATCGGGAACGACCCACTGGACGGCCTGCTCGGCATCATGGGCACGCAGCCGGATGCCGCTACCGCCTTCTTCGATCCCGGAGCTGACGGCAAGAACGAGCATCTGAAGTACCTGCTCAAGGACCGCCACTGGCCCAAGTGGACAACAGTCGGCCCGGCGGGGATTCACGACCTCGACGACCCGACGTCCCGCATGGGGTTCGGGTCCGCCCTCGAAGCGGCCGCGACCGGCAAGGTCCCCGGAACCCACCATGCGCTCGGGGGACACAGCGAAGCGGAAGCCCGTGTCATGCACGACACCATCCGGGTGCTCAACTCGGACTGGAAGGGCGACAAGCTGCCGCAGAACCTACGCAGCCCACTCGGGCACATGCTCACCGACTACACGAGCGATACGCACGAGATCCTTTCCCGCACGAACGAGCACTACAAGAAATTCAACGAGGAGGGCGGCGTCTGGAAGGACGGCGGCACCGTTCGCATGGCAGTCCACAAGGACGATCTGGTCAAGATCATGCGTGGAGTGGCCGACGACCCTGCCGCATTCGCCGCCATGTACAACGCCGAGCGACAGTACGCGGCGGACACCCTGGTCCAGGTCCCTTTCAAGGGAGATCCGGACAACCGGGCCGCCGCGATCGAAGCCGCTTCCTCGGTCTACGGCTTCTACGACGGCATCAGCTCCGACGTCGTATTCGACAAGCGTGACCAGGCCATTCAGTGGGCGCGTGATGTCAGCCACGCCGCGACGGCCACGTCGGGAGCACTCCTCAACTTCGTGCCCGCAGAGATAGGGAATGGCATCGCCACCCCGAAGGGCGTGAAGGTGGGCGCTGATCTGACCAATCGGCTCTTTGACTTCGCCGCGTACGAGTGGACGAAAGAGCAGATATCCGAGGCCGGTGCCGCCGCCGGCAAGGAAAACCGGGCCGCGTTCAACACGGGGCAACGACAGGTCGACAACCTCGTCCTCGAGTGGGGAAGGAAAAATGGCTATGAATCCAACGACGGGCTCGTACGCCACCTTGTGGGCTCCGGGCAGGAACGACATGACAGCGCGCGCAACGAGGCGTTCATCGCTCTGGATCGAGAGAAGTAAGCGGCGCAGAAGCTCTCCCTCATCAGCCTCCGGACAAGGATCTCGGTCTTGAAAAATATTCGCCAGCGCCGATGGCCCATCGTTCCCGCGGCCCTGGTCTGCCTTCTTCTGGTAGGTGGCGGGACCTTCTACGTCACGGGTGGGTACGACAGCTGGCGCGACAATGACGCCCTGGCGGATTCCTGTGGCGGGGTTGTCGCGAAGGACCGGATCCGCTCAGCTCTGCACAGTGAGCACATCGAGGCCAGAAAGGGCGGGGCAAGCCTCGCCGGCGAAGACGCCCTCGCAGACTGCTCGGTGACGAGCCGCGGTGGCGGTGGCTCGCTGGCGGTCAGCGTCAACTGGGGCTCCAAGACGGAGAGGGCCGCGTCGTCGGTCAGCCATCTGTTCCTCACCGACTCAGGATCCGCCGCCGTTCCAGTGGGTCAAGGCTGGCCCGGCGTGATGGTGGTGAACGACGGGGACCTTTTCGGCGCGGTCGAGCTCGAGTGCAGCGACCGGCCAGGAGAGAGCCTGGTCGTCAGCACCCGTACCAAAGTGGGCTTCTCCGGTGCCGACGGAGGCGAGCGCGAACGTGTCGACTTCGCCGGCGTGGTCACCAGTACCGCGGCAGCCGCGTCCGAAAAGTTCGGCTGCTCCGCCTCGAATGGACAGCCCGTATCCCGTATATCACCGGACCCGGTACGCCACCCGGTCCCTCTGGCCGAGGCAAAGGGGACGTGCGCGCCGCTCGCCGCACTCGCGCCGGAGGCCCAACGACATGGTGCGTCGTCGGCTGTCGAAGCACCCGCCGACCCGCACGCTCCTGTCGAGGACTGTCTCGTCACCGACTCTCAAGGCCACACGCTCTATCGCTTCTCGGCGCTGTACGGAAGCTTCGCCAAGGAGGTCCGCCACAGGACGCAGGCCTTCCCCGTGACCGGTGATTCAGGATTCGAGGCAGCAGCCCACCACGGGTTCGGCAGCGCGCAGTGCCCGGGCGGCTCCGAAAAGTCGCTCTACACCATTGCCGCGACGCGGCAGAGCGCCCACGACGGGCTTACCGTCAAGGATCCCGATACGGACTTTGAGCGGGCCGCACTCAAAGCCTTTGCCAAGCAGTCTGCCAAGACACATGGATGCAACGGATTGCGGCTGCCGTGAAGTTCGGCTGGGAAATACGGAGGCCAGTCGCCCGATGACGAAGACCATGCAATTGGCGAGTGTGTGCTGGGTGCTCGCCGGCTTCCTACTACTGGTTGCCTTGGCGGACCCTCGGGTGATCTCCTGGGGGAGGCGCGCGGGGCGCTATCGCGGACCCGAGGCCAATGAGCCGTCCGCCGCCGCCTATGTGGTGCAGCGCGTCGGAGCCTTCGTCAGTGCTGCCGTGCTCTGCGGCATGGGGTTCGCGCTCATGCACTGGGAAGATCAGTCGACATACGACGCGGGTGATGTGAAGAGCGCCGTGGACGATGTCGTGGCCCAGCTCAATCAGGAGAAGGTGCAGCAAGGCGGCGTACTCTCGCCTGATTACTACCT
>NZ_JBIAWF010000060.1:0-4523 GCF_042895325.1 Streptomyces sp. NPDC001407
GCTCATAACCCAGAGGTCTTCTCCGAACTAAGCAGCAGTGCAACGGAATCGGCGGTCCCGGGCCCCCGATGCGGCATAATGGGGCCATGCAGCCGTCCTCGAAGCGTGAAGTCCCCAGGGCTAAGGCCCTGCTGAGACTGCTCATGGGCGGGCGTTTCTTCCAGTCCATCACCGTCTTGATCGCGATCGTCGTCGACGCGTGGATGGATCATCGGCCGCTCGGCCGAATGGGTAGCCTTCAGCGGCTTGAGCCCAGTCAGCCCGCTGTCTCCACCAGTTGAGATTCCCTTCCCGTGCCCTGGGTGCGGGAAGGGATCACGCGCGCCCGCTGGGAGGGCTTCGAGTAGCGCGCCTTCTCTCACCCCTCGGTTCACTTCGAGGGAAGACGTATGTCCCTTTTCGGGAAGATCAAGGGCCTTCTTGGCCATCGGAGCCAGGTTCAACCTCCCGTCGGCCTCGCCGTCGACCAGACGCCGGCCAACGAGCCCCCGGTGACCCCTCCGAGCAGCGGCAACAACCGCAGCGAGGACGCCGGGCTGAAGAACTCGGTGGCGAGGGGCGCCGCTGAGGGGGCCGCTCGGGAAGCGGTGCGAAACCTCTTGGAGATCCTCCTCGGCGACTAGCACTGAGCATGCGGGGTGTCCCCGGCGCATCGCGCCGGGGACACCCCGTCAGTCGCACCTGGTTAGGTTCCGTTGGTGGCGAAGCTGGTGCGAACGGCAACCTGGCTGAAGCTCGGAATGCCCATGAACACCGGCGATTCCTTCTTCTTCTGCCTCGCGTCAAGCTGCATGATCTTCTCTTCTGCGGCGTCCCGGCTCACCGAGAGACCTTCAACCTCGCCAAGCCACCCTTCTCTTTCGGCTTCGGCGATCCGGTCGTTCAGGTTGTCGCGGATCTCGACAAGTCGCCCTCTCTCGTTGGGATCCACGATGAGGACTGGGCAGCGGACACAGGCGTGCTCGTGAATGCAGTCGGTTCCGAAGGCTCGCCCGCATGATCCCAGCGCCAGCTTGCGCCGTTCGAAATGGTTCAGGAACTCCTGCCATTCCTCGGAGGTGACCGCGCGATATTCGTCGCGTGGGCGAAGATTTCGACGGCGAGCGATGAATGACCGATGGGCTTCGATGGCTTGTGCTGGATAGACGGCGTTGTAGCCCATGGTCGTGTTGATGTTGGTGTGACCTGCGATGACTTGGGCGATGTGCGGGGGCAGTCCGTTGAGGATTGCGTCGGTGATGAAGATCCGCCGAAAGTCGTGAGGCTGGAACTTCAGCGGGTTTCCGGCGCCGTCGGTCAGACCGGTCGCTAGCAGCACATCGTTGAGTGCGTCGCGGACGGTGTTGGAGGAGATGGGGCGCCTGTCACCCGAGACGTTCCACTGGTAGAGAAGCGGCATGGGATCATTCCATGCCTTCTCGTGGATGTCGTAGCTGGGGACCGAGGGAATTGCCCCATTTTCACCGCGCACTCGTGTGACCACGGTGCTCAGGACGTCGGCCAGTTCGGGAGTGACCAGCAACAGGCGTTCCTGGTCTGTTTTTGATGGCGCAATTTGCAGCAGGGGGACGAACTCGCCTGTGGTGGGGAGCTTGTAGCGGATGATGCTGTGATGGCCGAGTTCCAGCAGTTCCTCGATGCGGATTCCCGTGTGGCGGAGGATCTCGATGGTGGCCCAGCCCCAGAAGGCGCGCTTCTCCTCGGCCTCGAAGTCCCGGCGACGGCCCGAGGCGTCATATGCCTGGCCCGTGAGGCCAGCGCGGGAGGTGCGCTTCGGCGCGGTGAACGTCTCCCCGAGGGCGGTGAACCGGGCGCCGAGTGGGACGGCGTGGAGCGCGTCCAGGCGGGTGCGGGCTTCCTTGAGCCGGCGGTCGGCGACGCGGATGAGTGTGGGCAGGACGGGAAGCCGCTCGCGCGTCCGCTGGTCCGAGGCGGTCTTCCGCCGCTGCTTGGTCTTCTTGTCGGAGCAGTCGGCTTCCGTGACCGGGCAGCGGGCCGCCCAAGGTCCCCATCGGGCTGGCTCGTCCAGGGCCCACTGGGAGATGTCCAGGTAGAAGGCCCGGACGAGGGTCTTGATCGCGGGCGCGCTGGAGCGCGGGGTCGTGGTCTCGACGACCCGGCCGTCCGGCATCCGCCGACGGCGTGTGACCGTGTTGACGCGGGCCTTCCAGGCGGCGGCGATCTCCGGGCTCAGATGGAGCGAGTCGATGTCCTCGTGGTGGCGTTCGAGGTCGGACCAGAAGTTGCCAGCCAGGGCCGTCGACAGGGTGATCAGCGACTTGTGGTCGAGCGAGGGCTGGCGTTCGGTGAGGTAGTCGACGAGGAGGTCGCGGACCGGACGGCAGCGCAGACGGTAGCGGTCCACGAGTTCCGCGGGACTCACCTGCCCGGTGCGGGTCTGGAGCCGGAGCAGGGTCGCCGGGGCATCCGGCGGGAACTGGCCGAGGTCACGCAGGGCGGTGTAGGCAATGCGGGTGCCGCGGGCCGCATCGTGGCGCGTCTCCTGGAGCAGGACGAGGAGGTCGCCGACGACGATGTCCTCGACGCGGCCACCGAAAGCCGCAAGCAGGCGGGCGACCGCCTTGAGCGCCGCGGAAGCATGCCGGGTGGACTGGATGGCCGGCGGGAACTGGGCCTCCAGGCGGGCGAACCCTTCGGGGTCACGAGCCGCCGCCATGGCCGGGCGAAAGGCGTTCGAGGAGCTGGCCGCCAACCATGCCGGGGAGGGGCGGATGACGTCCGCGCAGATCAAGGCCAGTGTCCCGGAGGCAAGACAGGCCGAGGTCGGCCGTCGGCCAAGGGCGGTGGAAGCCCAGTCAAGGACAGTGCTGTGCCACCCGGCGGTCGAGTGAACCGCCGGGCTCGCATCCCAGTTGGCCTGCCAGGTCGATCCGGGAAAGGTCTGGAGCCAGGCCAGGATCGCGCGGGCGCCGACCATGCGGGTGAACTGGCCACTCTCCGTCTCGGCCCGGAAGGGGCCCCGCCGGAGGGTGTCCAGGACGTAGTCGGTGTCGGCCCCGGTCATGAACCAGGGCTCGAGATTCTGGCGCGGCGGGAACTTCTGCAGAAGCGCGGCGGCCTCGGCGCCGGCGAGCTTGCGATGGGTCTGCGGCGGCGCCGTGATCGTTGCGGTGGTCACGCGACGAGCCCTCCGAAGAGGGTGTTCAGCGAGTCCTCACTGTAGGCGGGGGCCGAGGGAGCCGGCGGCGGGGCGTTCTTCTTCGCCTCCTGCCGGGCATGGTGTGCCAGACCTGCCGAGATGACCTCGTCCCGGCTCGGGCGGAGGTACTTCTGGAGCGTGCTCTGATCCTTGTGACCGAGGATGTGCTGGACGTAGACCAGCGACATCTCGGGGTCCTCGGCCATGCGGTAGGTGGCGGTGTGCCGCAGGTCATGGAGTGTCCAGTTGGCGCCCAGGAGCTCGACCGCCCGGTTGAACATGGCGCGGGCGGCGTCGTAGTTCAGCGGCCTCCAGGGACGCCGCAGGGTCCACCACAGGGGCTGGTTGCGGCCTCGCGGGACCCCCTTGCGCCAGGCGTCCTCCTGGTAGAGCCGGAGCCAGACAAACGCGTCGGGAGATGCCGGCAGCTGCTGGTATTCGCGGGTTCCTTTGCGGATCACGCCGATGACCTGCTGGCCAGGCAGAGCGTCGCGTTCGGTCGCGGTCAGCAACTCGACCGAACGGGCGGCGCTGGAGACCCAGAAGGCCAGCAGGGCGCGGTCCCGGTGCGAGCGCAGGCCGGCGAAGACCTCGGTGTACTTGTCGTCCGGTATTCGGCGGGGGATCCGCTCCGGGACGGTCGGCCGGTAGCGGCCGGTCCGCTCGTGCTTGAACTCGTCCGCCGGGTTGTGGCGGGCATGAGGCCGACCGTTGCGACGGGTGCGGTCCAGCGGGAACGGGTTGACCAGCAACTGGCCGCTGACACGGTCGAGATGGAAGTCGTAGAAGGTCCGCAGGACGGTCTCGCAGTGGGCCCGGGTGCTGGGCGCGTACTTCTTCCCGATCGTCGACTTACCGGTCACCGGGTTCGGCGTTCCCGGCGCGGGACGGCCGGTCGTGGGCTTGCGCCGGGCTATCTCGGCGGGGTCCTTGCCACGGTGCCGCCAGTGCACACGTACCGGCTTGTCCGCGAGCTGCATCCACAGCGTGAAGTCGCGGGCGTCCTCGCGTACGGCGCGGTCCCACTCGATGCCGTGGGCCCACAGAAATCGCCACCACCGCAGCAGATCGTTGCCGTACGAGTACAACGTGGCGGCGGGGCTGTCTGCGGCGAGCAGGTCCTTGAAGTAGACCGCGACCGGTTCGACGCGTCGACCCTCTGGGTCGATGAGCCGATACGGCTCCCAGGCGTCTCCCGTCGATTGCAGCCGCCCGATCTCGGGCAGCACGAAGGTCTTCAGATCTCGTTCAAGTGGTCTCGCATCACGCACCGCCGGAACTTAACAGAAATACCCTCTGACCTGCGAAAACGTCAAAGTTAGTTCGGTCAATACACCGCAGGTTCAAATCCTGTCCCCGCTAC
>NZ_JBIAWF010000061.1:0-3449 GCF_042895325.1 Streptomyces sp. NPDC001407
GGGTGCGGTCGTCTGGAGGAGTTGACGCTTCAGCAGCCGTTGGTGCTGGGTGTTTCCGGTGGTGTGCGGTTGCAGGTGGCCCTGGCCGGTGTGGACGACAGCGGTCGTTGCGCGGTGACGGTGCACTCCTGCCCTGACGTCGATGCCGATGTGGTGAATGGCGATGTGTGGACGCTGCACGCCACGGGGACGTTGGTGGGTGCGGGCGATTCTGTTGCCGGTGACACTGAGAGTGCGTGGCCGCCGAGTGGTGCGGTGCCGGTCGAGGTGGGTGATCTCTATGACCGGTTGGCGGATCAGGGGTATGGGTATGGCCCGGTGTTCCAGGGTGTCCGTGCTGCCTGGCGGCGCGGCGCGGAGATCTACGCCGAGGTCGCGTTTCCCGAGCCGGTGAGTGGGGATTCGACGGGATTCGGGATTCACCCCGCCCTCCTGGACGCCGCCCTCCATATGTCGATCGATCCGTCCGCCGACGAAGTACGGCTGCCGTTCACATGGTCGGGCGTCGAGCTCCTCGGCGTGAGCGGGTCGGCCCTGCGGGTGAGCGTGGTGCCGTCGGCCGACGGTGACGTCTCCGTACGAGCGGTGGACGAGGCGGGTGCGCCGGTGCTGTCGGTGGACCGGTTGGTGACGCGCCCGGTGGCGCGGGAGCAGTTGAGGGCCGCGAGTGACGGTCTCCGGGACGCGCTGTTCGACGTGGAGTGGACACCGGCTGTGGCTTCAGCCCCGGTCGGGGTGTGGGGTGCGCTGGGCGCCTCCGGGCCGGTGCCGGGTGTGGTGGTGTGGGCTCACAGCGGTGATGCGGAGCAGGATTCCGGCAGCGTGTCCGAAGCGACTGCCCGTGCACTGCATACCGTGCAGGAATTCCTCGCGGATGAGCGGTACGCGGATTCGCGGCTGCTGGTGCTCACGCGCGGCGCGGTGGGTGTTGTTCCGGGCGAGGGTGTCGTCGATCTGTCGGCGGCTCCGGTGTGGGGTCTGGTGCGTTCGGCGCAGGTGGAGCACCCGGACCGGCTGTTGCTGGTCGATGTGGAGCCGGGCCTCTCCGAGGCTTCGGAGGAGGCGGCTCTCCGTACGGCGTTGGGTGCGGCCGAGCCGCAGGTGGCGGTCCGTGACGGCAAGGCGCTCGTACCGCGCCTGGCGCGGGTCACCGCGCGGCGCACCGAGCACGAGCAGGCGTCCTTCGGCCCGGGCGGCACGGTGCTGGTGACCGGCGGCACCGGTGGCCTGGGCGCGCTGGTGGCCCGGCACCTGGTCTCGGCGTACGGCGTGCGGGATCTGCTCCTGGTGTCGCGACGCGGCAGTGCGGCCGAGGGTGTGGACGAACTCGTCGCGGAACTGGCCGAGTCGGGCGCACGTGTGCGCGTCGAGGCATGCGACGTGGGTGACTGTGACGCCCTCGCCCGGCTGCTCGCCTCGATCCCGGACGACCGCCCGCTCACCGGCGTGATCCACTGCGCGGGCGTCGTCGACGACGGTGTACTCGAGTCGCTGACCCCTGCCCAACTGGCCGGCATCCTGCGCCCCAAGGCGGACGCCGCGCTCCATCTGCACGAGCTGACGGCGGGGCTCGACCTCTCGGCGTTCGTCCTGTTCTCCTCCTTCGCCGGAGTGGTCGGCAGCGCCGGACAGTCGGGCTACGCCGCCGCGAACGCCTTCCTGGACGCCCTGGCGTACGAGCGGCGTGCGCGGGGTCTGTCGGCGGTCTCCGCGGCCTGGGGCCTGTGGGGCGAGGACCGTGGCATGGGCGGTCAGGTGACCGGGCTCGACATGGCCCGGATCAAGCGCCTGGGAGCCCTCCCGATGTCGGCCCAGGAGGGCCTCGCCCTCTTCGGCGCGGCCCTGACCCACGACCGGGCTCTGTGTGTGCCGGCACTGCTCGACGTGGCGGGGCTCCAGCGGCGTGGCACCGAGGGTGTGCCGTCGATGCTGCGGTCGCTGGTGCGTGGCGGCACGCGGCGCGGCAGGGCCGAAAGAGCGAGTGGCGGGCTTGCAGCCCGCATCGCGGGTCTGGGCGAGGCCGAGCGCCGGCGGATCCTGCTCGACATCGTGCGGGGGCACGCGGGCGAGGTACTGGGGCACCGGTCGAACCAAGCGGTGGGCGTGGACACCCCGTTCAAGAGCCTGGGCTTCGACTCGCTGACGGCGGTGGAACTGCGTAACCGGCTGAGCGCCGCGACCGGCCTCCGTCTCCCCGCGTCCCTCGTCTTCGACCACCCCACTCCCAAGCGGATCGCCGACTACCTGACGCGGGAACTCACCGGCACGGCACAAGCGAAGCCCGTCCTCGCCGTGGCCTCCTCCGTCGCCTCCGACGATCCGATCGCGATCGTGGGGATGGCCTGCCGCTACCCGGGAGGTGTGCGCACCCCGGAGGACCTCTGGCAGCTGGTCCTCGACGGCAGGGACGCCATCGGCCCGTTCCCCGACGACCGCGGCTGGAACGTGCGGGACCTCTTCGACCCCGACAAGGACGCGGTCGGCAAGTCGTACGTGGCCGAGGGCGGCTTCCTCTACGACGCCGCGGATTTCGACCCGGCGTTCTTCGGGATCTCGCCGCGTGAGGCGCTGGCGATGGACCCGCAGCAGCGGCTGCTGCTCGAAGCCTCCTGGGAGGCGGTCGAGCGGGCGGGCATCGACCCGAAGTCGCTGCTGGGCACCGACACCGGCGTGTTCACCGGCGTCATGTACCACGACTACGCCTCACGGCTCCCGGACATCCCGGAGGGGCTGGAGGGTTTCCTCGGATACGGCTCCGCCGGCAGCGTCGCCTCCGGCCGCCTGTCGTACTCCCTCGGTCTCGCGGGCCCTGCGATGACGCTGGACACGGCGTGTTCGTCCTCGCTGGTGGCGATGCACCTGGCAGCGGACTCGCTGCGCCGTGGTGAGAGTTCCCTCGCCCTGGCCGGTGGCGTGACCGTGATGGCGTCGCCCGGAGCGTTCGTGGAGTTCAGCCGTCAGGGTGGGCTGTCGTCGGACGGCCGGTGCAAGGCGTTCGGTGCGGGTGCGGACGGCACGGGCTGGTCCGAGGGTGCCGGTGTGCTGGTGCTGGAACGGCTCTCGGACGCGCGCCGCAACGGGCACCGTGTGCTGGCGGTGATGCGTGGCAGTGCGGTGAACCAGGACGGTGCGAGCAACGGGCTGACCGCGCCCAGCGGTCCGGCGCAGGAGCGCGTCATCCGCCAGGCACTGGCCAACGCCGGGGTGACGGCCCGGGACATCGACGCGGTGGAGGCGCACGGCACCGGTACGCAGTTGGGTGACCCGATCGAGGCTCAGGCGCTGCTGGCCACGTACGACCAAGGCCGGTCTGAGGACAGGCCGTTGTGGCTGGGTTCGCTGAAGTCGAACCTTGGGCACACGCAGACGGCTGCGGGTGTGGGCGGTGTCATCAAGATGGTGATGGCGATGCGGCACGGTGTGCTGCCGCGTACGTTGCATGCGGACGA
>NZ_JBIAWF010000062.1:0-2746 GCF_042895325.1 Streptomyces sp. NPDC001407
CTGGGCTTGGTTCGGTTTGACGGACATCCGAGATCAGGGGCCTCGGCCCCGGAAGGATGTCCATCATGGAGAGCATGGCCAAGAAGAAGCCACGTCCTCGCCGTTCGTTCACGTCGGAGTTCAAGGCCGAGATCGTTGAGCTGTGCCGGCGCGGTGACCGCTCGGTCGGTCAGGTCGCCAAGGACTTCGACCTGACCGAGACCGCGGTGCGTCTGTGGGTCGCCCAGGCCGAGACCGACGCGGGCGAGCGCGAGGGCCTGACCAGCAGCGAACGGGCCGAGCTGGCCGCGCTGCGGCGGGAGAACCGCCGCCTGCGCGAGGACGTCGAGATCCTCAAGAGGGCCACGGCTTTCTTCGCGACGGAGACCCGGTGACGGTGCACCCGTTCATCGAGGCGGAGAAGCAGGCAGGTCACAACGTCAAACGGGCGTGTGAGCTGCTGAAGGTCTCCCGTGCCGCCTTCTACTCCCGCCGCACCGCCGCACCGCCGCACCCGGCCCGCGTGCGGCACGGGATGCGGAGCTGACTGAGAGGATCAACGAGGTCCATCGCCACTCGCGCGGGACTTACGGATCTCCGCGCGTACATGCCGTCCTGCTGCGCGAGGATGTCCGGTGCGGACGCCGACGTGTCGCACGGCTGATAAGAGCGGCCGGCCTGCACGGCATCCGCCACCGGCGGAAGCACCGCACCACCGTCCCCGACCCGCGGGCAGGTGCCCGGCCCGACCTCATCGGACGCGACTTCGCCCCGGGCACGGCCACCCCCGGCACCCGCTGGTGCGGCGACATCACCTACATCCCCACGGACGAAGGCTGGCTGTACCTGGCCACCGTCATCGACATCGCCACCCGCCGGGTCATCGGCTGGGCCACCGCAGACCACCTGCGGACCGAGCTGGTAGCCGAGGCCCTCAAGGCCGCCTGCCGCCAGCGCCGCCCGGCCGGGGAGGCGGTCTTCCACTCGGATCGCGGCTGCCAGGGCGGATTCAATCGATCGTCGCAACACCTTGATCGAGAGGTGAAGCGATGGGCGTCTTGGAACGGCAGCAGCGGGTGCGCGTATACCGCGGGCAGATCCCGTCGCCGGGCAGGCCGACGGTGGCCTGGCGTGAGGACAGGGTCAGGTTCTGGGCGGCGATCGCTCGCGGGGACAAGACCGAGGATGCGTGCGCGGCCGCGCACGTGTCCGGCCCGGTGGGGTTCCGTTGGTTTCGGCACGCTGGTGGCGTGAATCCATGTCTTCCTGCCGAAGTATCCGGTCGGTACTTGTCGTTTGCTGAGCGGGAGGACGTCGCGATCTGGCATGCGCAGGGCGTCAGCGGCCGTGAGATCGCCCGCAGGCTGGGGCGGGCTCCGTCGACGGTCTCGCGCGAGCTGCGCCGCAACGCGTCGACCCGCACGTACAAGTTGGACTACCGGGCGTCGACCGCGCAGTGGCACGCCGAACGCCGTGCCCGGCGGCCGAAGACGGCCAAACTCGTCAGCAACCCACGGCTGCGGGACTATGTTCAGGCTCGGCTGTCCGGTGATATCACCGACGCCGATGGCCGTCCCATGGGGCCGGCGGGGCCGACGTGGAAGGGACGGAACAAGCCGCATCGCGGAGACCGCCGCTGGGTGACGGCGTGGAGTCCGGAGCAGATTGCCCGACGCCTGCCGGTCGAGTTCCCCGATGATGAAGACATGCGGATCAGCCACGAGGCGATCTATCAGGCGCTCTACGTCGAGGGACGTGGTGCGCTCAAGCGTGAGTTGGTGGCCTGTCTGCGCACCGGACGTGCCCTGCGGGTGCCCAGGGCACGAAGCCGGCACAAGGCCTGGGCTCATGTCACCGATGAGGTGCTTATCAGTGAACGTCCCGCCGAGGCGGACGGCCGCGCTGTTCCCGGACACTGGGAGGGCGATCTCATCATCGGGCTGAAACGCTCGGCGATCGGCACCCTGGTCGACCGCACCACCAGGTTCACCATGCTGATCCACTTGCCCCGCGAAGAGGGCTACGGCGTAATCCCGCGGACGAAGAACGGGCCCGCACTGGCCGGCTACGGCGCGGTCACGATGAAGAACGCCCTGGCAGAAGCGATGACCACGCTGCCCGAACAGCTTCGTCGATCGCTGACCTGGGACCGCGGCAAGGAACTGTCCGCACATGCCACGTTCAGAGTCGAAACCGGCATCCCCGTCTACTTCGCCGATCCCCACAGCCCATGGCAGCGCGGAACCAACGAGAACACCAACGGGCTCCTGCGCCAGTACTTTCCCAAAGGCACCGACCTGTCGAGATGGAGCCGCGAGGAGATCCAGGCCGTCGCCAACGTCGTCAACAACCGGCCACGCAAGACACTCGGGTGGAAGACCCCGGCCGAGACGCTCGACGAGCAGCTACGATCACTCCAACAAGCCCGTGTTGCGACCACCAATTGAATCCGCCCAGTACACCAGCGCCGAATTCTCTGCTCTGAGTGCGCAGTTCGGGATCAGGCTCTCGGTTGGACGCACCGGCCAGTGTTGGGACAACGCGCTCGCCGAGTCGTTCTTCGCCACCATCAAGCGGGAGCTGCTCGGGACGTGTTCCTGGCCCAGCCGGGCTCTCGCCCGAACAGCGGTCTTCGACTTCATCGAGGGCTGGTATAACTCGCGTCGTCTGCACAGCAGCCTCGGCTACCTCAGCCCTGCCGAGTACGAGGCCGCACTCGCGGCCTGACCGACACAACCAACGTGTCCGTCAAAGCGGAGCAAGCTCA
>NZ_JBIAWF010000063.1:0-2687 GCF_042895325.1 Streptomyces sp. NPDC001407
GCCCCCGCACCCAGCGGAAAGCGCACCCACCACACACCCAGCCCGGCCGGCGTTTGAGGCCGCCCGCCGCAGGCGCACACAACCCGCACAAGACAACGGACCCGCACCCAGCGGTCAAGCCGGGAACCGGCGCCCCACCCACCGCCACGCAAGCTCCAGTACGACAGCCCCCACCGCCGCGATCCCGACCGCAGCCCACGGCATCGTCGTACCCACCAGCTTCAGAGCGAAGAACCGCTGAAGCCACGGCACGGCCAGGACGACGAGGAAGCCCAGGCCCATGGCGAGGACGAGGGCGATGCGCCACCACGTGTAGGGGCGGGCGATGATCGCGAGGACCCACATGGAGATCAGGAAGAGGGTCAGCGTGGCCACGCTGGTCTGGGCGGCGAGGCTGTCCGGCCCGGTGTAGTAGGCGCGGGCGACCAGATACGCGGCGAAGGTGGCCGCGCCCGCGAGCAGGCCCGCCGGGACGGCGTACCGCATCACGCGGCGTACGAAGTGCGGCCTGGCGCGCTCCGTGTTCGGGGCCAGCGCCAGGAAGAAGGCCGGGACGCCGATGGTCAGCGTCGACAGCAGGGTCAGGTGGCGCGGCAGGAAGGGATACGGCACCCGGGAACAGACGACGAGGATCGCCAGCAGCACGGAGTAGACGGTCTTGGTCAGGAAGAGGGTGGCGACCCGGGTGATGTTGCCGATGACGCGGCGCCCCTCGGCCACCACCGACGGCAGGGTGGCGAAGCTGTTGTCGAGCAGGACGATCTGCGCGACGGCCCGGGTCGCCTCGGAGCCGGAGCCCATGGAGACCCCGATGTCGGCGTCCTTGAGCGCCAGGACGTCGTTGACGCCGTCGCCGGTCATGGCGACGGTGTGGCCGCGGGACTGGAGGGCGGCGACCATGTCGCGCTTCTGCTGCGGGGTGACGCGGCCGAAGACGCTGCCGTCCTCCAGAACCTTGGCCATGGGTTCCTTCTCGGCGGGCAGACGGCGCGCGTCCACCGGCGCCTCGGCACCGGGCAGGCCGAGCTTGGCGGCCACGGCCCCGACGGAGACGGCGTTGTCGCCGGAGATCACCTTGGCGGAGACGTCCTGCTGGGCGAAGTAGCGCAGGGTGTCACCGGCGTCGGGCCGCAGCCGCTGTTCGAGCACGACGAGGGCGGTGGGGCTCACGTCCTCGACGACGCGCGGGTCGTCGAGCTCGCGCTGGGCGCGTGCCAGCAGTAGCACCCGCATCCCCTGGGCGTTGAGCTGCTCGATCTCGGAGAGGGAGGGGTGGCCGTCCGGCAGCAGCACGTCGGGGGCGCCGAGCAGCCAGTTGCTGCTCTCGGTGTCGGGGCCGTTGAGGGCGGCGCCGCTGTACTTGCGGGCGGAGGAGAAGGGCAGCGACTCGGTGCAGCGCCAGCCCGAGCCGTCGGGGTAGGCGTCGATGATGGCCTTGAGGCTGGCGTTGGGCCGGGGGTCGCTCTCGCCGAGGGCCCCGAGCACCTGGCGGACGTACGCCTCGTCCGCGTTCTTCAGCAGCACCCGGAGCTCGCTCACGTCCATGCCGCCCTCGGTGAGGGTGCCGGTCTTGTCGAGGCACACCGTGTCGACGCGGGCGAGGCCCTCGATGGCGGGCAGCTCCTGGACCAGGCACTGCTTGCGGCCGAGCCGGATCACGCCGATCGCGAAGGCGACGGAGGTCAGCAGCACCAGGCCCTCGGGCACCATCGGCACGATGCCGGCCACCATCCGGCGGACCGCCTCCCGCCAGTCGTGGCCCTGCACGACGAGCTGGCTGATGACGAGGCCGACGGCGGTCGGGAGCATCATCCACGTCACGTACTTGAGGATCCGGCTGATGCCGGTGCGCAGTTCGGAGTGGACGAGCGTGAAGCGGGACGCCTCCTCGGCGAGCTGGGCCGCGTACGCCTCGCGGCCCACCTTGGTGGCGGTGTACGCGCCGCCTCCCGCGACGACGAAGGACCCGGACATGACCTTGTCGCCCGGCTTCTTCAGCACGGGATCGGCCTCGCCGGTGAGCAGCGACTCGTCGATCTCCAGCCCGTCGGCTTCCCTGACCTCGCCGTCGACCACGCACTTGTCGCCCGGCCCCAGTTCGATGAGGTCGCCCAGGACGATCTCCCCGGTGGGGATCGTGGAGGGCTCCCCGTCGCGGCGGACCGTCGGCTTGGCCTCGCCGATCACGGCGAGCGAGTCGAGGGTCTTCTTCGCCCGGAGCTCCTGGACGATGCCGATCGCGGTGTTGGCGACGATCACGAACCCGAAGAGGCCGTCCTGGATCGGCCCGACGATCAGAATGATCAGGAAGAGCACGCCGATGATCGCGTTGAAGCGGGTGAAGATATTCGCGCGTGCGATCTCCGCGGTCGAGCGGGAGGAGCGTACGGGGACGTCGTTGACCTCCCCTCTCGCCACGCGCTCGGCGACTTCGGCTGGGGTGAGGCCGGGGTGCGGTGCCGGGGGGTGGGCCGGATCGCTCATGAGTCCGACGGTACGGGGTTTTGGTGGGGGTGGCTCGGTTTGTGGGTGCGGTTGCGCTGGCGCGTGGCGGTGGTCTGGGTGCGGGTTCGTTTCCGGGTGCGGGTGCGTTGCGCCTGCGGCGGGCGGCCTCAATCGCCGGCCGGGCTTGGGTGGTGGTGGGTGCCGGGGGTGGGGCCTCCGGGCTGGGGACCTGGAACGCGGTG
>NZ_JBIAWF010000064.1:0-2640 GCF_042895325.1 Streptomyces sp. NPDC001407
ACCCACGGGACCACCGACCCCGGCGCGGGCTCCGCCGCCTCGGGCTCGGACTCCTCCTCCGGCGCCTCCTCCAGGATCACATGCGCGTTCGTGCCCGAGATCCCGAACGCCGAGACGCCCGCCCGGCGGGTGCGCTCCGACCGCCACTCGACCCCCTCGGTGAGCAGCCGCACGCCGCCCTGCTCCCACTGGACGTGCGGTGAGGGCGCGTCGATGTGCAGTGAGGCGGGCAGCAGGCCGTTGCGCAGGGCCATGACCATCTTGATCACACCGGCGACCCCGGCGGCCGCCTGCGTGTGGCCGATGTTGGACTTCACCGAGCCGAGCCACAGTGGCCGGTCGGCGGGCCGGTCCTTGCCGTAGGTGGCGAGGAGTGCGCCGGCCTCGATGGGGTCGCCGAGCGTGGTGCCGGTGCCGTGTGCCTCCACCACGTCGACCTCGTCGGCGGACAGTCGGGCGTTGGCGAGAGCGGCGCGGATGACCCGCTCCTGCGAGGGCCCGTTGGGGGCGGCGAGGCCGTTGCTGGTGCCGTCCTGGTTCACGGCCGAGCCACGGATGACGGCGAGGACCTTGTGCCCGCGGCGCCGCGCCTCCGAGAGCAGTTCGAGCGCCACCACACCGGCGCCCTCGCCCCAGCCGGTGCCGTCGGCGGCTGCCGCGAACGGCTTGCACCGCCCGTCGGGCGCCAGCCCGCGCTGCCGGGAGAACTCCGTGAACGAGCCGGGCGTCGCCATCACGGTGGAGCCGCCCGCGAGTGCCAGCGAGCACTCGCCCTGCCGCAGTGCCTGGGCCGCCAGATGGATCGCGACCAGCGACGACGAGCACGCGGTGTCGACCGTCACCGCCGGGCCCTCGAGCCCCATGGTGTACGAGATCCGGCCCGAGACCACGCTGCCGAGGTTGCCGGTGCCGATGTATCCCTCGACCTCGCTGGCCGTCTGACTGATCAGCGTCAGATAGTCGTGGGCGCTCACCCCGGTGAAGACACCCGTGTCGCTGCCCTGCAACCCCCGCGGATCCAGGCCCGCGTGCTCCACGGCCTCCCAGGCGGTCTCCAGGAGCAGCCGCTGCTGCGGGTCCATCGCCACCGCTTCGCGCGGGCTGATGCCGAAGAACTCGGCGTCGAAGTCGCCCGCGTCGTAGAGGAACGCGCCGTCCCGCACATAGCTGGTGCCCGGGTGCTCGGGATCCGGGTGGTAGAGCGCCTCCAGGTCCCAGCCCCGGTCGTCGGGGAAGGCCGAGACGGCGTCACCTCCCTCGCGCACGAGCCGCCACAGGTCCTCGGCGGACCGGGTGCCGCCGGGATAGCGGCAGGCCATCCCCACGATCGCGACCGGTTCCGCCGATTCCTTGTCGCGGAGCCGTTGGTGGGCCTCGCGCAGCTCCGCGGTGACCCACTTGAGGTGATCGAGAAGCTTCTCCTCGTTCGACATCTAACCCAGGCTCCTTGGCACTACGTGGATGATCGAGGTCATGGGGGACGGGCGGTACCGGCGGTCAGGACTTCCCGAACTCGCTGGAGATGAGGTCGAAGATGTCGTCCGCGGACGCGGACTCCAGCTCGTCGTGGGCGGAAGCGGAACTCTCCCCGTCGCCCTTCGCCGGGCTCCACTTCGACATCAGCACCTGGAGCCGGCCCGCGATCCGCCGCCGGGCCGCCTCGTCCAGCCCGTCCGTGCCGTACGCCGCGTCCCACTTGTCCAGGGCCGCGAGGACGCTGCCCTCACCGGGCTCCCCGCCCGCGTCGCCGAGCTGCCCGCGCAGATGGGTGGCGAGCGCCTCGGACGTGGGATGGTCGAAGATCACGGTGGCGGGCAGCGCGAGCCCGGTCGCGGTGTTGAGCTGATTGCGCAGCTGGACGGCGGTCAGCGAGTCGAAGCCGAGCTCCTGGAACGGCTTCGCCGCCGGGATCTCCTCCACCGTCCGGCCGAGCGTCGCGGCAGCGTAGGTCCGGACGCGCTGGACCAGGAAGCCGTGCCGCTGTGAGGCGGGAGTCTTCGCGAGTTCCGCGCGGAACGCGCTGGTCTCCGCCCCGGTGCCCGGCTGTTCGGCCTCCCGCCGGTTCTCGGGAATGCCGTCGAGGAACGGGCTGGGCCGCTGCGCGGTGAACGTCGGGGTGAACCGTGCCCAGTCGAAGTTCGCCACGGTCAGTGTGGTCTCGCCCGAACTCACCGCCTGGTGCAGCGCCTTGACGCTCAGGTCGGGGCCGATCGGGTGCAGGCCGAAGCGCTTGAAGTACGCCAGCGACTCCGCGTCCGCGGACATCCCCGCCTCGGCCCAGGGGCCCCAGGCGATGGAGGTGGCGGGCAGTCCTTGGGAGCGGCGGTGTTCGGCGAGGGCGTCGAGGAAGTGGTTGGCCGCGCCGTAGGCACCCTGCTGCCCGCTGCCCCACACCGCGGCGCCGGAGGAGAACATCACGAAGGCCGACAGGTCCGCGTCCCGCGTCATCTCGTGCAGGTTCCAGGCCGCGTACGCCTTGGAGCCCAGCACCTCGTCCAGCCGTGCGGACGTCAGATCGCCGATCGGCGTCAGATCCGTCATGCCCGCGGCGTGGATGACGGTGGTGAGGGGGTGTTGGTGGGGGATGGTGTCGAGGAGGTTTCGTAGTTGGTGGGGGTCGCTGACGTCGCATGCGGTGAT
>NZ_JBIAWF010000065.1:0-2395 GCF_042895325.1 Streptomyces sp. NPDC001407
ATGGGGGACCGTGTGGGAGAGTAGGACGCCGCCGAACAAATTTTGATGAAATGCCCTGGTGGGAACTCCGGTTCCTGCCAGGGCATTTCTGCGTTTCGGGGCCTTTTATCGGCGCACGAGGTTGCCCGCACCGCCTCATGGAGTGCGTGCCGAGTGGGAAGATTGGTCGGCACGCCCCCTGAACTCCAGCGTAGAAGAGGTGAGCGAGCCCCGTGTCCCAGAAAGTCGCCGTACTCGGCACAGGAAAGATCGGCGAGGCACTGCTCAGCGGCATGATCCGCGCCGGCTGGTCGACCGACGACCTGCTGGTCACCGCCCGCCGGCCGGAGCGGGCCGAGGCACTCCACGCCCGCTACGGCGTCGACACCGTCACCAACGTCGAGGCCGCCAAGGCCGCCGACACCCTGATCCTCGCCGTGAAGCCGCAGGACATGGCGACGCTCCTCGAGGAGCTCGCTCCCCACCTGCCCGCCGACCGGCTGGTGATCAGTGCCGCGGCCGGCGTCCCCACGGCCTTCTTCGAGGAGAAGCTGCCGGAGGGCGTCCCCGTCGTACGCGTCATGCCCAACACCCCGGTCCTCGTGGACGAAGGCATGTCCGTCATCTCCGCCGGCACCCACGCGACGGAGGACCATCTCCTCCGTACCGAAGCGATCTTCAAGCCCGTCGGCAAGACGCTTCGGGTCCCGGAGTCCCAGCAGGACGCGGCGACCGCCCTCTCCGGGTCCGGTCCCGCGTACTTCTACTTCCTCGTCGAGGCGATGACCGACGCCGGCATCCTCCTGGGGCTCCCCCGGGACAAGGCCCACGACCTCATCGTCCAGGCGGCCATCGGCGCGGCGGTCATGCTGCGGGACAGCGGCGAGCACCCGGTCAAGCTCCGCGAGGCCGTCACCTCGCCCGCGGGCACGACGATCAGCGCGATCCGGGAGCTGGAGCGGCACGGCGTACGCGCCGCTCTGATCGCCGCACTCGAAGCAGCTCGTGACCGCAGTCGCGAACTGGCCTCCGGCCAGGCCTGATTGCGGTAGCCGCTCACACGGAACGGCCTCGGAGAATTCCCTTTCGGTCTCCGAGGCCGTTCTTCGTGCTTTTCAGGCGGGCGGCATCAGACCGATCGCCGCGTACGCCGCGTCGACGGTCGGCCGGGCCACCTTCCGGGCCCGCTCGGCCCCGGTGCGCAGGACCGCGTCCACATATCCGGGGTCGGCACACAATTCCGCGTGCCGTTCCCGCACCGGTCGCAGGAGTTCGAGCACGGCATCGGCGGTGTCCCGCTTCAGAGCGCCGTACGAGTCGTACTCCTCGGCCAGTTCCGCGGGCTTGCCGCCGACGCAGGCCGCGAGGATCTCCAGCAGATTCGCGACTCCTGGGCGCTCTTCCCGGTCGTACACCACCGAGCTGCCGCTGTCGGTGACCGCGCGCATGATTTTCTTGCGCACGACGTCCGCCTCGTCGAGGAGATAGACGATCCCGCTCGTCTCCGCGTGCGACTTCCCCATCTTCGAGGTGGGGTCCTGGAGGTCCATGACCCTGGCGGCCACGCTCGGGAGTACGGCCTTCGGCACGGTGAACGTATGGCCGTACCGCTGGTTGAACCGCACCGCCAGGTCACGCGTGAGCTCCACGTGCTGGGCCTGGTCGTCGCCCACCGGCACCTCGTCCGCCGAATAGGCGAGGATGTCGGCCGCCATCAGCACCGGATACGTCAGCAGCGACAGCCGCACGCTCCCGCCGGTCGCCCGCTCGCGTACCGACTTCTCCTTGTACTGGATCATCCGGCGCATCTCGCCGTCGGACGCCGTGCACTCGAGCAGATAGGAGAGCCGGGTGTGTTCGTCCACATGACTCTGCACGAACATCGTGCAGTGGGACGGTTCCAGCCCGGCGGCGAGCAGAAGCGTCGCCGCTTGCCGGCTGAGCCTGCGGACCCTGGCGGGATCGTGGTCGACGGTCAGTGCGTGCAGGTCGACGACGCAGAAGAGGGCGTCGGCCTTGTGCTGGTCCGTCTCGGCCCACTGGCGTACGGCCCCGAGGTAGTTGCCCAGTGTGAGGTGGCCGGTGGGCTTGATACCGCTGAAGATCCGGGTCATGGGGTCTTGCCTCCCTTGGAGAGGGACCACCGCCACGGACAGCAAAAAGGCCGCCTAGGCGGCGGCCGTGGATGCATGCGCAGAAGACGGGCCGCCGGTCAGGCGGCCCACCACTGCTGAGTGCTGCGGCACGCATGCTGAGTCATGCGCCGACCGTACCCCTGTGAAACCCCCTTGCGCCACAGGTTTGATGCGTCCTACGGGCTCGTGTAGAGTTCTTCGAGTTGCCCCGGCGTCCGCGAGGACGGCGAGGCGGCCACTCCTGCCGCACCGGCGGCAATCTCTACTGCATGTTCCCTGAA
>NZ_JBIAWF010000066.1:0-1548 GCF_042895325.1 Streptomyces sp. NPDC001407
GTCCGGTGGAGCGGAACACGCGGTACGAGACGATCCGTGAGTACCCGGGCCCGGATGCCTCGCTGCGGGAATCGCCCCAGCCCATGCGCGTCTGAATTCCCACCGAGTACCCCACGACGACGATCGGCGGACCCCTTATGACCACGCATGCGCCCGACGAAGACCTCGAAGTCTGGATCGACCAGGATCTGTGCACCGGAGACGGAATCTGCGCGCAGTACGCGCCGGACGTCTTCGAGCTGGACATCGACGGACTCGCCTATGTGAAGGACGCGGAGGACGAGTTGCGCCAGGAGCCTGGCGCGGCCGTGCCCGTGCCGCTGCCGCTCCTGCGGGACGTGGTGGATTCCGTGAAGGACTGCCCCGGCGACTGCATCCACGTACGCCGCCGGAGCGACCGTACCGAGGTCTACGGTCCCGACGCGTGAGCAGCGAGATGACGCGCGCGGAAACACCGGCCGCCCCTTCCGCGGAGGTGCGCATTCCGCCCCGGCGGCCCAAGGTCGGGCATATCCAGTTCCTGAACTGCCTGCCCCTTTCCTGGGGACTGGCCAGGACCGGCAGCCTGCTCGACCTCGATCTGACCTCGGACACCCCGGACCACCTCAATGCCGCGCTCGTCGCCGGTGAGCTCGACATGGGGCCCATCAGCCTCGTCGAATTCCTGCGTCACGCCGACGAATTGGTCGCGCTCCCGGGCATCGGCATCGGCAGCGACGGCCCGGTGATGTCCTGCCTGATCGTCAGCGAGAAGCCGCTGGAGGAACTCGACGGGGAGCGCGTCGCGCTCTGCGACACGAGCCGTACGTCGGTGCTGCTGGCGCAGCTCCTGCTGCGGGAGCGGACCGGCGTCAAACCGGACTACTTCGTCTGCCCGCCGGACCTGGGCGCGATGCTGTCGCAGGCGTCGGCCGCCGTGGTCATCGGCGACCCGGCGCTGCGGGCCTCCCTGCTGGAGGCGCCCCGGCAGGGGCTCCACGTCTACGACCTCGGGCAGCTGTGGCGGCAGTGGACCGGACTGCCCTTCGTCTTCGCGGTGTTCGCCGCCCGGCGCGATTTCCTGGCGAAGGAGCCGGAAACCGTGCACCGGGTCCACCAGGCGCTGCTGGCCGCCCGGGATCTCGCCCTGTCCGAGGTGGACAAGGTGAGCGAGATGGCCGCCCGTTGGGGTGATTTCGACGCACCGACGCTGAAGCGGTATTTCACCGAGGCCCTCGACTACGGCCTGGGCGACCGCCAGTTGGCCGGAATCGAGGAATTCGCCCGCAGGGCCGGGGGCGACGACGAGGGATTCCCGCCGGACGTCCGGGTGCGGCTGCTGGATCCCGCTGCCGCCGACAAGAAGTGAATCAGGCGCCCGGGCCGGTGGGCTCCGCCCTGATCGACATGCCGATGAACTCTGGAAAGGGCAGCGATATGCCGACGTTCGAAGAGCAGCACCCAGGACTGTCCGCCGTCCTCGACCGTGCCGCTGCCGGTGGCCGGATCACTGCGGGGGAGGCGCTGGAGCTGTACCGTTCGGCGCCGCTGCACGCCCTGGGCGCGGCG
>NZ_JBIAWF010000067.1:0-1292 GCF_042895325.1 Streptomyces sp. NPDC001407
GCTTGGATGAGGGTGGTGGTCGCGGCGAGTCCTGCGGGGACGGCCGGGTGCTCGGGGTGCGGTTCCTCGTCCAGCGCCAGCAGATTGACGATCCCCGCGTACGGCTCCCCGCCCGTCAGCGAGAGCAGTTCCCGGGCGAACCCCGCACGCTCCACGGCCCGCGCGTCCACCACATGACGCCGTACCTCGGCGCCATGGGAGGCCAGCGTCTGCGCCGTCGCCAGCACGGCGGGGTGTTCGGCGTGCGCCGCGGGAACGAGCAGGAGCCACGTCCCGCTCAGCTCCGGGGTCGCCGAGGCGTCGGACTGGTGCTTCCAAGTGACCTGGTAGCGCCAGGAGTCGACTGTCGACTGTTCCCGGTGCCGTCGGCGCCAGGCCGAGAGGACCGGCAGCGCGGGCTCCAGTGCCTCGACGGTCTCCGGCCGGTCCTCGATCTCCAGGCTGCCGGCGAGCGCCTCGATGTCCAGATCCTCGATCGCCTGCCACACCTGAGCCTCGACAGGATCATGGCCACCGCTCGCCGTCGGCGCCGCCGCGGGCGGCTCCACCCAATAGTGCTTGCGCTGGAAGGCATACGTCGGCAGGTCGACGGTGCGGGGGGCCGGCTCGGTGGGGAACCAGCGCCGCCAGTCGACGTCCGCTCCCGCCGTGAAGGCCAGGGCGGCGGAGTGCGTGAGCTGGGTGAGGCCGCCGTGGTCACGGCGCAGAGTGGGGACGGTCGTGGCCACGACGCCGGAACGGTCGATGGTCTCCTGGATGCCCAGGTTGAGCACGGGGTGCGGGCTGGCCTCGATGAAGAGGCGGTAGCCGTCGGCCAGGAGCGCCTCGACGGTGTCGGCGAAGCGCACCGGCTGCCGTAGATTCGTCACCCAGTAACCCGTGTCCAGGCCGGTGGTGTCGGTGCGCTCGGCGGTGACGGTGGAGTAGAACGCCACCTCGGTGTCCACCGGCCGGATACCGCTCAAGCGGTCCATGAGCTGGTCGGTGAGCTGGTCGATCTGCGGACCGTGCGAGGCGTAGCCGACGTCGATCACGCGGGCCCGGAGCCCCCGCGCCTCGGCATCCGCGACCACGGCGGCGACGTGCTCGGGCGGCCCGGAGATCACCGTCGAGGACGGTCCGTTGACCGCCGCGACGCACACCCCCGGCCGGTCGCCGATCAGCTCGGCGGCCTCCTCGGCACCGGTCCCGAGGGAAGCCATCGCACCGTGCCCGGCCAATTGCCTGAGGGCGTCGCTGCGTACGGCGACGATGCGTGCGGCGTCGTCGAGGGTGAGTGCGCCGGCGACGCA
>NZ_JBIAWF010000068.1:0-1277 GCF_042895325.1 Streptomyces sp. NPDC001407
TGCGTCGCCGGCGCACTCACCCTCGACGACGCCGCACGCATCGTCGCCGTACGCAGCGACGCCCTCAGGCAATTGGCCGGGCACGGTGCGATGGCCTCTCTCGGAGTGGGCCAGGAGCAGGCCGCCGAGCTCGTCGACGGGCGGCCGGGCGTGGGCATCGCGGGCGTCAACAGCCCTTCCTCCACGGTGATCTCGGGCCCGCCCGAGCATGTGGCCGCCGTGGTCGCGGACGCGGAGGCACGCGGCCTGCGGGCGCGCACGATCGATGTGGACTACGCCTCGCACGGCCCGCAGGTCGACGAGATCGCCGACCTGCTCGCCGAGCGTCTCAGCGGTATCCGGCCGGTGGACACCGACGTGGCGTTCTACTCCACCGTCACCGCCGGGCGCCTGGGGACCACCGGCCTGGACACGGCGTACTGGATCACCAACCTGCGCCGGCCCATCCGCTTCGCCGACACCGTCGAAGCGCTCCTGGCCGACGGCTACCGCCTCTTCATCGAGGCCAGCCCCCACCCCGTGCTCAACCTGGGCATCCAGGAGACCGTCGACCACGCCGGCGTCACGGCCGCCATCGTCCCGACCCTGCGCCGTGACCACGGCGGCCTCACCCAGCTCACGCACTCCGCCGCCCTGGCCTTCACGGCCGGAGCGGACGTCGACTGGCGGCGCTGGTTCCCCACCGAGCCGGCCCCCCGTACCGTCGACCTCCCGACGTACGCCTTCCAACGTCAGCGCTACTGGCTCAAGCGCGCCACCGCGGCCGCGGCTGTCGGCGCAGGTCATGACGCGGCCGAAGCACAGCTGTGGCAGGCGATCGAGGATCTGGACATGGAGGCGCTCGCCGGCAGTCTGGAGATCGAGGACCGGCCGGAGACCGTCGAGGCACTGGAGCCCGCGCTGCCGGCCCTCTCGGCCTGGCGCCGACGGCACCGGGAGAAGTCCACGATCGACTCCTGGCGCTACCACGTCACATGGGAGCACCGGCCCGACGCCTCGACGACACCGGAACTGAGCGGGGACTGGCTGCTCTTCGTTCCCGAGGCACAGGCCGACCACCCCGCCGTACGGGCCACGGCGGAGGCGCTGCAAGAGCACGGCGCGGTCGTCCGGCTGCATGCCGTGGAGACGGGGCGCGTCAGGTGTGAGTCCTTGGCCTCGGTGGACACGTCCGGGCTGGCCGGGATCGTCAATCTGCTGGCGCTGGACGAGGAACCGCACCCCGAGCACCCGGCCGTCCCCGCAGGACTCGCCGCGACCACCACCCTCATCCAAGC
>NZ_JBIAWF010000069.1:0-1225 GCF_042895325.1 Streptomyces sp. NPDC001407
AGGAACTTCCCAATCGTGTTGTCAAGCTGCTCCCGTGACGGGGGGTGAAGAGTGAAAGCACTCTCCGTCTCGGATCATCGCCCACAGAACGTTGAGGCGCCTGCGCGCGAGGGCCAGCAGTGCCTGCTTGTGTCCCTTGCCCTCGCTCCGCTTCCGGTCGTAGTACGCCTTCGAGGCGGGACAGCACCGCAGGCTGACCATCGCGGACAGGTACATGGTTCTCAGCAGCCCGCGGTGGTAGCGCCGGGGCCTGCGCATGTTGCCGCTGACGCGGCCGGAGTCGCGGGGTCTGGGTGCCAGGCCGGCGAAGCCGGCCAAGCGGTCGGAGCTGCCGAAGGCGTCCATGTCGCCGCCGGTCGCGGCGATGAACTCCGCCGCGAGTTTGGTTCCCATACCGGGCAGGCTGCGGATCACCTCGGCATGCGGGTGCTCGCGAAACTTGGCCTCGATCAGGGTGTCGAGCTCAGCGATCTCCTCGTCGAGGGCCATCACTCCCTTCGCGAGGCGGACCACCATGGCGGCGGCCAGTTCCTCGCCAGGGAGCACGGTGTGCTGAGCCCGGGCGGCCTCCACCGCGCTCTTCGCCAGTGTGGCGGCGCCCCGGACCTTGCGGTTCCTCAGCCACGTCTCGATCCGGCTCGCGCCCGCACGGCGGATCGCCGCCGGGGTCTGGAAGCCGGTCAGCAGCATCACCGGACCGTGGTTCGTCAGCTCCAGGGACCGTTCCAGCGCAGGGAAGATCTCCAGGAGTTGGGCACGGAGCCGGTTGATCTGGCGGGTGCGGTCGAAGATCAGGTCCAGGCGGCGGGTGGTCAGCGTGCGCAGGTCGACGGCGATCTCGTCGCCGGGTCGCAGCAGGCCGAGGTCGTGGCGGACGCGGGCCTGGTCGGCGATGACGAAGGCGTCCTTCGCGTCTGTCTTGCCCTCGCCGCGGTAGGTAGCCGAAGCGCGGTGAATTGCCAGGCCGGTGAGATAGGCGACCGGCTGGCCATGGCTGACCAGCAGGCCGATCAGCAGCGCGGCACCACCATGGTTGAGGTCTACCGCCCACAGCGCGTCCCGGGATATCTCCAAGACGTCGCCGATGAGCGCGAGGAGCTCGGTCTCGTCGTTCTGGACCCGGCGGGACAGCAGACGCTTGCCCTCCGCGTCGATCACCACCGCGTGGTGATGCGTCTTGCCGATGTCTACCCCGGCCCAGATCTCAGGCACGGTCACCTCCGCC